>CAJTRU010000221.1 GCA_910579085.1 uncultured Lachnospiraceae bacterium | reverse complement strand
CAATCGATTCTTCAAACTTAACAGCTGAAGAAAAAGCTGCATTGAAGCAAGAAGTTACTGAAGCACAAAACGCAGCAGATAGAGCAATAGATGCTGCAACTACAAACACGGCAGTAACTGAAGCTCAGGACAAGGGTGTTAAGGCAATTGATAATGTTACTGTACCAACTGAATCAGCAGCCAAAGAAGCTGCTAAGAAGGCAGTTACAGAAGCTGCTGAAGCTAAAAACAATGCAATTGATTCTTCAAACTTAACAGTTGAAGAAAAAGCTACATTGAAGCAAGAAGTAGCTGAAGTACAAAATGCTGCTAATACTGCCATTGATAATGCAACTACCAACGCTGGAGTTACTGAAGCAGAAGACAATGGCATTAAAGAAATTAATTCTATTGAAGTACCAACTAAGTCAGCTGCTAAAGAACAAGCAACAAGTGACCTTAATACTGCAGTTAATGAAGCTAAGAACGCAATCGATCAAGACAACAACTTGACTGATGAAGAGAAGCA
>CAJTRU010000220.1 GCA_910579085.1 uncultured Lachnospiraceae bacterium | reverse complement strand
TTTGAGTTTCCCCATTTTTAAATTACAAATGTAATTTAAAAATGGATATAAGCAGTATATAACTTTTATTAATAAAAATTATTTCACAAAAAAAGCAAAAACACGCCCAAAAATGTTATAATTTAATCACGACAAAAAATCTGACAAAGGAGTGTTTTTGCGTTGTTAATTATAACAGACTGTCAGGGAAATTAAAAGAGGATTTAGCAGTTTTTTCACAAAAAATTTCAAAAGGTATGAAATGCCCGGCAAAAAAATTTATACTCCAGATGCTTTATGGAATACTGGAAAGCAATACAGTACATCTGAGTGAAATTGCACGTTCACTTGAAAAGAATACCAGCCTGAAAAAAACAATTGACAGGCTGTCAAAAAATCTTTTTTCTTTTGATGGTAAAGAAAATATAATGAAAAATTATATAAAGCTTGTGAAAAAAGAAATTAATGAAAAAAGTTGTGTAATTGTAATTGACAATTCTGATATTACAAAGCCATACAGAAAAAAATGGAGGCTCTTT
>CAJTRU010000219.1 GCA_910579085.1 uncultured Lachnospiraceae bacterium | reverse complement strand
CTAAAGTACAGGGCTTAAGCACCAGCGGCTTCGTACAGCTTGTTCATGTAAGCACGTTTGGAATTTGCCAGCTAATCTAATCTTTGGCACTTTCCAAAAATATTTCTGTCAAAACCCCTAACTAAATGACATTATGCTATGGTAATTTACACAGCAGTGCATAGTATCCCTATGTTACAAACACTGGCGGGGTCAAAGTGCCCCTTTTACCAAATAATTGCTGGCATCTGGCACGCAAAACCTGTCACTGTAAATTTACAATAAAACACAGAATAACCAGATAACTGCAAATGGAGTGGCGGGGATTATTCTGCTAACCACTTATTATACAGCGTAATAATTATTGCTATATGTGAGATTAATATAAAAAAGACACCCTTGTGCTTCCGCTCGTCTAAATAACTTTCCACTCACCATAATTTCCAGTTATAATATTTGTTTTGCATGTATGTTATATTTTTGTGTTTGCTGGTGTACAGCAGGTTTCAAGTGTTCCAGCTAATATTATTCCATGACAGGGGCACTTCAGC
>CAJTRU010000218.1 GCA_910579085.1 uncultured Lachnospiraceae bacterium | reverse complement strand
GCGGCTTCGTACAGCTTGTTCATGTAAGCACATTTGGAATTTGCCAGCTAATCTAGCCTTTGGCAGTTTACAAAAACATTTCTGCCAAAACCCTTAACTAAATGACATTGCGCTACGTCAGCCCACGTAATGGCGCATAAAATCCCAATGCCATAAAAAACTAACATTTTTTGTGGCATTAAATACGGAATTTAAACGCCAACGGGGCTGAAGTGTCCCTGTCATGGAATAATATTTAGCTGGAACACAAGAAACCTGCTGTACACCAGCAAACTACAAAAAATATAATATACATACAAAATAATATTATAACTGGAAATTATAGTGTGGAAGAAGTGGCTTAGACGGATGGAAGTATAGTGGTATTATTTTAGTATTAATATACTATATATGAAAGCATTGGATATTACACTGTCTATAAGTGGCTGGCAGAATAATCCCCACCACCCCCATTTTCAGTTATCTTTTTATTTTATGCTTTATTGCAGGTTGCTGGTGACAGGTTTTGCGTGCCAGATGCCATGAATTATTCC
>CAJTRU010000217.1 GCA_910579085.1 uncultured Lachnospiraceae bacterium | reverse complement strand
ACTATACTTCTTAGAAAAAGATACATGGCATCTGGTAATGTCAAACATAGCATTAAGAAAAGATACAAAACGACATAGCATTAAGAAAAAAGAGAGAACTATATTTTTTAGAAAAATACATAACCTCTACAGGCAAAGTAAAGTACTAGCGTTACAATCCCTGTATGATTTAGAGTAATGAAAGAGAGGAGTTTATGAAGTATGGTACATTGAAAAGAATCTTGGGGCATGGGATTGGAAGTGCACTTACAAAAGAAGCATAAGAACATGGTAAGAAATACAGTGGGCATCATGCAATTGCTATAGAAACCATAGCAATACTTCCAAAGCTGTAGTAAAAAAGAAACTGCTTCAAATAGTTGCGGATTACTACTGTATGCAGTATAATAACTATCAAACAACAAAAAGCAGCAAATACAACTTACTGTGGCAGCTAAGTTAATAAACATACAAACCATTCGTACATGGGGAACATAGCAGTTTAAAGACAGAAACATATAATTGTGGTCAAAATTGTGTAACAACGAATCATTCAGCAAG
>CAJTRU010000216.1 GCA_910579085.1 uncultured Lachnospiraceae bacterium | reverse complement strand
TTTTTTGTGGCATTTGAAACGGGATTTAAACGCCAACGGGGCTGAAGTGCCCCTGAAATGGAATAATATTAGATGGAACACGCAAAACCTGCTGTACCCTGGCAAAACCACAGAAAACATAGTATAAAAACAGAATAATACTATAACTGGAAATTATGATGTGGAAAGTATTATCCAGACGAACGGAAGCATAAATATTAACGGTTTCGTTACATAATAAATGACTAGCAGAATAATCCATCACACCCCATTTTCAGTTATCATTTTGTTTTGGAGTTTATTGTAAATAGCTGGTGACAGTTTTTGCGTTCCAGATGCCAGAACTATTCCGTAAAAGGGGTACTTTGAGCCCGTCGGCATTTAAGTCCCTATGTTCCAGTGGAAACGTTAGTTTACTTTGGGATATAGGGGCTTTATGTGCCGCTCGGTGGCTTATCGTAGCGCAATGTCATTTAATTAAGAGTTTATGTAGAAAATATTTTTATAAATTGCCAAAGAGCAGACTAGCTGGCAAATTCCAAATGTGCTTCCATGAAAAAGCTGT
>CAJTRU010000215.1 GCA_910579085.1 uncultured Lachnospiraceae bacterium | reverse complement strand
TTAAAGTGCCCCTTTTATGGAATAATTCATGGCATCTGGCACGCAAAACCTGTCATCAGAACTTTACAAGAAAATACAAAATTACCAGATAACTGACAGGGTGGTGTGAATTATTCTGCCAGCCACTTATTATACAGTATACCAGTCATTGGTATACTGGTATTATAATATAAAAATAAAACAGCAGCAGTCTTCCGTGTGTCTAAGTCACTTTCCCCACACTATAATTTCCAGGTATAATATTTGTTTTACATGTATGTTGTATTTTTGTGTTTGTTGTTGTACAGCAGGTTTTAGGTGTTCCAGCTAATATTATTCCATGACAGGTGCACTTCAGTCCCGCCAGTGTTTGTATCCCGTTTTAAATATAAAAAAAGAACGGCAGTTTCCTTTTTTATATTTAGGGATACTATGCACTGCTGCGTGGGCTGGCGTAGCGCAATGTCATTTAGTTAAGGGTTTAGGTGGAAAATATTTTTATAAATTGCCAAAGAGTGGACTGGCTGGCAAATTCCAAATGTGCTTCCATGAAAAAGCTGTACGAAGCCGCTGGTGCT
>CAJTRU010000214.1 GCA_910579085.1 uncultured Lachnospiraceae bacterium | reverse complement strand
AGCCATTAACAAATTACTATTTGTGGAGTAGTGAATGGGAACATTTTTCCGAAAAGGGAGTTATATAACGAGAATCGTGAACTCATTGGCAAAACACATATTCGGGCGTATAGAAATCGGAAAAGACGGTACAGCCCTTGCAAGCGGGGCTGTACCGCCTGTTCGAAACTTATTTCCTTTTAACTGGGAACTCTTTTGCGCAGGGGTTTTATACCTGGCTATTCCCTGGTCCAACGGCAGGAGGCTCCGCAGGGGAGGACCAGGTCTGCGGAACTAATGGGCAGGCCGATCTCCTGTGCCTCCACTCTGCCGCCCAGAGAGGGAGGCAGCGCCTGGCGGGCCAGACAGGTCAGCACGGCGGGCTGCAGGCCAGTGGTATAGGAATTGATCAGGAAAAAGAGGGCGTCTTTGGACAGGAGCTGGCCGGTGAGCTGCAGGAAGGGCCATATGCTCTCTTCCATTTTCCAGATCTCTCCCTTGGGGCCTCTGCCGTAGGAGGGAGGATCCATAATGATACCATCGTACTTGCTGCCCCGGCGAATTTCCCGTTCCACAAATTTCACGCAGTCATCCACCAGCCAGC
>CAJTRU010000213.1 GCA_910579085.1 uncultured Lachnospiraceae bacterium | reverse complement strand
ATGGAGGGAACATAGCGGAAAAGGAAAAGTTTATAGAGAGTGGGGAAAAGAAAGAATACTGGAGGAGTTATGAGTTAACGTATGCATTACAGAATCCAGACAAAGGAATACCAGGGGAATTATATAAAGGGTTGGTGATAGCGAAGAATAAAGGAATAATAGGAAATGAAACAAGGTGGGCAGAAGCGATAACGAAGGTAGAAGCGGTAGAGTTTATAGTAGAAACATTAAAGCAGGAAAAAGGGATAGAACAGTTTAGCTATGCAATGGGAGTGTATGAGAATGAAAAAACGCTGACACCAGAGGAGGAATTGGAAAAGCAGATAGAAGAAACAGTGGCATCAAATCCGATACCAGAAGCAGAGGAAGTGGAGCAAACAAAATATACAATAGAGGCAATAGATAAGAATATGTATGTGAAGGAGTGGTGCAACACATACATGGGACCAAATGAACAGGCATATGAATTATTTGGTGAATGCAACAAAGGCGAGTTAGTGCATCTTACTGGACAGGTAAAAGAGGAATCAAACTGGTATGAGTATGAGGTAGAAACTGGGGATAAAGGGTTTATCAGTGGAAATTATTTAGTAG
>CAJTRU010000212.1 GCA_910579085.1 uncultured Lachnospiraceae bacterium | reverse complement strand
AAGCACATTTGGAATTTGCCAGCCAGTCTGCTCTTTGGCACCTTCCAAAAACATTTCTGCCAAAATCCTTAACTAAATGACATTCCGCCACGTTAGCCCACGCAGCGGCACATAAAGCCCATGGTGTTAAAGTGCACCTGTCATACAAGAATATTTAGCCTGGACACGTAAAATCTGCTGTATGTTGGCAAAATTCCAGAAAAATACTTGTTAACTGAAAATTATGTTGTGGGGGAGATGGTTTAGACAAACGGAGACCTGATGGTACATTTTTTGTATTGGCAGATATACAACAATTACTATTACATTGTCTAATAAATGACTAGCAGAATAATCCCCACCACCCCATAATTTACAGTTATCTTATATCATATGTTCTATTATAGATTTATTATGGCAGGTTTCCAGTGCACAGATGCCAGCAATATTCCATAAAAAGGGTACGCTTACGCTGTGTGACCTGCCGTTACCAAATCAGCGCAATGTCATTTAGTTAAGGGTTTATTATAGAAAATATTTTTATAAATTGAACTGCCAAAGAGCAGACTGGCTGGCAAATTCCAAATGTGCTTCCAGTGAACAAGCTGTACGAAGCCGC
>CAJTRU010000211.1 GCA_910579085.1 uncultured Lachnospiraceae bacterium | reverse complement strand
AATCATTTCCTAGCACCCTTCAGATGAAGATGTAGAACTCTCAGCTCCAAATGCACATGCCTGCCAGGATCCTGCCATATTCCTACCTTGATGATAATGGACTGAATTTCTGAACCTGTAAGCCAGGGTAAATTGAAAAGTGTCTCTGCTGATAGTTGGTTGCTATTCCAGAAAGACCAAAAGTTATGACGTACCATCCAGAGTCTGAGAATACATTGGTTTAGCTTCTAGCATTTGACAGAAAACAGGATTAACAAGACAATGAGAATATAAAACTTCCTATTTCATACTTAGAGACACATGGGTTATAGATCTGCGGAACTCAAGGTTTCATGGGTGGTATGGTAGGGTGATTAGTGTCTGTATATGAGTGCAGTTTCTGTTCCCAAGTCTGATGTCACACATACACATATGTTAAGTAATGTGTAGAATGTCTTCAACACTTGCTCTCTTAGAGTGAAACCCTCTCACCATTTTGACTAGTTTGACTGGCCAATACACTATTGGGATATCTACCTGACTCCACCCCACAGTGTTGCAGATATGAATAGACATGTCTGGAATTTTACAGAGGTGCTGAGAATACATGAACTCCACTGAGC
>CAJTRU010000210.1 GCA_910579085.1 uncultured Lachnospiraceae bacterium | reverse complement strand
GAATACCGCCATTGGGAGGAAACGCATTGCTATCTGTTGAATGGAAATACCCGAAGTCTGCTTATTGATACAGGGCTTGGCATTTCCAATATCTATGAGGAAGTGCTGAAACTTACCGATAAGCCAATTACGGCAGTAGCCACGCATATTCACTGGGATCATATTGGCGGGCATAAGTATTTCCCGGATTTTTATGCCCATGCTGATGAATTGGATTGGCTGAATGGTAAATTCCCTTTATTAATTGAAACGATAAGAGAGATGGTCATAGACCGCTGTGATTTGCCCGAAGGGTTTTGCGTGAGCGATTATGAATTGTTTCAGGGTATACCAACAAAAGTGCTGACAGACCATGACATCATTGATATTGGCGGCAGGGAAATTGAAGTGCTGCATACTCCCGGACATTCTCCGGGGCATTTGTGCTTTTGGGAAAAAAGCAGGGGATATTTATTTACAGGCGATTTGGTTTATAAAGATATTCTGTTTGCTTATTATCCGTCTACTGACCCGGAAGCATACCTTGATTCTTTGGAAAAAGTTGCGGCATTGCCTGCAAAGGAAGTATTTCCTGCACACCATTCACTGGATATGAAGCCGGA
>CAJTRU010000209.1:389-603 GCA_910579085.1 uncultured Lachnospiraceae bacterium | reverse complement strand
CAGGAACATTGAGTAGATTTTTTTATCAGTTAATATTTTATAGAGCTAACGCAACTAAGGGGAAATAGTCTAAAGTGCTGTTACCCCTTAATTTATAAAAACGTAACCGTAAACCATACACCGCCCTATGTGGGAGAAAGGGGAAATCATCTATGCCTTGCACAAAAGCATACAAGGAACACATCATGTATACGTTCAACGGCTTTTGTAAGAC
>CAJTRU010000209.1:0-334 GCA_910579085.1 uncultured Lachnospiraceae bacterium | reverse complement strand
ACGGCTACCTCATGGACGAGGACGAAAATTTCATCATTGACGAAGAAGCCGCCCCGTGGTGAAGCAGATATACAGCTTATGTCTTGCCGGGAACGGTCCGACCAAGATAGCCCGTATGCTCACGGAGCAGCAAATCCCCACGCCGGGAACGCTGGAATACCGCCGGACGGGAAGCACACGCCGCTACCACCCCGGCTATGAGTGCAAATGGGCGGCGAACACCGTGGTACATATCCTTGAAAACCGGGAATACACGGGCTGCCTTGTGAACTTCAAGACCGAGAAAGTGTCCTACAACGTAAAGCAGAGCAAGGAGAACCCCGAAGAAAAACAG
>CAJTRU010000208.1 GCA_910579085.1 uncultured Lachnospiraceae bacterium | reverse complement strand
AGATATAGCTTAAATGCCGGCGGGCTTAAAGTACCCCTTTTATGGAATATTGCTGTCATCTGGCACGCAAAACCTGTCACCAGCAGCCTGCAATAAAACACAAAATAAAAAGACAACTGGAAATGGGGGTGGCGGGAATGATTTTGCCAGTCACTTATTATACAGTGTAATAGTTATTGTTGTACAAATATTAATACAAAAAGGATATCATTAACAGCCAGCCAAATTACAAAAAACCACTAGCATTAACCGCCAGTGGTTTTATTTTTTGCCAGATACTGCATAACTAAATACTGCTTAAGATACTATTTCTTAACTTTTACTGTTTTAGCTGCACCTTTAGCCTTAACTATCTTCTTATATGCCTTAACTTTATTCTTTGGAACTTTAAATGTTGCCTTTTTGTTAATTCCCTTAAATGCATTAGCCCCTACTTTTTTAGCTGTAAGTTTCTTAGCCTTAATTGTAATGCTCTTTAAATTCTTGCAGCCCTTAAATGCAGCCTTGCCAATCTTGTTTACATTAACACCTATTGTAACTTTTTTAAGCTTCTTGTTGTTCTTAAACGCATTATTTGCAATAGAAGTTACTTTGTAATTCTTGCCACTGATTTT
>CAJTRU010000207.1 GCA_910579085.1 uncultured Lachnospiraceae bacterium | reverse complement strand
TTATAAACGGCATATGTGATGATTGCAGGAATAGCATGGAAAGGCAGAAAGAAAAGCAGGACATGCTTGTGGTTAAAGGTGCACAGATGGAATTTGATTTCTGTGCTGGACATAAAATCCATGCGCTGCACAGGGAAGAAATATACAATACAGGACAATAAAAAGGAGCATCTGTATAGAAGGAAGCTATACAGATGCTTAATCCGTTACGCTTTGGAGCACCCTTATTATACTATGCGTAAATGGAAAAATCAACAGGTATTTAAAAATTAAAAAACATAAGGCTTTTAAAGACCTTGTATAAGGTATTAACAACTTAACCATTAATACTTTTTATATATTTAATTTATATGATATAAAAATAAATAAAATATATATTATTAATATTATATTAATATCCATTAAATAAATAATATAAACATTAAATATTAATATAACCAGGTATATTTTACACAAAGTATAAGAGGGGTATGCATATGGCAGGTAAAAAAAGAAAGCATATAAAGGGTAAAAGGAAAAACTTTATACGTGAAAAGAAAATCTACTGTGGGAAGGAATGGCTGGAAGTAGACATAGTCCCAGTGACCAACATCCCAGAAGCAGGGAAGAAAAAAACAGGTGTTACCT
>CAJTRU010000206.1 GCA_910579085.1 uncultured Lachnospiraceae bacterium | reverse complement strand
GTCCGGCCCCCGTTTTCCGGCCCAAAAGCTAACATCTGAGAGGAGGTTACTATGGACAGAAATCAAGGCTATACAATCTTAAAGGCCGTCATGCTGGAGAATGGCCGGGGCTTTGCGCTGGGGGAGCATCCCCGGGCCCCCTCCCCCTTTGTGACATGGGCCTGCTACGATGACGAACACGGCGCAAGGCAGTATGAGTGGGGGCATTATGGCAGTGACCGGGCCGCGCTGGAGCAGGACTTGCTGGAGCGTGTGGAAAACTACCAGCAGCAGTTCTCCGTCAAGGTGGCGCAGATTGAGGCCCCCGGCCTTTACAAGTATTATTCCACCCAGCGGCCCGTTGACATCGGTACGTTCCCCAAGCCTGCAGGCAACGCCCCGGACGAAATCGTAAACTACGACAAGCGCGTATCCGTGGAGGGCGGCGCGTTCCTTGCGTGGGGGCATCTGACCTACACAAAGCCTTTGACGGAAAAGCAGGCGGCGGACTATGAGCTCCGGCCCGCCCCGGAGGTGTCCGGCCTACTGCGGGAGGGCAGGCCCCGCCCGATTGCCGAGCAGATGAAAGAGGCGGCAAGGCTGGCCGGGGAACGGCAGGCCCCCTCTGCGCCTAAACGGAACGCGCCCGACCGGG
>CAJTRU010000205.1 GCA_910579085.1 uncultured Lachnospiraceae bacterium | reverse complement strand
TTTTTTTGATATATGGCAATACTTTTTTAAAGACTAAAAAAGTTCTTGACTTTTGCCTAGGCATATGTTATATTACGCCTAGGCAAAAGTGAGGTGGTAAATATGTCGCCTAGAACTGGCAGACCAATAGTAGGAAATGAACCAAAAAATAAGCAAATTGCATTAAGAGCAACAGAAACAACTGTAAGAAAGTTTCAAGAATGTGCTGATATTACAGGGGAAACAAAAACAGATTTGCTTGAGAAAATGGTTGATGAATTACATGGAAAGCTAACAAAAAAATAGAGCGTTGACGCTCCGCAAAAGTCAATCAACGCTCTTATACGGGAAGTTTCCTTCCGTGAAATATCTTATCACGGTTAGGAATTTCTTTCAATAGTTTTTTTGAAAGGAGAATTAATCATGAAAGATACAGAACAAGTATTGAGCAGCCGAGAAGTATCTGAAATGGTCGAAAAGAACCATAATGAATTGCTTAAAGATATACGCAGATACTGCAAGCAGTTTTCACTGGGAAAAATTCCCCAGTCAGATTTCTTCATAGAAGCAACCTATAAAACAGACAGGGGAAAAGAATATCCTTGTTACAAAGTAACCAAGAAAGGCTGTGAATTTATAGCCCATAAGCTTACAGGCACAAAAGGCACTG
>CAJTRU010000204.1 GCA_910579085.1 uncultured Lachnospiraceae bacterium | reverse complement strand
CATAAGTGCGAACTTAAGCAAGCAATCCTGGTAAAATTGCTGTATGGAACTCGTTATTCTGGTTTTTTCGGTATAGCTTTTTTCTTGACAAATAACGTGAATACTTTTTATCTGTAAAATTAATAAACTGTCCCCATGGCAGGCATAAAATTTCCTTTATCTTTAAAAAAGAAATTTTGCATTTTTCATAAAGAGAGCAGTTTACAGTTTCCCCTTTTCCAGCAAGGAAACATTCTGCCAGAAACAGCTGGCGTTCTGATATTGCCCATATTATAAGCCACAGAAGGACTTCTGTTTCTGCATAGTTTTTATTTCCTGCTTTTAAAGAAGTAACAGAAAAATTCTGTTTAAAACGTTTAAACAAAAGTTCCACTTGCCAGCGGCTTCTGTACAGATGTAAAATTTCTTCACCGCAATATCCTGCCCCTAAAGATGTAATTACAACCATCCACCCTGCACAAAACAATGTATCATCTGTTATCTGTTTTTGTTTTCTTACTGCTGTTCTTTTTTTTCGCTTCCTTGCTTTTTCTGCCTGTCCTTCTGGCAGTTTTCCAGCAATGATGCGTCCAAAGGCAGTTTTTGTCCTGTATTTACAAAACCCAAAGACATCCACCATTTTTTCCTGCCTTTTTTCTGCTTCTTTTAATAATTGTACTAAAGAAATTTTATTTCCATC
>CAJTRU010000203.1 GCA_910579085.1 uncultured Lachnospiraceae bacterium | reverse complement strand
GAAAAGGGATAAAATACAAGTTCATTTAGAGAAAGGATGGTACGTATGGAAAATATTAATGTAGACAAGGTGTTTCAAGACTATGGTTTGGAGGTGCAACAGGTAGAACCTTATGTGTACAAAGTATTGAATACAGAAAAAGAGATTAGCGTAGAGGAATTGCAGGATTCATTGGTAAGCAGCATATTAATCACTTCAGACCGTACTGGCAGAAAAAGATTAAGTTTAGGAGGATGTTATACATTAGCGTATATTTATTATATAATACTTGACAAGAAAAATGAGGAATTAGGTTATAAGTATAATGGCAAAGCAAATGAAGAATATGGCGAAGCGATATATGATTCATATGAATACGATCCCAAGGGTGAATATACAATAGATACAATTTATGCAAAAGGGGAAATATAAAAATATGGGAATAAACAGATCAGAAATGAGTAAGGAGGCTAATCCAATTACGCATGCTTTTAATAGGGAGTCATACTTTACAAGAATAAGGTTTAAAATAGATAATAACTTAGTGAATGTAACAACAAAAATAGATACGGGTGCAACCTATACTGTAATAGGGCTGGAAAATAGCTATATAAAGCCCTTTAAAGATAAGATACTGAAAAGCAGTATGAGGGGAATTGCATATGATGCATCAGGCACAGAACTAAAACTATATGGCTACA
>CAJTRU010000202.1 GCA_910579085.1 uncultured Lachnospiraceae bacterium | reverse complement strand
GAAGCAGAGCTCCTGGCTGAGCTGGGATGGAATATCTGGGATAATGAGCGGGATGTGAATGAAGGACTTTTTTCAGAAAGCGTGATGCGCAGGCTCCTTGCAAAATACAAAAGCGAAGAATGGGTCTGCTTCTACAATGATTATGTACAGAAACATCTGATGAAAGAACTGGATATCCAGCCATGTATCCACATATTGGACTGCACAAAAGTTCTTGTTAACCTGGACAATGAGAATTATGAAAATTATTATGTGGTAAAGATAGACGGGGAAACCATGCGCGGATATAAGCTCGGTGTCCTAAGAGGTGTCCTGGATGATTCAGGGATAGCGGAAGAAGTCGTGTTTGGAACACTTAAGACCCATGACATGGAACAGTGCAGGGAGATGCTTGCGAACACTTCCTGTTTCCATGAAAATGACATATTGATTAATGACAGGGGATTCCTGTCACGGGAGATGACAAACTATTTAAAGACCTGGGGCCATTATGGGAAAGCGACGAGCCAGAAAAAGATGTCCCCATTAATGCCTGTGTTGTACATGATAAAAAAACAGACAACTATTTTGTATTTATGACGACAGACACCAGTAAGACAGCGCGGCAGATCATAAATACCTACGAACTGCGCCCGGAAATCGAAGAAGATTTCCGACAGATGAAAGATTTCTGGAAGCTGGAAGACTTCAAG
>CAJTRU010000201.1 GCA_910579085.1 uncultured Lachnospiraceae bacterium | reverse complement strand
GAGTAAATATAGGCAAAGGATAATAGAGAAGGGGGAGATAACAGGGGTCAGGAGGAGGGACAATACGGCAGTACAGGAATACAAGATATCAAACTGGGATTACAGGTGAGTATTATAGAGGGGGAAAGACCAGTTAATAATAGCGGAGTGGAAGAACTGTGAACATCAGCAGCGAATACCAGACAAAATATAAAAATGGTATAAAAAAGAAAGGAAGGGACAATACAATGAATAAGAAGTTTATGAGAATAAAAAGAATGGTAATACCAGTAATAACACTGACAATCGTAGCAAGTCAGTTAATGGGCTGTGCAGCGGTAAGCCAGTCTGAATTACTAAGTATGATAAACAGAGGAGAGAGTATTGAGATAGAGGTTGCAGTACCAGCATTTGCAGAGCAAGAGCAGGGAATTGAGCCTGAAATATCATGGGAGGTACTAGCGAGTCTTGATACAATAAAAGACCTGAGGAAGTCATGGGACAATGAACTGTTAACCAGTACAACAGCGACAGGAAAGAATGGAATGTTATATGTAAATGTAATGGGTGAGAATGAAAACAACAATACATTAAGGCAGGCATTGCACAACAGGGAGTTTATCAGGCAACTAGATGACAAGGCAGCAATGGCAAAACTGGCAGAAGCAGTAAGAAAACAGTATGCGGACATGGACGAAACAGACAGTGACAAAAAAGCAGTTTATATGGGGTTAAATGGATATTTTAATTTAATAC
>CAJTRU010000200.1 GCA_910579085.1 uncultured Lachnospiraceae bacterium | reverse complement strand
TTATATGACTTTAGTCTGTTGACTGCGAAGCGAGTTTCTCAACAGAGAAATGAGCCGCAGGAAACAATAAACCACCTGCTGTGCGGGTGGTGCAGCAAATGCTTATAGCAAAAAATCACCTTTCTTAGTATAATGTGATTGTTCAGGTCGCATTACAGAAAGGAAAGGTGATTTAATGGCAAATAAAGTAAATTCTTTATCGCACACAAAATGGATGTGTAAATACCATATTGTGTTTACTCCTAAGTATAGACGAAAAGCAGTTTATAATCAATATAAAGAAAGCATACGTGATATTATTATTGAACTGTGTAAATATAAGGGAGTAGAAATTTTAGAAGGGCATCTTATGCCAGACCATATACATATGCTTGTGAGTATTCCGCCAAAATTAAGTGTTTCAAGTTTTATGGGATACTTGAAAGGAAAAAGCGCATTAAGGATATTTGACAAGCATGCAAATTTGAAATATAAATATGGAAACCGTCATTTCTGGGCAGAAGGTTATTATGTCAGTACCGTGGGTCTGAATGAGGCAACTATTAAGAAGTATATCCAGGAACAGGAAACACATGATATTGCAATGGATAAACTGAGCGTAAGGGAATATGAAGACCCTTTTAAGGGTAGCAGGTAGTACAAACGCCCCTTTTAGGGGCTAGCAAAAGTGGCAAAGGCAATGCGGCCTGAACGTTAGTGAAGGACAGCGCCTTTAGACGCTGCCGGTAATAAAGGCTTTTAGCCGCAGAGCAAACCACCCGTTATACGGGTGGTGCTGATT
>CAJTRU010000199.1 GCA_910579085.1 uncultured Lachnospiraceae bacterium | reverse complement strand
CTATGTATCCGCTTACGGTTATACCAGCCCTCTATGTATTCAAAGATTGCTCTGCGGGCTTCCGTTGAATCCTGATAAGTATGAAGATATATTTCTTCTTTTTTCAGTACAGAATGGAAGGATTCCATGCAGGCATTATCGTATGGATTTCCCTTACGGCTAAAGGAATGCAGGATTTCTTTCCTGCTCAGGCAATCTTCAAACGTTTTACTCGTATACTGGCTTCCAAGGTCACTATGCAAAATGATTCCTTTTGTATCCCTGACGTTCAGGCAGGCATTCTCTACCGCTTTCACTGCCAGTTCCGCTGTCATAGACGTGCCATAGGCATAGCCGATGATTTTACGGCTGCACAAATCCATGACAGACGCCAGATAAGTCCATCCTTCTTTCTGCACATGGATGTAGGTAATATCTGTGCACCATTTTTGGTTGATGGTTTCCGTTCCAAAATCACGTTTCAGGATATTCACTTTATCATCCGGGATACTGCCATGATTGGCATGGTGGTTGTACTTCTTTACTACCACAGAGCGCAGTCCCTGCTCTGCCATATGCCTCTGGACCCGCTTGATGCTGCAGGGTGTCCCAGCGCCATTGAGTACACGGCATAGTTTGACAGCCCCATATCTGCGTTTGGAATCCTCAAAGGCCTGTTTCACTTTCCTGCCGAATTCCTCATACTCCATCCGCTTATTTGAAGGTACACAAACCAGAGCCTTGTAATAAGTACTCCTTGGAAATTTCAAGGCACTGCAAAGCTGTGATACAGAGTAATAGGTTAAGTTATTC
>CAJTRU010000198.1 GCA_910579085.1 uncultured Lachnospiraceae bacterium | reverse complement strand
TACAAATCTAAGAAAGAATTAAAACTGTGTATCAAATGTTTTAATTCTTTTTTTATTGTTGAGAGTATCTAAAAATGATTCGGATACTTTATGAAAACTCTCTACAGACAAGGTAAACTTTCAGCGTTACAATCCCTGTGTGATTTATGAGTATTGAAGAAGAAGGGAGTTTATGAGGTATGGTACATTGAAAATTGAAAAGAATCTTCGGATAGGGGATTGGAAGTGCATTTACAAAAGAAAACATACATGAAAGAAAGGAAGGAATAACAGCATGGAAGAAAAGAACATAGTAGGAAATATAGTAGACATAAAGGAAGAGCTAGAGGAGGTACTGAATATTATGCAGCTGCTTGAGATATCGTTAACAAATAATGAAGATGATGAACATATCATAAGAAGCCTTCATGTGTTACAAAGAATGGTAAAGTCAGTTATGGACAAGGTGTAGAAAAAAGAAACTGCTTCTAATAGTTGCGAACTACTGCTATATGAAGTATAATAACTATAAAACAACAAAAAGTAGCAAATACAACTTACTGTACCAGAAAGTTTTTAAGGGAGTAACTAAGAGTTTAGGAAATTATGGCATTTATATTGTCTTAGAAAGCAAGGGATATAGAAAGGAGAAAAAGGGAAATGAAGAAATTAGCAGTAATGGTTTTAATGGCATCAATCAGTTTAACAGCCTGTGGCAATAAAGCTGTCAAAGCAGACAGCATGGAAGTAATGAAGAACATAGAGGAAACAACAAGTATAGAAGAAGCGAGCAGTATAGAGGAAGCAACTACTATAGAAG
>CAJTRU010000197.1 GCA_910579085.1 uncultured Lachnospiraceae bacterium | reverse complement strand
GAACGACAAGAAGGGTGACGGCAGGACAGGAGGGACAGAAGTCCTGCTTACAAGGGATGTGGATGATAAAGGGGACATTGCAAAACGTGTATGTAACCAGATGGCAAAGCTTGGGTTTACAAACAGGGGTGTAAAGGCCAGAACGGATTTATATTTTTTAAACCACACAAAAGCACCAGCTTTACTCGTTGAAGTATGTTTCGTGGATGATAAAGACGACTATATGCTATATAAAGCAGACAGGATGGATGTTGCAAGGGCAGTAGCCCAGGCTGTAATAAACCATAACAAGAATATTGTTTAAACATGGGGAAATTTATATAATATTTTTTATTTACAGCACATAAGGATGCAATGCTTCTTTGTGTGCTGTTTTCTTAGATAAAAAATTGCTTGATATTTGTTAAAAGTTTGTTATAATATTATTTAGAAGTTTGTTGGAACTAGTTGTAAAATTTTGGAAAAACAAAAAAATGGCAAAATGTAACACTTTTGTAACAATTTAAAAAATCTTGGTGAAAACACACCCTTTAAAGACTTATAAACAGGGGCTTCCCAAGTGGCAGGGTAGAAATGGCATACGCCCGTTAAAGGGCATTGACACAAGATGGTTTGCCAGAAGGAGCTGGGCTCGCAGATGTAGAAATGGATGAAGCCCGTTAAAGGGCATTAATGTTTTTGCTAACATTTATACACCATCTATAAGGGGGATTTGTATTGGGCAATAAAACAAGGATGCCACATTTTGTAGCATCCTTTAATGTTTTACATGTTATAAACCATTCTGGTTGTTTTTATAA
>CAJTRU010000196.1 GCA_910579085.1 uncultured Lachnospiraceae bacterium | reverse complement strand
CCCATAAGTGCGAACTTAAGCAAAAAATGCCTAAAAAATATGCTTTAAAGGAAAATTAGTAAACAAAAATTACAAAAACAAAAAAATCCATGACAAATTCTCTTTTTGGTGTAAAATAATTTTGCCTGAAACTTTTTACAGAAAAGAGGATTGCCATGAATTTACAAAATAATTTTACCCAATTAGATAAAAATTTACAAGAAGTTCTTGAAAAATGGGATAAAAAAATACTTCCTTTCTTACCAGGATGCCTGGATGGACTTGCCAGAAAAACAGGGGCTGTACAAAGAAAGAGAGGGGTATGTTCTGCATCAGGTTTATTAAAAATGTTATTTTTATATGCATGTTCCAATATCTCTTTCCGTATCCTTGCTGCCGCTGCTTATGCACTTGGGATACCAGATATTTCTGATACTTCGTGGAGAAAACATTTCTCAAAATCATCTTGTTTTTTATATGAAATTTTGCATTTCCTGTTATCATCATTTCTTTCAAAACCAGACATGTCTGGTTTTGAAAAAACAAAAAATGTACTTCTGGTGGATGCCTCTGTTGTCCGCCAGAATGGGAAAAAACAGGAACAGCAGCGTATCCATATGTGTTATTCTTTGAACCAGGACCGTATGTATGAAGTAAAAGTTACAGATAAACATACAGCAGAATCCCTTACACATTTTTCATTAAAAAAAGATGATCTTGTAATGGCAGATGCAGGATATGGGACAGCGCATAATTATATTTATGCACAGGAACACCAGACAGATGTAATTTTGCGCATCACACCAAAAAATTTCTGTCTGTATGATAC
>CAJTRU010000195.1 GCA_910579085.1 uncultured Lachnospiraceae bacterium | reverse complement strand
TTCAAAAATAAAGTAAAACAAAGATTGTGATGAAATTGAGCATTTTAATTTTATTTTATTGTATTGTATTTCACACACACACACACACACACACACAGACATATATCTACTGGCACAGAAATTCACATTACCTAGTAAGCTGGGAGTGGTTGGATTGAATATGCAAAGAAGGAACATTTGCAGTCAGTCAGTAAAGTTTTGCTGTTGCTCTTTTTTCTTTTTTTTTGGGGGGGGTGTTTAAATAGTACAGCAGAGCAGTACAAACATACATACATACATACATACATACATACATACATACATACATACATACATAAAACAAATAATGATAACTAAGTGGCATGGAGCTGCTCACACAGTTTGGATTCCACCTACCCACTCCACCTCCATCACATGCCTGCAGAACTTACTTGAGCAGCCGGCCTGATCTGTCTTGTTTGTTTTTGTCTTGTACTTTGTCTCTCACAAATGAATGAATAGAGAGATAGATATTCATTCATCTATACATGCATGTGTGATGGCTCAGAGGGCATAGCTGCTGGCTGTTAAGGTATAGGTAAAATATTAAGGACTGAGGAAACTAACCTCTTCTCTGGTTAACCTGCTATCTTGTGCTGTTAACTACTATTATAAGGACACTTTATCATAGCTTGTTTCTGTCATTACCAAACAATTATGGCTGGCTGCCTGCCTGCCTGCCTGCCTGCCTGCCTACACAGAGAAATGATTTCTCCAATCAACTAAAACTACCTCCTAAGCCTGCCTCTTTTTCTCTTCCTTTTTCTTTTTCTTTCATTTTCTTTCTCTTTCTTTTTCTCTTTCTTTCTC
>CAJTRU010000194.1 GCA_910579085.1 uncultured Lachnospiraceae bacterium | reverse complement strand
AAATTCGCCATGCTGAACGGAATATTCGAATATCAAAGAAAAACCCTAAGCCTTATAAGTATTCTATTTTGACCGTTCATGTAAATGGCGGTTATACTCACTGGGTATTATTTTATAATGACAAATACTATGACCCTGAATTTGGTTTAATTGAGGATGAATATACTTATGGAAAAATTACATCATTTCTTGAAATTTATGAGGACTGATACTAATATTGAATTGATATCTATTAGTTTAGGAAAAAATCAGAAGATAATTTCATGTAAAAATGCACAACATTACAAATAGAAAAGAATAATAAAACTGAATATTGTTTACCTTTAGGTAGCGGTTATCTTAACAGACAATCCGCTACCTTTTTTATTTTCAGAAACTATTAACACAGCACAGAAAGAATGAGGTATCAGAAATGATTGAGAGCAAGAATGACACAAGCAAAAACTTAGAAAAAGCATTGCAGGCATTGAAACAGGCGCAACAGCGTGTAGCCAACGAAAAGAAAAAGCAGAACGAGAAAAAACGCAAAGCCGAGAACCACCACAAGTACATCATGGGCGGTATCATTGTGAAGTATTTCCCCGACTGCTACCGCTATGACGAGGGCGAGTTAAACCGTATCTTGTCGGTTGCTTTGCAGACAAGGGAGTGTCAGCAGATTATATCTAAAATCAAGTCAGAAAGCCGAGAAACCACTCCCCCACAATCCACTCTCCCCAATGCCGAAAATGAAAGCGAGGGCGGTACAGAATGACAAAGGCGAGGACACTGGAAAGCCGAGGTAACGTATTCACCCTGTTTACAGGGTGCGCATAGATATACCACCAGAG
>CAJTRU010000193.1:595-839 GCA_910579085.1 uncultured Lachnospiraceae bacterium | reverse complement strand
GAATTGTCGGCAGACTACGAAGCCGAGCAAAAGGAACTGAAAGAGAAAGCCGCCGCCTTGCAGAGCGAGCTTTCTAAGACGCTGGAAGCCACGGCAAACGCTGAAAAGTTTATGAAAGTGGTACGCAAGTACACCAGCTTTGAGGAACTCACCCCTACCCTGTTACGGGAGTTTGTGGAGAAAATCGTAATCCACGAATCGGAAGCCCTTGACGGGAAACGCCGGGGGAAGCTCCGCAGACAGG
>CAJTRU010000193.1:0-585 GCA_910579085.1 uncultured Lachnospiraceae bacterium | reverse complement strand
TACGCTCTTGATTTTCCTTGACGTGTTCTTTGCGAATATTTCATTAGAAATGTCCGCTTTAAGTATGGACAACAAAATACCGCATTATAGCGGCGAGCCATGCTTTAAGACAAGAAAAGGCGATATGCAATCCTCGGCGAGGGTGGAGCATACCGCCTTTTCTTGTGGTGGAATCCAAAGAGGGCAACGCCCCTTTTGGTACACAACTTTGCTTGCAAAGTGTAGTGTGTTATACACCCGTCAATGATATTCCGCAATTCAAAACTCCGACAATTAACGGAAGAAAATCATTTATCAGCACCGAAACCAATCAATCATATCAATCACTTCATACCCAAATAGGTGTAGCAAAAATATGATTTGCAAAACAACAGGAAATACCGTCAACAGTCAAGATTTGATTGATAAAAGGCAATATCTCTGATAGAATAAACAAAACAGATACAGAAAACGGGCAGGAAAAATTAGCCGAACAATGGAGGGTTGCTATGCGGAAAGTCAGTTACTTACCTCTGTGGCATTTGCTCTTAGAGAGGGGAATGACTAAGAGCCAAATGCGTATTGAAGCAGGGCTTACCACAAATG
>CAJTRU010000192.1 GCA_910579085.1 uncultured Lachnospiraceae bacterium | reverse complement strand
GCTTAAGATATCATTATTAGGCGGTCAATCCTAATAATGATTCTTGAAATGCCTCAGCAGATGGCATTTCCCAGGCATCAAGATGTTGGAGCATCATGATGCCGTAGAGGCGGCAGTACCACATCTTCGTCGAGCGGTGCCTGCCGTCTTCTAATTTATAGTCCTCTTTCTCCCGCTTGTTGGAGCGCTCCACGGAAGTCCTTCTGTCATATTCCTTTTCCCATGCTTTAGAGTCCCTTGGCGGTATGTTAAATAACCTTGGATTGTCATCGGTAAAGATGTGTACGGTTCTTCCATATTTTGCCGGTGAACAGGGGTGTTCACAAAAGCAGCCGCGTTTCCGGTTTGATTTCGGGCACCGGTATTTTGCCCGGTGTTTGGCAGCTTCATATCCATCTTTATGCATACGTAAGCCCATTTTACAGACAGGGACACCATCGTCATCGATTGTGAAATCGTCCTTATAGGTAAAATGCCCGGTATGTCCGGGATTGAGGTCGATAAACGGTGTGATATCTTCCCGTCTGCAGTATTCATAAACAGGGTAAGCGTCGTGTGCAGAATCCAGAAGGAGCTTTTCAATGCGGAATTTCGGAAGATATGCTTTCATGGTGAAAAAGGAATGCAGGAAGGAAAGCATGTCATGCCGGGAGGCCCGCTCTAAAAGCGGAAACACAGGGAGGTCGCTGAAGGAATCGGAAGCCACATACATGTAGAGGTGGTATCCGAAGAAATAACATTCCCGGTGAGAGTCCCATCCCCAGTTACAGTCGGGCTGGGAATAATGGCGTTTACAGTTACAAGAAGAACAGCCTTTGTCCTTACAATGGCAAATGCGTTTTTTGCGCTGCTGTGCGGCAGTACGGACAGGGGTGCCGTCACCGGCAAGAGCCAGGTGCCGGGGATTAACCAGCCCCCTGTGGATGGA
>CAJTRU010000191.1:546-963 GCA_910579085.1 uncultured Lachnospiraceae bacterium | reverse complement strand
TTTTTGGATAACATGGTAATTCCAGACTAATTCAGAAGAAGCGGGAGCAGTCTGAGAGTGGGGCTGTTCCCAAATAAAGGAGGAGCAAGGGGAAAAATGAAGAAATTGGCAATAATGGTTTTAATGGCATCAATTAGTTTAACAGCCTGTAGCAATGGAAATGAAAAAGCAGACAACATGGAAGTTATGGAGAACATAGAAGAAACAACAAGTATAGAAGAAGCAAGCAGTATAGAGGAAACAAACAGTATAGAAGAAACAAGTACCATAGAAGAAACAAGTACTATAGAAGAAACAAGTACTATAGAAGAAACAAGCAGTATAGAAGAAACAACAAGTACTATAAAGAATGAAGCAACAAGCATAGAAGAAACAGATGAAAGCAATGGAGTTAATTCTGTAGGAGAAGATACAGTA
>CAJTRU010000191.1:0-492 GCA_910579085.1 uncultured Lachnospiraceae bacterium | reverse complement strand
GCATTATATAGAGAACTGATGAAAGATGTAGATACATCAGATACAACACCACCATCAACAGGAACAACGCCACCATCAACAGGGACAGTATGTTAATGGGAGACAGCATAACAACGACATCAAATATGTACCAGAGTCTAACAAATAAGACAAAAAGTACAGTATGTGAAAGCAGTACAAAGCTTTACAAAAGCATTATCAATCAATAGGATAACTGAAGAATAGAGGAAGGCATGGAAACAGACAGTGTTTATTTTGCAACAGACTAAATTAAAAAAATAAAAAAAGAAAGCAAAATAAGCTAAAAGAGCACAAAACCGCTCAAAGAAAACGCTTAAAAAAGAAAAGAATAATGAAGAATGTAGGAAAATCAAGGGTCACAGGGGCGCGCTTACCACACTTTTAATCAAGTTGTCCGGGGTTCGAGTCCCCGATGCCTCACGAATTAGAAATCGCTTAAAAGCTTGTAAAATAAAATGTTTACGGTTAGAG
>CAJTRU010000190.1:399-1098 GCA_910579085.1 uncultured Lachnospiraceae bacterium | reverse complement strand
CTGCTTACAGGCATCGCCAGAATTGCCCTCCACGGTGTAGACCGTGCCATTCTCGCATTTCTCCACGATTCCCACATGGTCGATAGAGCCGTCATTTCCCCAATCAAAGAAAATAATGTCGCCTGCCTGCGGCTCATAGTTTTTATCCTGCCATTGTCCTCTGCCTTTGAACCAGTTTACGCCGTCCGAGCAGAGGGAGAATTTCGGGATAATGCCGCTTTCCAGATAGCCGCACTGGTCGGCACACCACGATGCGAAGCAGGCACACCATTCCACACGCCCGTCAAAGCCGTACCAACTCCAATAAGGCTGTCCTCCCTCATTGCCGAGCTGTGTCAAAGCGACCTCTACAATGGCTTGGTTTCCTCCGCTTGTGAATGCCCGCCCGTATGGGTAGTAGCGTAATACATGGGCGGGATACTGTGTGTCGCCGTACTTCTCCCAACCGAGCCGCTGTGCCTGCATTGCGGAAAACTCCACCGCATTTGCATAGGAATAGCCGCCGTAGTTGGTCTTTGCCCATGAGATATCGTCTGCCCCGTGAGGGTTTCCACGGCTTCCACAAAGCCGTATTCCTTGACTTTCATCAGATAATCAAGGGCAGAATAACCGCCGAAGCCCCTCGACCACCAGTACCATTTGCCATTGGAAATCTTTAGGCTGTCATGCTCGGCGGTGCAGTAGACGTTCGTCGTGCCT
>CAJTRU010000190.1:0-390 GCA_910579085.1 uncultured Lachnospiraceae bacterium | reverse complement strand
TTTTTGATTAAGGGACTGTCTGTACTCTTGGTAATTCAATCACACACCTCCTTGAAAATAAAATAAGCCGAGGGATTTTCGTAAATGAAAACCTCTCGGCTATGTAAAAAACTATTCGTTATCATCCATTTCTTCAAGATGTTGTACACAATGCATTACACTTCCTATTTCTGGATGAATTAAAATATTTATAATTCTGTCATCAATATTTGTGTCCTTCCCTATGACATTGTCTAAATTATCAATAGCAAATCTTATATCCACAATAACATCCTCTACTGATTCAAAAGGTATATTTCCTGATAGCTTAATAATAAATTCTTTAACCGTTGCATCAACATAGGAATGTAAATGTTCTCCTAAATATTTTAAATTATGTGGTACATCACC
>CAJTRU010000189.1 GCA_910579085.1 uncultured Lachnospiraceae bacterium | reverse complement strand
GCATCGCTTTTTAGGGTTTCGCTGTATGTTTTCTTTTTTGCCCCTTCCTTATAGCATCCGTCCCTGTACGGGCAGCATTTACATTTCTCAACGTCAAAAAAGTAGGTCATGCGGGGATTCTTATTCTTCTTTTCTTTTTCACGCCTGTCCAGGTATTTATGGACTGCCAGATGCCCTGCCTTACACTGGTACATCCCTGCATCTTTATTAAATTCAAATTCATCCTCTTTTGTCCGGTTTCCCTGCGCGATGATGCCGTTTAGTCTGGAAATCCGTTCATAACCGCCTTCCTGCGCCGCTTCGATATTTTTCTGCTCGGAATAGGCTTTATCTCCGATTACCATTTCCACTTCCATTCCGGCTTCCCTGCTTTTGCGAACCAGTTCCGGCAGTTCTTTTCCATCTGTCTTTTCGCCGCTGGTAACGGTGGCTGCTGTAATAATACGTTCCTCACTCATTGCTATATGCGTTTTGTATCCAAAGAAAGAGGTATCCGCTGTCTTATGGCCGGTCTTTGCGTCTGCATCTTGTGAAGTTTCAAGATGTTCCAGATCATCTTTTACGGATTCTTCTAATAAATTCAGCTTTTCCTGTATTTTAGGATAACTGCACAGTTCTTCTTTTTCTTTGATGACCGAAATCAGGGCATGACAGTATTCCAGTTCTTTTTCCAAGGAATCTTCCGTGTTTTTATCCGGGAAACGTTCTTTCATTGTTTCATCTGTTTCATAAACAGAACGCCGCAATTTCTTTGACTGTTCTAAAAGCGCCTGTCTTGGCGTTTTCTGATTGTACCTTGATTTTGTATGGGTTGCATCCACGATAATGGATTTTGATTTTATAATGCCTTTTTCCAATGCGATCTGGACTGTTTTCGCGACCAGCATGTCTAACAGGTTCCTATCTTTCAGGCGCAGTTTGCGGAATTTTGTCAGGGAACTCGGATTGATTACGCTTTCTTCCGGCGCCATATCAAGAAAGTATTTGAAGGACATGTCATATTTAGAGCGTTCCACAATGTCAATATCAGACAGATCATAAATAGATTTCAGAAGCAGGTATTTGAACATCCTGACAGGCGGGACTGCATTGCGTCCATTATCAAGACAATATTTATCAATAAGCTCTTCATAAATAAACCCAAAATCTACCAGTTCTTTTATCTGTCGCAGCAGGTTGTCTTTTGGAACGACTAATTCATATATTTCCATGTAGGGACTTAATACCAACTTCTGTTGTTGCTCAACCATAATATCACCGCCTGTATTGAATAATTACATTATACCAA
>CAJTRU010000188.1 GCA_910579085.1 uncultured Lachnospiraceae bacterium | reverse complement strand
ACATCATTCCAGAGACCCCTCTGGCTGAGGCGAGATCAGGTGATGACAATGACTTCTTAATAGGTACCTGGGTGCAGTACACCAGAGATGATGGATCCAAAAAGTTCGGAAAGGTTGTTTACAAAGTTCTAGCCAATCCTACTGTGTACTTTATCAAATTTCTTGGTGACCTACATATCTATGTCTATACTCTGGTGTCAAATATCACTTAAATTGAAAAAAATCACAAAGTACAGAAATGTAAACTTATAGGATTGAAAAAAAATGTTTGTTTTCCTGTGTTGGGTACCTATGGGTCTTTGACAACCTCAGTATCTTTGTCAATAAAATTTGTTTTGTTCTAAAAATTAATACGTGTGACATGACATGCTTTTAGTGAACACTTTGTTGGAAGAGATGGACTATGGTGGAAAGAACATCAAAGGAAGATGAAAGTTGCAACTCAGGCTGTGAACAGTGCATACATCTAATATCACACAGGCTAAAATGGACAGGACTTAGATTCTGTGGTCTGCATAGTGAGCAAGGAATTGGAGATATGACTTAGAGGAGCAGGGATGGCAGCAAAAGATGGATTTTTAGGAAGAAGGGGAGAAAGACAGGACATAGATAGAATCTCTGGTATGAAGTCTGAGGGAGAAACAACAAGTTGGGGAAAGAGTGATAGATAAAAGGAATGTGGCCTTGTTACACAAAGTGCAACCCAGAAAACTGATCCAAAGAGACTCAGAAATCAGACAAAATCAGGTTTCATTTGAATAATGAAACCAAATGAAACTTGTCTCTCATTTTAAGATTTATTATCTTTATTTATATGGGTGGGAGTAGGGCATGAGCTTGAGAGTATAGGTGACCACAGAGACATGAGTTGTCAGATCCCATGGAGCTGGCATTAAAGCTGATTGTTAACCATTGGATATGAATTCAAGAAAACAAATCCAGTTTTTTTGCAGTACAATGGTGCTCTTAACAACATGGTCATCTCTCTATTCCCATTAAGATATCTTTTTAAGAAATCCAATATTAACATGCAGAAAAGAGACCAGGAAGAAGTTAAGAAAGATTAAATTGATGGTGACCTTTAAAAACAATAAAGGACACACAAAGGAGTAGAGGACACTGAGGGACAAATGAATTCTAAGATGAAGTTCTCAAAATGTGAAGCAGGAGACCCAGGAAGAATAGAAATTTTCTGCAAATAGTTAAAATTGGGCATATCCACATTAGGTTCTTTGGTTTCTTAACAAATAGCCAGCCGATCAGGTCAAAGAGTAATTTAAAAGAGAAAATGAGTATACTGTGAGATAATATATGGTGGGG
>CAJTRU010000187.1 GCA_910579085.1 uncultured Lachnospiraceae bacterium | reverse complement strand
GAGTATGACCGTATCAAAGCGCGGGAATACAGAGCGAGAAAAAAGGCGCAAGCCGCCGCCACCGCACAGTAAAACCGAATAACCGACAGCCGAGAGGGATTTTCCAATTACGGGAAATCCCTTTTCCGCGCCCAAAGAAAGGAGCGACCCATTGACAGAAAAGAACGAAACGCCCGCCCCGCCCCGAAAGCCGGACGGTATCATCACGACACACAGGAACGGGCAGACCATTGTTGCGGAGTTGTTTTTCAACCACAGCGGCACAGAAACATTCCGCGACAAGCTGCTGAAAATGATACTAGCCGATAAGCAGGAATAAAACGGGAAACCGATTGTCTGTAAAAATCCATTCCATTCCTATCCTATCCATTCCACACAAAAATCGAAAGGAGCGATTGACGCATGGCAAAGACCAAAGCCGAAAAAATCACGAGCATTGAGGAAGAAATCCGACAGCTTGAAAACAGGCGCAGACAGCTTGTGCAGGAGCAAAAGGCGCAGGAGCGCAAGGACAGGACAAAACGCCTATGCCGCCGCATGGGGCTTTTTGAAAGCCTTGTCCCCGACACCATACCGCTGACAGAGGAACAATTCAAGACCTTTCTTGAAAAGACCGTAGCCGCCGACCACGCCCGCCGCATACTGGACGAATTGACCGCCCAGTATGCCCCCACAGCCCCCGCACAGGGCGCGGAAACGGCGGCACAGGGTAACACGCCGTCCGCCGCCAGAACCACCCATACAGCCCGCGAGGGCGGCGCAGACGCGGACGCGGACGGGGGCGCGGCACAAGGGTAACGGCTTACGCCCCTACCCTTGCCAAAAAGCAAGGGCGCACTTATATACCACATAAATGTGGTATGTGCGGTCTTGCAGACGGCGTTTTGTGCCTGTCGGCACAAAAGGAAACGGCGGGAGTTACCCGCAGAAAGGAGCGCGGCGCGTGGCAATCTACCATTGCAGTATCAAAGTCATATCCCGCGGCAAGGGCAAGTCCGCTGTTGCCGCCGCCGCTTACCGGGCGGGGGAAAAAATCACAAATGAGTTTGACGGAATGACCCACGACTACACCCACAAGGGCGGTGTCGTCCACACTGAGATTTTATTACCCGACCACGCCCCCGCTGAATATACGGACAGGGCGGTTTTATGGAACGAAGTGGAGAAAATCGAGAAAGCGAAGAACGCCCAACTTGCACGGGAGATTGAAATTGCCTTGCCCCGCGAACTGACGAGGGAGCAAGGCATTTCCCTTGTCCGCGAGTATGTGGAACGGCATTTTGTGGCGGCGGGAATGTGCGCCGACGTATGCCTACACGACACAGGCGGCGGCAACCCCCACGCCCATATCATGCTGACAATGCGCCCTTTTGACGAGCGCGGCGAGTGGGGAGCGAAGCAGAAAAAGGAGTACATTCTTGACAGGGACGGGAA
>CAJTRU010000186.1 GCA_910579085.1 uncultured Lachnospiraceae bacterium | reverse complement strand
CTTCTGAACCTACTGCTAGTACAGTTCATAGGTTCTGAACTTGTCAAGCCTTATTTTAAAAAAGTTCATATTGACATATTGTATGAACCTGTGTATGATACGAACTAGTACATCAAATAATAAATAGTGCATAATTTGAAAAGTGTGATATAATATCATTATAATTTAAATGGAGGCATAATGATATGGCAAATCATACTTATTGTATAGAACTTATGGATGGTGACCATGATTATCTGTTATCCCTTTCAAAAAACAGGACGATACGGGCGCAGGTAGTAGAGCGCGCAAAAATCCTCTTGCAGAAAGAAGCCGGAAAATCAGATAAATTCGTTGCGGAAGGGCTCTGCATAGATGTCAATACTGTCCGTCGGTGCGTACAGAAATACCTTGAGGGAGGCACAGACCTGGCATTGTATGACAGACAGCGCAAGGGGCGCCCCACTGAGATATCCGCGGATGCTGTGGCATGGATCATAAACCTTGCCTGCCAGCGTCCGGCTGACCTTGGCTACGCGCAGGAATTATGGACACTGTCCAGCCTCCATAAGCATATAAGAGGACACGCCTGTGATGCTGGTTTCCATCGTCTTGAAACAATTTCAAAGGCGAGGGTACAGCAAATCCTGAAAGAGCAGGATATCAAGCCGTTTAAAATAAAATATTACTGTGAAAAGCGCGACCCGGACTTTGAAACAAAAATGCATAACGTCCTCACTGTTTATAAACAGGTTGAAATGCAGTTTGATGAAAACGGAACTATCATTGTGCCAGAGGATTATAAACTTACTATCACCGTTTCTTATGATGAAAAGCCAGGGATCCAGGCAGTTGCAAACACTTCAGATGACCTTCGTCCGGCAGACAAAAACGGGGAAATTTTGCGTGATTATGAATATAAAAGGCTTGGAACCGTTTCCCTGTTAGCCGGGATCGACCTGCTTACAGGCGAAGCGATCCCACTGGTAAGCGACACTCATAAAAGCTCGGATTTCGTGCGTTTTCTGAAAATACTTGACTTAAAGTATCCGGAGCAGGACACTATCCGGGTCATACTGGACAACCATTCTGCGCATACATCAAAAGAAACAAAAGCGTTTCTGGCCACAATGCCTGAATGGAGGTTTGAATTTGTATTCACACCCAAGCACGGCTCCTGGCTGAATATGATTGAAAGCTTTTTTAGTAAAATGACAAAACAGATGCTAAAAGGGATCCGTGTAACATCAAAACAAGAACTTGTTGACCGCATATACAAATATTTTAAAGAAATAAATGCAGACCCGGTTGTATATCATTGGAAATATAAAATGGACGAAATTCAGCTTTAATTATCCAATGTAAAACTATGAGTTATTTTGTGTTCAATATACTACTTTACGCCAAAGGATATGTTTGATATATGGAAAAAACAGAAAATTGCTGATTACTCCTCCTTGCCAGTGTCAAAGAAAGTGTATGAAGATATAGAC
>CAJTRU010000185.1:794-1486 GCA_910579085.1 uncultured Lachnospiraceae bacterium | reverse complement strand
ACCAAAACTTATTTTACCTGAATCTATATCATAAAATCTTGCAAGCAGATTAATAATTGTAGATTTGCCGCACCCACTTGATCCTATCAAGGCCACTTTTTCTTCTGGTTCAATGGAAAAACTGATATCTTTCAAAATATATTCAGATGCAGTTTTATCATATCTGAAATTAACATTTTGAAATGCAATCCGCACATCCTCCTTTCCTGAAAATATTAACGCATTTTCTTTTTCATGTATTTCAGGTTTTATGTCAAATATGTCGAATACTCTTTCTATTCCTGCAATACTTTTGGAATATGTAACATTTAATTCAGCAAATCTCTTTATAGGCGTAATAAAGTATGCAATATATGTTTCAAAGATAATCATTTCTCCAATAGTCATTTTGTCCTTGACTATTAAAATTGCAGACAGGCATACAACCACGGAACAGATTACTTCAGAAAAAGAAGATGTTATTGCCTCTCCAAGTGAAAAAAATCTGTTTGTGTTCCTGTTATACTTATATATTTTGTCCGAGTGCTCTTTGAATTTGTCATTCTCAAACTTTTCCATTCCAAATAATTTCACTACTGAAAATCCTGACATTCTTTCCTGCATATAACCCGATATGTCTGATAATCCTTTTCGCGCTTTACGGCTGTTTTGGCTTATCCTTTCACGTATTCGTTTTGTGGCTATAACGGACA
>CAJTRU010000185.1:0-744 GCA_910579085.1 uncultured Lachnospiraceae bacterium | reverse complement strand
AGCAAAACGATATATATTATAATTGTAATTCCATCAATCCATATATTGGTCACTACACCCCATATAAATTCATGAACCTGCTCCACATCACTGTTTACCCTTGTCACCAAACTGCCTGACCGATTATTATTGTGAAACTCTGCTGACATAAGCTGCAAATGTTCAAACAGTTCACATCTCATCTTATTCATTATTCTGTTTGCAACTTCTATCGATCCTGCCTGTCTGATAAATGCGGCGGGTATATAAATCAGTATATAAATACCAAGCAATATTACCAGCCATTTGAAAATCTCATTGATCTTATCTGTATTCGATATATACGTTGATACTAACAGTTCATCCGTAAAATACCCTATTACCTGTGGTAAAATAAGAGGCATTGAGAGTTTAACGACTCCGGCTATTGTAGAAGCCGTTACTAAATGCCAATGCGGTACAATATAAGACAATATTCTTATTACAGAATTCGTTTTTGTTTTTTTCATCCATCTCTCCTCCTTGACAAAACTAAAATTCATTTCTATACTCATAATAACATTGGATTGTTTGATTCAAAATTGAACTTTCAGTCAACCTTTGAATGGAGAATTTCGATGAATAATAACATTGGTGTTTTGATTAAAGAATTGCGGCTCGCAAAACATATCAGCCAGTCTACTCTTTGTGAAAATATATGCAGTAAAGAATATATATCAAAAATAGAAAATGGACATAAAATACCCTCTGATAAAATATTAAAAG
>CAJTRU010000184.1 GCA_910579085.1 uncultured Lachnospiraceae bacterium | reverse complement strand
GTGTATTCACATATGTACACAGGGACATGTGGCACATATGTACATAATTTAAAATTATCATTCCTTTTCAATACTGTGTTTTTCATTTATTTTATTATTATTATTAATATATATGGCAATTCTGAAACTTACTTTGTAGACTAGAATGTCCTCAAACTGAGATTTGCCTACCTCTGCCTTCCAAAAACTGAGATAAAAGGTGTGTGCCACCACCACCTGGCTTCCGAAATATTTTTTACTTAGTGGGAGATGTCCATTATTTTTTTCCTGTTAGGATATATCAAAATCATCAAGATGTCATTTTTCCTTAATCAATTTATGAGATTAAATCAATCCCTGTAAAAATATTTCAGGTACTTTTGGAGACAGGTAAGTTTACAAGAAACATCATTTAAAAAATATTTTATTTCTGGAGCCAAAACCTTGAGTAGACCTTGCATGCAAACTCTGTAGCTAGCCTTATAACACCCGGAGGCAACTCCACTGCCAGGCATCTAACATTCATAGGATCCGATGATCAGACAAGAGGAAGACACAACATCATTCCCCAACACCTGGAGTAGAGGGTACCAGAAAGACACAGGCATGCAGGAACTCCACCAGACCAGTGGTATGGATTGCATCCATTCTGTCTGGGACAGGGCCCTGAGCAGTCCTTGGATGCAAACTCAGCAGCCAGCCCCATAACACCCAGAGGAAGCTCCACTACCTGAAGATCTAACATGGCCAGGGTCAGAGGATCCCAGTAACCTAGGAGCTTAGTCACACCAGGATCTCAAGGTTCCAAGGGCAGCTTGACTCCCAGGGTGTCAGACACACCCAGCATCTCATAATCACAGTATACCGTAATAACAGGATCACAGAGACAGCTAGACTTTGAAGAGTTATGACACAACCAATATCACAGGAAGGACAGTCTGATGTAGCCAGGGCATGTAGCACTTGAGATATCCAGATGGTGAGAGGCAAGGATAAGTTAATAAGCAAGAGAAACCAAAGTTATTTGGAATAATCAGAACCCAACACTTGCACCATATCAAGTGGATACCCCAACACACCCTAAAAGTATGACATGGATCTAAAGTCACTTTTCATAGTGATGATGAAGGACTTTAAGTAGGACATTAGTAACTCTCTTAACGAAATGCAGGAGAACACAGATAAACATGTAGAAGTCCTTAAAGAGGAAACACAAAAATCTGTTAAATAGATTCAGGAAAACACAATCAAACAGGTGAAGGAGCAGAACAAAACCATCCATGATCTAAAAATGGAAATAGAGACAATTGACAATTCTCACTCAGGCCATGAAGCTATGGAACATTCCCATTTACTGAGATCCAGAGGAGTAGCCATTTGGAAGATTGTGTCCCTAAATGTGAAGGTTGTGCAAATTGAGAACAATTTTAAATATGAAAGAAAAAAACACACATTAAAAATTCATGTAGGCAAAATTGACAGCCTTCTATGTGTCACAAAACAC
>CAJTRU010000183.1 GCA_910579085.1 uncultured Lachnospiraceae bacterium | reverse complement strand
GGAATACGGCGAGGACTATGGCGGCGGTGAGTATGACGACCTCCCCCCGTGGGATGAGGAAGAAGAAAAGGAGGACGGAGAATGAATTTCACATCGAACCCTTTGGAACGGGAAATGAAACGCCGCCCCCGGCCCCGGGCTCCCCGCCCGGAACAGCCCCGGGAGGGCTCCCGGTGCTGTGGCTGTCCCTACTGGCGCGGCATCCCCTGCGGCTCCTGCTTTCAGAGCCTTTTGAAAAAACCGGGCGGGAGGTGATATTTTGCGCGAGCTGACCCGTGAGGAAAAGGCCGCTATCCGCTCCCTTGTAGTGAAATGGTGCGCCAACTATGACCGGGAATATGGCTGTCTGCCCCTTGACTGTGAGTGCTATATGCTGGGGAAGTGCTGGACGGGGGCTTACTGCCGCTACTTCCGGGAGGCGGTGCTCCCCTTAAATCCCGCATTGGAGGCCGCGCTGACTGACGGCCCGGCCCCCGGCCTGCGGCCCTGCGCCGTCTGCGGGCGGCTCTTTGCGCCGGAGGGGAAAAAGGCGTTCTGTTCGGCGGCCTGCGCCGAAAATGCGCGGCGGAAACGCCAGCGCGGCTATATGCGGAAAAGGCGGCTGGACTGTTAGCTTTTGCCGCTTGAAAACCCGCTTGTATCAAGGCTTTCCGGGCGCGGTTCATGGGGGCCCGGTATGTTTCTATGTCCGGCCCCCGTTTCCCCGCCCAAAAGCTAACATCTGAGAGGAGGTAACTTTGGAAAAAGCGCAGGAATACAAGTATTATTCTACCCAGCGGCCCGTTGACATCGGCACGTTCCCCAATGGCAAGGAAAACCCGCCCATCCGGATCGAAAACTACGAGGGCCGGATTTGGGTGGAGCATGATACCCGGCTTGCATGGGGCGAGCTGGCCTATGCCCAGCCGCTCACGGAAAAGGAGCTCTATAATTACGAGCTCAAGCCATCCCGTGATAACCCGGATATGCGGCGGCTGATGGATACCCAGGCCCAGGTGGTGGGGAAATGGGAGGACGAGGGCCGCGTCCCTGATGGAAAGCGGCTGACATGGTTTTACCCGGATTTTGGGTGCTATGTAGTGAAAGAATTTGTTTCCCCGGAGCGGCTGGCCGAGTGTGCCCGTGGGGTGGAGCTCCAGCAGGAGGCCGCTGGCCGTAAACGGGCCCGGCAGGAAAAACCCCCGATTGCCGCACAACTGCGGGAGGCTGGGAAACTGGCCGGGGAACGGCAGGCCCCCGCCGCGCCCAAACGGAACGCGCCCGACCGGGGCGACAGGTAGGCATGGCCGGAAAAAAGCGCCGCCGCCCCGTCCATCTCCATGTGATGGTATCCGAGGAAGAGCAGGCGCTTATCCGGGAACGCATGGCCCAGGCGGGCATCCGCAACATGGGCGCGTATATGCGGAGGATGGCTCTGTGCGGCTATGTGCTCCAAATTGACCTTGCCCCCGTCCGGGAGCTGGTGTCCCTCCAGCGGCGGTGCTCAAACAATCTTAATCAAGTGGCTATC
>CAJTRU010000182.1 GCA_910579085.1 uncultured Lachnospiraceae bacterium | reverse complement strand
CAAGCTATAATAATCTTGCAGGGGTATATGCTAGTCAGGGTGAATACAAGAAAGCGGAGGGACTGTATAAAAAGGCATTAGAGATAAGGGAACGGATACTGGGAGAAGAGCATCCAGATACAGCGCAAAGCTATAATAATCTTGCAGGGGTATATGCTAGTCAGGGTGAATACAAGAAAGCGGAGGGACTGTATAAAAAGGCATTAGAGATAAGGGAACGGATACTGGGAGAAGAGCATCCAGATACAGCCACAAGCTATAATAATCTTGCAGGGGTATATGCTAGTCAGGGTGAATACAAGAAAGCGGAGGGACTGTATAAAAAGGCATTAGAGATAAGGGAACGGATACTGGGAGAAGAGCATCCAGATACAGCCACAAGCTATAATAATCTTGCAGGGGTATATGCTAGTCAGGGTGAATACAAGAAAGCATTAAGTTATTATCAAAAATCATACAATATATTATTACTGAGTCTTGGTCAAGGTCATCCCAATACGCAAACTGTTTATGAAAACATGAAATGTGCATATTATGAATGGGCTCCAGAAGGTGATTTTGAAAAATGGCTAGAGGAAAATATGTAAAGATAATTTTTGCATAGTATAACTTTAAACAACTCATATCTAATTAGTTAGAATCAGTTAGATTTGAGTTGTTTTTATATTTTCTCTCTTTTTTATTTTGCGTCGTGAGGCGCTTGTGCGCCTTTTGTCCTATTTGCAGTAGGACTTTTAAACGCTCACCATCAGATATCACTACTAAAACATGTGGGAGTGCGAATTGTTGTCTAAAATGCAGAGACAAAGATATATTGACCGAAAATATAAAATATGCTCACAAAAAATAAAATCACAGTACTTTTTAATACATTATAGCATTATTATAGCAAATTTTTTCAAAACCTTTGTAAAATAAGGCTTTCTGCGTAACTAATTATCTGACTTTTAATCAAGTTGTCCGGGGTTCGAGTCCCCGATGCCTCACTAAGTGGTAGGAAAATTGTGGATTATTCACAAAGTTTCTACCACTTTTTTGTGCAAAACATAGAATAATTGGAGATATAGGGTACTATACCTACTGAGACATAGCAAAAAATAAGTGTACTGGCAGTAATAAACGCTACATGGGAAGATATAGGTACGCTATAAAGTATAGCTAGAAATTTACGGTTAAGGGGTTGTAAATCGGGAATATTAAAAATTGAGCTGTTACTGTGGATACATTACATAGGAAATATACAGGCAAGATGTTTTGTCAAAGGTATGGTACAAAGACAGAGTTGGAACTAAATCAAATGATTTTGTAAGACTGACAAACATGATAGTTATGAGAGTGACAAAAGGTGACAGAAGGGTGACAAGGTAAAAGTATAAAGGAATGTAGGAAAAACAAGGCTTACAAGGTATAGGTGACAAGGTGACAGGAAAAAGTGAAATGGTTTATTAATGGAGTAAGATGTTTATTCAGAATGAGATAAAAACATGATAGTTATGAGAGTGACAAAAGGTGA
>CAJTRU010000181.1 GCA_910579085.1 uncultured Lachnospiraceae bacterium | reverse complement strand
GAGAGCATCGTTAAGAGAAAAGCTGGAAGCGTTCAAAGCAAAAGCCGCCGGAACTGAAAAGCAGGAAAACAGAAAAGAAAAGGGGAAGGAGGTAACGATGTAGGCATAAAAAATTCATAAAAATTTTGTTGCAAAAGCGGCTATAAAACCGTACAATATAAACAGGGAAGTATGTATGATGTAAAATAAGCCATACTAACAAAGGAGGTGTTTCTTATGGCAACTTCAAGCATCACGAAAAATTTTGTCATTTCCGGTAAGGAACAGGTGGAGATGTTTGTCAATGCGATTGAAGAATCTGCCAAAAACCGTCCTGTCCGTACTCCTGTAGCTGTAAAATTTATAAAAGGTGAAGAAGAACTGCGGGAATTGATGAGATTTAGGGAAATGAAGGAAAAGGAGAAAATGAATGCTGGCAAGTGATAAATATTATGCAGTCAACATTCGTGAGTATCTTGCATTAGGAGATGATCCTGAAGCCGGAGAGCCTGCGCTTGCTAAACTGCTCTTCGGATTTTCATGTTCCAAGAATCCGGATGTTGAACGGTTTTTGAAAAAAAGTGCCATAGAGTTTACAAAAAAGAACCAGTCTGTTACATATGTAGTGGTTTCGGTAAAAGATGGAGGTCTGCTTGGATATTTTACCCTTGCATTAAAGCCTTTGACGGTCAGGGGCGAAACAGTAAGCAATACTACGAAAAAAAAGCTGCTGCGTGTCAGTGAGCTGGACGAAAAGTCGGACACTTACACTATGGCTGCTTACCTGATTGCACAGCTTGGGAAAAATTATACAGATGGCAGGGATAAGGAAATTACCGGAGAAGAACTGATAGAGCTGGCTTGGATGGTAATTGAGGAAGCACAGTATCTGTTTGGCGGTATGGTAACATTTCTGGAGGCGGAAAATGAGGAAAAGCTGTTATCCTTTTATCGGGATAACCGTTTCTCACAGTTTGACACCAGACTGACAGCCTCAAAAGAAGCAGAACCGCATGAGCTGGTACAGCTTTTAAGGCTGCTCTGATTAAAATTGAATAGCAACAGTAACTTTAGGTGCATGGTATAGAAAAATCAATATCCATGCACCTTTTAATTTTTGGGGATACCGTCCTGTAACGATTCAGGACGGTATTTTTGCGCAGAAAAAGAAAGGAAAATAAATATGACAGATACAAAACAGTCCACAGATGAAAATGATGTAATAAAGCAGTTCATGGAGCTGCTTAACCAGCAGAATATGGGGGAGCAGTCACAGGACTTCATGGAGCTTTTCAGGTTTGCGGCGGGTATGCAGCTACAGCTTGCTGTGATGGCGGACGAGTTGCAGGGCGTCAGACAGCAGCTTGAACAGTTGCAGGAAAACCAGCCGAAGTCCTTTAAAGAAAACCTTATGGATAAGGTGGAGCGCCTTCAGGAGAAAATCACAGATTTATCAGAACGCCTTTCGGCAGTAAAAGACCATTTAGTGGAAACAGCGGCGCAGGCGGTCAATGCCTTTAAGGAAAAAGGGAAATCGGGGA
>CAJTRU010000180.1 GCA_910579085.1 uncultured Lachnospiraceae bacterium | reverse complement strand
CAGAACAGGCAGGCCGCCTGGATGACCTTGAGGCAATGGATAATTTGTCCGCAATAAATGCCAACGTGGAGAAATTAACCACCCTGCTGGAAAATTCCAAGGAAACATTGGAACGCCAGGAGAAACGCCTTGAAGCCCTGGAAGCAAGGGACGGGGAAAAGTGGAGGCAGGTGACAGGCTACATAATAACAGCCATCACAGGCATTATTCTAGGCTTTATAGCCACACATTTAGGATTTTAAGGAGGGAAACTATGTTAAATGAAAGAAATAAGAAATGGTTAAAAGCTGCTGGCATACGTGCCATAAAAACAACAGCGCAGGCAGCCATAGGAGGCATAGGCGCTGCGACAGCATTAGGCGGTGTAGACTGGACACTTGCATTATCTACAGCCGTACTGGCAGGCATAGTGTCAGTGCTTACATCTGTAGCAGGACTGCCAGAAGTTGAAAAATAGAGAAATAATAGACAGCCACTAACTGTATGTGGCTGTTTTTTATTAAAAAATAACATAAGGAGAGATGTTTCATGGATGAAATAATTGAAAAGGTAAAGAAAACACCAATAGAGGTTACACTACAGATTGATGATGAAGGTTATACCACATCAAAGAAATTATATAAATGGTTAGAATTAGACCAGTCGCATTATTCAAGATGGTGCAGGAACAACATACTGGAAAATCCTTTTGCTGAAAGCGGAATTGATTATTCGCCATGTGGGGCGGGTAAAGGAAAAGGTAATTTTGCAGAGGATTACAGACTGTCTGCTGATTTTGCAAAGAAACTTTCTGTGATGCAGAAATCAGAAAGAGGCGAAGAAGCCAGGGTTTATTTTTTAGGTTGTGAAAAAGTTCTTTCTAAACTTGCAGAGCAAAAGCATAAAACAGAAATAGAGAGAGTAAAAGGAATAACTGTAAGGCAGGTGCTTACAGAAGCAATCCAGTATTCTGGTGAAAATGAACGTACCCATGGACATGCTTATTCCCTTTACACGGATTTAATTTATAAATCAGCATTTGGTAAAAATGCCAGACAGTTAAGGGAAGAATATGGCATAACTAAGCAGGAAGATTTAAGGGGCTGTTTTTCTCTGGAAGAATTAGAAAGGGTAAAGTCAGTAGAAATGGTTGTAAGCGGCCTTGTAAACTGTGGCTGGGGATATGGTGAAATCAAAGACTTTATTATAAACCAGCCAAAGAGGCTTATACCATGTGGGACAGCGGACAAAGAAAGGGAGGATAACAGCAATGAAAATGATTAAAAAAGTAACAGTACACGCAGGACATAACCCATCAGGTAAAATTGCCTGTGGCGCATCAGACTGGCTGGATGAAAGTACAGAAGCGAGATGGGTAGCAAAGAAAGTCATAAAACTATTAAGAAAAAATGGCATAAAAGCTGTAAACTGTACGGTAAACAATGGCACAAGCCAGAGTGATATATTACACAAAATCTGTGCTAAATGCAACGCTGTGGCAGATGCAGGCCTGCATATTTCAATACACCTTAACAGTGGCAGGAACGACAAGAAGGGTGACGGCAGGACAGGAGGGACAGAAGTCCTGCTTACAAGG
>CAJTRU010000179.1 GCA_910579085.1 uncultured Lachnospiraceae bacterium | reverse complement strand
TGTCCGTTAATCCACAAAAACAGGATAACTGCAAATTATCCTGCATACAGTTTATGGTACAGGAATTTATGAAACGGACATGGTGTATTTCCAAGAACAGGACAAGGTTAAAACTGTAAATTCTTCTGCTGGTGCCCTCTGTCAGTTGTAAAATCACGTGTTGTTACAGATATAAAAAGCCTGTTCATAATATGGTATAAAACTGTACCTGCTACAACCCCTATCAGGAAAATAACATAATCATCTATAGCACACCTTCCAAGCCCTGTAAAGTGCTGCATCAGCTCAAGCACAAGCGGGAATAAAAAACATGCAAACAGCCTTATTATAAAATGGCGTTTCCTAAGATATATCCTTGAAAAATAGCCAAATGGCACTCCAAAACATGCAATTTCGGCTATATAAACTATAACTGGCATAAGGCTCTGCCCTGTCCTGACAGTCTGTTCAATATACTCTGCTGTCGCCATAAATGGTACAAAAATGCGTGCACCAAACTCTGGCGCATCATATGGAGGCATAAAAGGAGTAATAAAATATTGTTTAAGTATTGCAAGTATATATATCACAATAAAAAATTTACTCATTCTATGAAAAAATAAATTAAAATCATCAAACCTTGGCCCTCTGTCAAACAAATCCCTTAAACAACAATATAAAAAAGGTATAAGCCAGTTAAGCAGTACAAGCACAATAAGCGAATAGTCATATTTTATCCACTGGTTTGGCTGTATAATATAAACAATAATTCCAAATGCAAGTGATGTAATAACCATAAATGATGCATGTATAAAATTGTAGTCATAATTTAATGATGACTCCAGAAAAAAGTGCGATAAACACAATGAACACACAACAGCAAATAAAATTGCAATATAACGCTGTGGAAGAAAATAATATATACATACCTCCATAATAAAGCATAAAAGGCTTAACAGAATTACAAGACTGCTAATGTTGACTGATTGTTTATTCATAATACATACCATCCTTATGTGTTTTAGCTTAAATTAGTAATATTTCCTTACCAGTATACCACACTTTTTAGTATATGTGGATGTTCTTTGTAGAAAAATAGTATTTTTTTTATTTTTGTTAGTATTGACAATTAAATACGGAGTATAATAGATAATTTCTGGTTATCCTGCTAAATTATACTCCGTTTTATAAAATATATGATGGATAATTTCCAGTTATCTTGTGTTGGTGTAAAACGGATGGTTTTTAGTGCCATAGCCAGAATATTCCATACAAAAAAGCATGCCGACGGAGTTAAAGTGCCCCTTTTACGGAATAATTCATAGCATCTGGCACGCAAAACCTGTCACCAGCAGCCTATAATAAAAAACAGAATAAAAAGATAACTGGAAATGGGGTGTGGGAGATAATTTTGCTAGTCACTTATTATACAGTGGAATAATATTGTTATATAATTATCAACACAAAAATTATACCATTAAGTTTCCGTTCGTCTAAACCACCTGCCCTACCCCCTAATTTCCAGTTACTATTTATTCTGTTTTTATATTATGTTCTTTGTAATTTTGGCGGGTACAGCAGGTTCCTGGTGTTCCATCTAATATTATTCCATGACAGGCGCA
>CAJTRU010000178.1 GCA_910579085.1 uncultured Lachnospiraceae bacterium | reverse complement strand
ATCTAAAAAAAAAAAACAAAAAAACAAAAAAACAAAAAAAGGGAAAATATCCAACAGTCAAATCAGACCCAGAACGACACAAATGGAATGTTTTCACCTATGTATGGAGTTAGCTTGTAAGGTTTATATATGTTTGTTTTTCATTTAGGGTAACAGAGATGAGCTATCTAGTAAGGAACCATAAAGAAGGAGGAGCTCTTCCAAGGAAGGGGAAGTAGAATATAGTGGTATAAAGGAATGAAGAAGACACTAAAATAGGAGGGATAAATGTGGAGGGAAATATCAGGCCAAGCATCTGAGACTAGAAAGGTCATAAAACACTAAGTGAAAATCTGCCATCATAAATTTTGTTAAATAACCACAGCAGTAAAATGACTTCTCATGAATCCTAATGGCTCCACCCATATGTTAGTATATATGCCTCAGCCTTCATCAGAGGTGAATTTCCTACAAAACTGGTAATAATCACAGAAAGACACAACTGGACAATGCACAGAGAGTGAGAGACTCAGAGAATTAAAGATTAAAGAGGATGCCTTTATCGAGCTCTCTCCTTCAAGAATCAGGAATCTATGCAAAGAAAAGTCAGAAAAATAATCCTGACCAGAGGTAGAGATAATGGATAGTATCAATGAATTGTATCATGGGTATTCCATTTTTTTTGCCTAATATACACTTAAGAATGAGTGCAAATTATGTGTGTTCTTGTTTTTGGGTGATGTTCTATAGGTATTTGTTAAATTCATTTGGCCCATAACTTCTGTTAGTTTCACTGTGTCTCTGAGTTCGATGGTAGGAGGATAAACAGGGAGATGGATACTTTCAGGTCACATAAGATGGAAAATTTACAGAAAAATTTCTAAGAAAACAAATAAACATGGCTATAGCCTCATCTAATGTAGACAGATCCAATTTGAGGTTCCCTCTTCCCAGGTGACTTTAGCTTCATGTTAAGAAGGCAAACACTTACTAGCACACACAGGTTAACATAAAAGCATTTACAGCCATGTATAAAAACATCACACCAATGAACTAAGATATTATGTGGACGTTCCATGGCATAAATTTCAGAAAGACATAATTTTTTTACAGTTTATCTCAGCTTTAAAGTGTAAATCCTCAAAGGAGGGCCATGGTCCAGTGCTGTTCTCAATAGACAGCTCCTGATTTTCTAGACTCACCTCTTATATTAATCTGTGAAGTCACCTCACAATCTCACATTTCTTCTGCACAGCATTAGAGATGCCAATTAAAACTAGACTTTGGAAGTATATTAATAAGTTGGCCTTATCTTCATATTCCCTGCCCTTAATCATGGGAAACTCGCCCAGACTTGATGTTTCAGCCATTCTCACTGACAGTTTTCCTGGTAAATAGGTGGTTGAGAGAAAGAAATTATTTTAAGACCCAACCAGTTTAGTTTATCAGGATATTTGAAATGAAGCTGACATCATTTGGCACAAAAAATAAAGAGAGTCTCCTGTTTTGTGGAGAACTGAGAGAGAATTAGGGACTGGGGCCAGGAGGGTAAGTGACTATCCTTAAGGAGAGTCAGTCCAGACCTGGAGGCTCGGTATGACAGCATGCAGAGGAGTGCAGTTC
>CAJTRU010000177.1 GCA_910579085.1 uncultured Lachnospiraceae bacterium | reverse complement strand
GAGTTCCATACAGCAATTTTACCAGGATTGCTTGCTTAAGTTCGCACTTATGGGATTTCTACCCTTCACCGCCTGCCAATCTGGATTATTTAAAAAAATTCAGATTGGAGGTAACGGATTATGGCGTACAAAAAAGCCAGAGAAGAAAGAAAATAGCGGCTCTGTCAGGTCGGCAGTTGGGGTGCAATTCCCGTGGCGTCAGTCCGCTGCTGACCGTTTGGTGAATTCCTTTGCGTTATCACGCATCAGCATTTTCGGGGTGTCGGGGACAAATAGAAAATGCCCTCTATTCATAATCAAACCAGATGCGGGGCGGTCAATGGAAAATGGTTTTTTCACACTCTCCCGGCCTTAAATATTCCCCTGCGTCTGGCTGTTACATAGGCGGCGCATACCGCCTAAATTTCACAGGAGGTTCACATAACTATAAATTGGAGTTTTAAAAAATAGATTATTTTTTATTCCTTACTTGACACAAGCAGATGACTATGTTTCCTATAAAATAATTTGACTTAATTTAAAATAATGATATAATTTGCAATATAGAATATTAATTTAGATTATTATTGCAAATTATTTGTTTTATCAGGAGTATATAGAGATTGAACACAGCAGGTGGAATATTTTATAAGAGCTATGATGTTGAAAGGAACAGGAGTTACTGGTAATTTTTGCCAACTGAATTAAATTTGTTTACTTTTAGGTATGGACAGGATATTACAGACCTTCTGGTACAAGCCCACCGTTCCCTTGGCATTTTGGAAGGAATGATGGGATATATTCCAAATGTAGAAAATTTTTTGGAAATGATAATCTACAAGGATTCCTGTTATTCATGCAGGATTGATGAAATTGATGCACCTTATAGAGATATTGTAATGGGAAATGATAGTTTAGCTGGCGTGAAAAGTACTTTGGACTGTTGTAAAGCTTTTCATAGTTTGCCTGATGGTTTTTTTACGGAAAAACGGATATGTAGTTTGCAAGAAAATGTTATGGATGGTATTGTGTCAGGTATAGCAGGTGGGATTAGGAAAAAAGCTTTTTTAATGCATCCACATATTGTTCTCCATATGCAGGAATATAATCTGCCACCACCTGAAGAGATAGATAAGTTATTACAGGACTTAATAAAATATGTTGCAGCAGATTATAGTGTGGATATCCTGGTTAAAGCAGCACTATTGTATTACCAGTTTGAAACAATACATCCGTTTAACATTGGAAATGGACGGGCAGGACGGTTGTTACCAGCAGCATTACTTAAATTCTGAAAAAACAGTAAATGATATTGTAAATCAATTAAAGATTTTTTATGAACAGTTAAGGTTGCTCAAGGAAAAATTAGAGAAGTTTGGCTTATTACAAAGTAAAAATGAAAAGGTTAATAAAGATAATTTGTAATTGATAGTAAAGTACTTGCAGAATGTAGATAAAGAAAATAGTAAACCTGGGGATATCAAGTTACCCAGGCTAAATAGAGCATCTTCATCAGATTCATATAAAATAACATCATTTGGTATAGACTTTCTTCAATTATTATCAGAATAGAGTAAGGGAATATTATTATGAGAAAAAGAGTTCAATGAGATAGGAGAGGAAAATGAAGAAAGTACGTTTTGAGAAGAAAAAGTATACATATTTGGATTCCCTGGGAT
>CAJTRU010000176.1 GCA_910579085.1 uncultured Lachnospiraceae bacterium | reverse complement strand
TGGTAAAAGGACACTATAAACCTGTGCAAAGGGTCACAGAAAAGGCCTGCGACTTGTACACTTAAAAAACACTGGTATAAAGTAACAGAGTCCAAATAATATTTTGATTAATTTGGGGATTTTAGCTTCAAGACACTATAAAATGTATTTGTATTTTTCTACTCACGTGTGGTTCTTGCTATTTTGAACATGATATGGGTGACAGGATATGGTAAGGTGCTTCAAAGTTTGTGTATCATTTATCATCAAATGCACATGTCACTCAGTGAGCTGCTAGGCTATCACAGGGAAGGAGGTATCTAAAGATCTTAAGTGTACATGACGTAGGGAGAATAATGCCCCCACACTACTATAGATGTTGAAATAATCACATGTTTTTCCCCAAAATAATTTTCTGAAGATTAATCCCCAGGTGTGAATATATTTGGAAGAAATTGAATGGGTCAGGAGGGATATGACCTACATATAAAAATAATTTAATAATGCTGTTATAGAAAAGGTTTAATTATGAAAGGGAGTTTGGTTCCCTCTTTTCTCTTTCTAGCACATTGGATCCCACTGTGATGACATCATCTCACAAGAATTCACTCATTTGCTGATGGTGTGTTCATCATTGAATATACAGACTCCTGAAAAGAGTCATACAAAATATGCTTCATTATATACTAGACAATTAGTGTCATTTTGTTTGGCAATACAACATGTATGATTATGCCTCAGAATCATGAGCAACTGGGCCATATGGGAAATATAATTAGTATATTTCTGCTGACTGAAGATCAGATGGGTTGAGTGTTATCATGTGTGCTGTTCATGAGAGGAAGCAGCATAGATGGTGAGTATAGATCAGAGAGGAACATCCAAGGAGGACACTATGTAAGGAACCCTAGGAAGAGCACCATTACTGCTTTTAGCTAGTAGACATATTTTTAGAATCCCCACTTTCTAGGGTGGAAAAGAAAACTGTATTACTCTAATTTACTAAGTATGGTCATTTGATACATCAGTGATCATCACCAAGGTGAACAGGTGTTGACAGATGTTTGGGCACTCAGAAGAAGCCTGTTCTGGGAAAACCCATTGCCTTCAAAGTACGGAGACTTCTGACCAGCAACACTGGATAAACAGTCTACATTGGCAGCAGTAGCCCCATTGTGTCCAAATTAGTGGTTTTCAAACCATGGAATGAGACTCCTTTGAGTGTTCAAACAACCCTTTCACAAGTGTCACATATCATATATCTTGTTTATAAGATATATACTATACAATTCATGACTATAGCAAAATTATATTTTTGAAGTTGCAATGAAATAACATTATTGTTGTGGAGCTGTATATTAAAGATTCACAACATTTTGAAGATTGAGGACCACTAGTCCTGACTTCTCTAAAGCATGCCTGTCACTATGGGCTGGAGGAATAATCCCCTTTATTCAATCAGGCAAACGCAGAAAAATCAAAACACTACCCAATAGTTATGAAAGTTAAACATCTATTGTACCACAGTCTATAAGCAGGGCATGCTGGCATCTTAGACAAATGAGATCAAAATGAAAATCACTGTGACCAAATGAGAAGCAGAGGAGAATAACCAGTACCCTAGTGGTGACATAAGTGGGTATTAGCCCAGACACTTAGAATACCCAAAATACAAGATACAAT
>CAJTRU010000175.1 GCA_910579085.1 uncultured Lachnospiraceae bacterium | reverse complement strand
TCTTTCCGTGTCCTTGCTGCCGCTGCTTATGCACTTGGGATATCAGATATTTCTGATACTTCATGGAGAAAACATTTCTCAAAAGTATCCTGTTTTTATATGAAATTTTGCATTTCCTGTTATCATCATTTCCTTCAAAACCAGGCACGTCTGGTTTTGAAAGAACAAAAAATGTACTTCTGGCAGATGCTTCTGTTGTCCGCCAGAATGGGAAAAAGCAGGAACACATTGCCAGTAAAATGACAGAATTAGTGTTAGCATATAAATAGTACAAGTTAGATGTGGAATAATCCTTGATATAGATGTAATATAAAAACAATGAATGGAGGATTAAAACATGGCAACACAGTACCCAGAAGAATTTAAGAAAGATGCAGCCAGATATTGGGAAGAACATCAGGAATTAGGTGTAAATGCCTGTGCCAGGAATCCTGGCATATCCAAAAGTGCCCTTTCAACATGGCGGAAAAATACCAGATGAATGAGGGAAACATTCCAGCCAGGTGACGGGGTAACTATGAAAGTGATGAAGCAAAAGAAAATGCAAGACCCCGCAAAGGATTAAGAGATACGCAGGATGCACCTGGAATATTAAAAAAAGCCACCGACATACTGGGAAACTAACAGAAGCTATATATACTGAAACATCCAGGAAAGATAAAGGGATGCGGGGGAATGGTGGACGCCGGCTTAATGCCAGCGGTGTGTCGGGATACTCAGGCGTTTCAAGAAGTGGATATAACAGTTGGAAGAACAGGGTTCCAGACAGCAGGGAACAGCAGAAAAATAACATAAAATATAAAATATGTGGTATATATTATGGACCGCATCAGAATTACGGAGCCCCAAAGATTACTGCCATACTGGATAAAAACGGGGAAACCGCCAGTGAAAAAACAGCTGGGAATTACATGAGGGAAATGGGGTTAAAAGCACAATGGATAAAGCCTTACACCATAACAGCCATCCATTCGGATTCCAGTGAAGAATACAAAAATATACTAAATGGGCAGTTTACCCCGGATACCCCGGATGCGGTATGGTGTTCAGATATTACATATATATGGACTTTGGATGGTTTTGTATATTTAACCAGCGTCATGGATTTATATCCAAGAAAAACCATAGCGTGGGTGTTAAGCGGTACACTGGAAGCAAAATGGTTAACAGAGGCAGTCGGAAAAGCAAAGGGAACCCGCCATGTAAACAGACCATTAATAATGCATCCGGACCAGGGATGCCAATATACACCAACGGAGTATATTAATGCTACAGAGGGAATGGCACGGAGCTGTTCAAAGAAGGCATATCCATGGGATAACGCATGTATAGAATCGTTCCATTCGTTATTAAAAAGAGAATGGATTAACAAATTTAAGATTATAGATTATAATCATGTGTATAAACTTGTATTTGAGTATATAGGGACATTTTATAATTACAGTAAGGATTCATAGTCATTACAATTACGAATCACCTGATAAACATGAGAAAAAATACTGGAAAGAATTGGTAAAACTTGAAATTGAAGCAGCATGATAAAAAATATTAAGGTGGAGTTCACGTTTAACTTGTACTTTTTCTTGACATAGGACCAAAGGCAGGCAGGGAAAGCAAGGAAACGTAAAAAAAGACAGCTTTATGGAAACGCCAGGAAATAACAGATGATACCCTGTTTTGTGCAGGGTGGGTTGTTGT
>CAJTRU010000174.1 GCA_910579085.1 uncultured Lachnospiraceae bacterium | reverse complement strand
CAATAAAAGACTCATAAACTGAATCTTGGAACTAATCAAAAATATCATCCAAAATAATTGTGGTAGATTAGAAAGGAGATGGTTACAAGCAAAATTGGATGGATGAGCAGTTAGGCATTCCAAAGAGCAAATGGTGCTTGACTAACCTCGTAAGCTATCTCCCTCTATTCTCTGGGACTGGTTGTTGCTAGTCTATTTCTGTTTGTCCTTATATATCAGATTGATATTTCCCAAGTGTTGTTCCTCCATGCCCAGAACCCTTATTTTTATTCTTACACCTGAGCAAGCTTCCTTTCATTTTCAGCTGATCTGCTCAGTTTTCAGTATTAGAGAGCATCTCAGCAGAGCTTGCAGCTCTATAACCCTGCCACTCCCACTGCTGCTGCTTTCCAACTAGCATTTCTGGACCCATCACGTGTTCACCTGCAACTTTACTCCAAGAGGAAGATTCTCCAAGATTCCTTTCCAGATTAGAACCCAGACATGTGAGTGGCTGGCCAGACACAACACATTTGAATTGGTACTTGTGTGTGAATTACACATCTACATGCTCCTGAGGCTGTCAGGAGTATACTCTGTTTCACACTCAGCAACACTGAGTCTAGGAGGCTAAAGGCAAGCTAATGGTTAACAGAAAGAAGGTATTGAAACAAAGTTGCAGAGTGTTGAGTCCTGAAACAATGAAAGGCAGAGATGACCATGCCTTAACTGCTTCTCTCTCTGACAGGCAAATACCAAAAAGAAGTCAATCTCTTTCTTGATCTCTTGAGGTTCTATGCCCCTTCAGGGTTCTCATTCTCTAAGCTCTGCATGCATGCCCGACATGACTAGGTCATGTTTTGTCTTCTGCTGATCAGAGGAAAGATTTGTCCTGCTTTAGAGCCCGGCCCCAGGAAGTTAGAACCCAATAAAAGCAGACCTAATGATTTATATGAACTCAGGCTGTGTCCTTTATTATCATAGCACAAGGAATGCTAAAATATGGATAGTTATGGTGAATTTGATCCTGGCTCATTGCCACAAGACTCTAGGTGGCTGTGTAAAGGTTTCTCTTGGCTGCATGAGCTTTGCTAATTTAGATATCTGAAGCCTTATGTCATGGACCTTGGCCCACAAAAATCCTGATTCCTTTTCTCCAGTTTTTTCCAGCATGAATCCTAGATACTGCTGAAATATTACTTCTGAGTCAGACATTGAGCAAAATTTTGTGTATGAGACCTTACAAGAGAGCTTTATACAATGCCCAAGTCTGCCTTCAAGATAAACAAGCCAGTTCAGAACTACCTTTACTGGGATGCTCCATATTCTCTACCCAGAAATCACTGTATTTTCCCCAGGACCACTTTTTCTTTTCTCAGCTTGAAGTCTAGATTACTTCTGCCTCTCTCTGATTTCTATGCTCCCCATTCTCTCTCCCATGTAGATGCTTCAGGGATGAATCATCTCTATAGAAAGGGACTGACTGGTTTAAGAGAAGTTCAAGTTGCTACAACAGTAGTGGTATCAGAGTGGATGACCAGAACTCTCCAGGTTACAACAGACTATTCATAGAAGGGACTGCAGATATCGTGGTGAATTGTGGAGAGCAGGTACGTGCTGCAAGCAATTACGTGCGTGCCGCCAGTAATCTCTGAGAAGAGCCATGTGTGCCGTGAGCAATCACCATTATAAGATGGTGCGGTCCTCCGCTGTGCCTAACTAGTAAAC
>CAJTRU010000173.1 GCA_910579085.1 uncultured Lachnospiraceae bacterium | reverse complement strand
GTGACAGAGAGAGAGAAAGAGAGAGAGAGAGAGAGAGAAAGAATGAGAGAGAGTTTTTGATATTTCAATGGTTGTTTGATATTTCAAGCCCAGTGCCAAATCACTTTTAATGAAAACACAAATCCTAATTCTTTCTAAACGTCCCACCACCTGGAAAACTAACTCCTTTGAATATTTGATCTTCTGTGAGCCACAATTATTCAAACTAATAAAGTATGTAAAAGAAATTGAAATCAAGTAATAATTGTCCATGCCACTTCTTGGAATATTTTATATCATTACTTTTCTTTTCTTAGAGGTTAGGGTTATTTGCATAACAAGAGACTAATCAGTCATCATTGTCACATCAGCCAAAGGCATCCTAACCCTGCCACATTTCTACTTGATTAATCACATTGGCATTACTTATTTGTATGGAAACATATCCCTTCATCCTGATTTAGTTAAAAGCGTGGGAATTGTCAATGTGCAATTAATTTTGTTCATAATGGGACAAAACAGAAGCCTACAGGATTGTTCGTGTGAGCTGAAGATTTCCCTTCCATTTAGTAAAATGTTATAAATATTATTTTAACACAAGCCTAAATTCGTGAAAAAGCTTTGTTTTCATATTTTAATTATTTACAGGTCGTTCTGTGCCATATAAAGGAAGGTAGAGAAGGAAAGCTGTTTTGGAGTCACTGACACACACACTTAACTGAGGTCTCTTTGCATAGTAACAAGATATACCCATCTGCTATATCTGGGGAGTTTGCTTCAGGAACTCTAATGATATAAAGTCCTCAGGACTCTAGGCTAAGATAACAAAACACTGCTTATAAGCTATGCAAGATAAGCTCTTGTATATTTTATTTATATTCATGTGTGTCTGCACACAGATCTGTACAGGTAAGTTCAAAGGTAGCGAAGGGTATAGTGTGATTTGCTCCTTCACTCCCTAATTTATCCCCTTTCTACAGGGTTTCTTGCTGAGCTAATATTGAGGCTGGCTTTCAGGAAGCCACAGTCATCTTCCTGTCTCTGCCCCTCCCAAAATCCTAAGCACTGGTGTTGTAGGTGAATGTTTGAACACACACATGGCATTGTCTCTGGGCCATATCCCCTGATCCTTCTTTATTTTAAATAATCTCTGGATTACTTTTGCCCTTAATGTAATGAAACTGCTATACAAGGGTTTGTTATTTAGGAGATGGAAATATAAGTCGTCTGTATATGTTCAGTACAGACATTGTATATTAAGAACTACATTAATTAATTCCTTGAGAACTTCATACAATTTATTTTGATGGAATTTACTTTCCAGTTCTCTTAATAACTCCTCCCAGACTAAAACCAGACCCATTCCCACCTTAATCCTCCTCCCAAGTTCAAGTCTACTTTTCTCCCCTTTGATACAACCCATTCAAATCAATTGTGTTGCCCATAAACTCTTGGACATGTGGATACCAGTAGAGCATGGCAAACCTATCACATACAAAAGCCTTACCTTTGATGAAAACTGATTCTCCATCCTTCATCAATAGTCCATATATTCTCAGATGGGGATGATGGATAGTGATACCATACCACTTAGGGATGGAAGGCAGACTGGCCTGATTTTGTGCAGTAGAGACATACAGTGTCTCAGTGACCTCTCTGCCTTACAAGATTTTTACCATCTCTTCCATGAGTGTTCCTAAGACAAAGCTCCTCTACTGCTTGCCTCTTTCTGTGAGTATGTGTGTATGTACAAATATGTCTATATTATACATGTCTCATTT
>CAJTRU010000172.1 GCA_910579085.1 uncultured Lachnospiraceae bacterium | reverse complement strand
ACCCTCTCTTGTACCTGCAAGCTCTGAAATAGGTGGCAATATTCACAAATATCCCAGGGACACAGCACACCACTGGCCTTCTGTATTATGTCACCTGACCCAGCCTCAGGATTATTTGGTGATTATTTGCCACTGCAACTCCGGCCTCAACAAGTCCAGGCAATATCAGCCATTTAGAAGTAACATTTTCTAAAATGCATACGGACAAAGAAGAGCTTTGGCATTTTAATGGAATTTTGAAGGAGATATCTTTAGCAAGGATAATAAATTCAGGAGATCAACTAAACTGGATCAGCCATGCCCCTGGCCCCAAACATGGGAGAATTTAGAATGTACAGTTACTCAGTGTGGGAGGGAAAACTTTCAGCTTTCTATAGCTATGATGGTCCCAGTTACTTCATAAATGTACTTACCCAAAGAAAATGTCTTAGTCGTCAAGATTCTGTCTTTTGATACAGACCAGGCCACAAAAAAACTTGAGGAACAAGTTGGGGTTCAGGAGCTGGCCTGCCTTTCACACACCACTGGGAAAATAGTGGACACACCTTCTAGGGATTCTAGTGTCTCTAAGTGGAATAGATGTGCAATCTATGGCCAGTGCTCTGTGACATCACCTAGTTCAGCTTGCATCATAGAACCCCACTCATGCTGGTTCCTTCCCTAATTACACCAGAGACATTAACCATCTAGGCTTTACCTTTTCATATGGCCTTCTCGAAATACAAAATATAATCCCTACTGAAATGTCCTGATGACTTGAGTCACATTCTGCCCAAGTAATTCACTCCTGTATTGTTTTTATCATTTTGGTGGTTGGGTTTCTGTTTATTCATTTGTTGATTGCTTTGTTTTGCTTTTGTTTTTATTTTCCTCCTGTGAAAGCCTTCAGTTTCTGATTCACCAACATCCTTGGTGGTTATTTTCCCTGTTCCAAACTTTCCCTGGTTATCTTTAAACTGTTCTTAGTGTCAGAAATGGTGCCAGACTCTTTGAGGCAGCACACTGGATAGCACATCAAAATTCTGTTTATGAAAACCCAAAGTTAGAGCAATAAATATTTTATTCAAACAAAGCAGGAATTTTACAGTGTTAAGTACCTTGTATTGAAGCTATTTGCAACCTTGAATCATGGATTGTTTGTAAAATGAGAAGACAATCTAGCTCTTGGTCCTGCCTTCAAAGTTGTGATGAAGTTAAACAAACCCAATATCAACCAGTCATGTTTTAAAGGCCTTTAAAATTTTTCAGTATTTCTGGTTACAAGTAATTTCATAGATTAAATGCAGTAAAACAGGGTGAAATAGATTTGATAATTTTACTTTTGAAATATGGGTAGACAAAATATTGAATGCTGGTAAGTATGGAATGTACTTACAAATTATCAGACACTTTAATTTTTCATGCCATATAGATCTTCAGTTCTTCCAGAAACATCAATTTCTGGCCCTTCCACGGTCACCACCACACTTTGTATATCCTTTTCATAGATGATGACACTACCCATAGTGGGCTAGACCCTTCAACATCAGCCATCCAAAAAAGATCATTCCTTACAGGTGTGGCAACTGACCAATGTGATGGAGGCAGTTCTTTATCTGCGGTTCTATATTCCCAGGTTGAGTTAACTAAAAAAAAAAAATGCAAGAAGGACCATTTCACATCCATATCATAAATGTTGATTGCCTTACTGTGTGCAATAAACATGCGATGGATTAATACTAGATGTCAACCACTGGATGGATGGCTTAAAACATGAGAGAGACTGAGAGAGAGAGTGACAGAGAGAGAGAGAGAGACAGGGAAAGAG
>CAJTRU010000171.1 GCA_910579085.1 uncultured Lachnospiraceae bacterium | reverse complement strand
ACTGCTCACCGGTATTCTGTTTGGACTATACCATTTCCCGTTTGCATATTATCTGTGGGACGATACTGCCGGAAACATAATGTATTCACTCAGAATGGTTATGACGGAACATGTCCTTACTGGCTGCGCTTTTGGATTTATCTACTATAAATCCAATAAAAACCTCTGGAGCTGTATCATTTTACATGCTTTCACCAATGCGGCTATTATGGCTCTCGGCACTGTATTTTCGACATAAACAGTGTATCCAGAACTTATGACAGGGCTTTTAACAACGCAGACAAATCAAAATTTGGAGAATTAGAACATGAATAAAAAACAAATAACTGTCATGGCAATCTTAACATTGGTTTTAGCTTTTATGGACATATCCGGCCTGCCTGCGGTATTGTTTGTACATTTCAGTTTATCCGATGTGACGCCATATATCATTAGTCTGCTGGTAAATTTTCTAATTATAGGATTTCTCGCAGGGCTTGTCCTGAAATCATTTGGAAAAGATTGGCCACTTGGACTTCACACTCCCGGCTTGGTAGAGGGATTAAAAAAGTACGCTTTTGCGGGCGTTGCAGCGGGTATTTTTTCTTGTGTTGCATTTATCATTGGGCTTGCCCCTTTTGACTATAAGCCAAGTGTATGGAAAATCCTGATTGAAGGCGTTTTTTATTATTTCGGTGTAGCGATTATTGAGGAGCTATATGTCAGAGGCTTGTTCCTTAACATTGTTGATAGAATTGCTCACAAAAAGGAACATCATGCGGCCATTGCCATATGGGTATCATCAGTCGTTTTCGGATTGGGACATATTTTCGGTATGATTGGCATGGAGCCAATAGTAATCCTATTTAAAGTAATTTCGACTATCGGAATGGGCTTATATTTTGGGGCGATATACAAAAGGACGAATAATCTGTGGGTGCCAATTATCCTGCATGGCTTTATTGATATATGCGCCCTGCCGTACTGCTTCACTACATTCAGCGGATATAAAACAATAAGCCTAATCGGACTTGTTATCATATATACGCTATTAGGTATATATAGCATTGCTCTGATGAAAACGAAAAAACGCTAAATTCCCGTTTATCAAGCCACGCTCTCAACTAAATACCACCAGCACAAAACCGCTGCTACATGGAAACATACACCATGCAACAGCGGTTTTCTTATTTCCGTTTCTTCCTCTGGCTGACATAGCTTTTGAAGAATTTCGATTTTTCAAGGATATGTACAAGCTGCCGGAACTCCACATCAGACAGCTTGTTATAATTGATACCCAGCCGCTTGCAGTAAAGCGCAGCCTGTTTTTCAAGAGGGCTTCCCTTGAAATTTGCAACATCCTCTAAATCCTGCTTCAATTCTTCGGCAATGGTAGTTGGCGGCGCACTCTCACTGTCAGACTTGTGTGCAGCACGAATATCCCGGACGATTACGCTTATATCGTCCTGTATCATGTGGCTGAAATATTCGTCATCCTCAATGTGTGCAGCCTGTAAAATCCGCAGGTACGGGTCATCTTCTCCGGGGCGGTGGCGTTCTATAATTTCGTGCCGGACAGTATCGACAAGGGAATTGAGGTTCTGAATCTGCATGGAAGCAATCCCATCCACATAAACCTCAATGTCAGCCAGAAACTTTATAAAATCTTTGTGGGTGGCAAGCTCACACAGCAGGCGGTTGTTAATCCGGCCGCTTTTCAGAAGCACAACCATTTCATCACTCAAATGCAGTTCTGATAAAGGCGTGTTGGCCTGCTCCCTGTTCTCTGTCCGGCATAACAGGTAATCAACGGACACCCCATAAAAATCTGCCAGCGTGATAA
>CAJTRU010000170.1 GCA_910579085.1 uncultured Lachnospiraceae bacterium | reverse complement strand
GAGTTCCATACAGCAATTTTACCAGGATTGCTTGCTTAAGTTCGCACTTATGGGACGACTACCCCGCCGAGCTTGTGAAGTCTAAGTTTATGAAATTAAGCAGCAGCCATATCCAGTTTGTGGTTGACTGTATGCACCAGAATACCACCAAGATACGCAACATCAAGAAGTATCTGCTTGCGGTTCTTTTCAACGCACCAAACACCATTGACAGCTATTACACCGCCCTTGTCGCTCACGATATGGCAAGCGGCGTATTCTTATCACAGGACAGGGAGGACAACACCTTATGAAACAGGGAGCTTTGATTTTCGACAAAGAAAGCGGACGTTATAATATCCGCTTTGGGCTGAATGATTACTACGGCGGCTTGCATTGCGGCGAATGTTTTGACGTGTTCGCAGGCGGCAAATGGAAGCCGACACGCATTGAAATGAGTGCCGGGCAGGAATGGTATCTTGTCGGTATCAAGACGGACGTACTGGACGGCTTGCGTGTGCGTGTGCATAACAGATAACCGGGGCGGCTTCCCCGCACAGACCCAAGAAAGGAGGGATTGACCGCCCATGCAGGAACAAATCAACGAAAAGACCGTTGCTATCTCAATCAAGACGGCAAGGCTGACCGCCGAAGTCTTACAGAAAGCCATGAAAAAGCTGCTTGACGCAAGGAAGCACAAATCACCAAAGGAATACAAGGGAAAACAGACCCTAAAGCACCAAATGAAGCAGAACACGGGCGTTTCCAGTATGGAAATCACGGACGCTAACATAAAAGCGTTTGAACCCGTTGCCAAGAAATACGGCATTGATTACAGCCTAAAGAAAGTCAAGGGCGAAGAACCGCCCCGGTATCTTGTCTTTTTCAAAGGGCGGGACATGGACGTTATGACGGAAGCCTTTAAGGAGTTTGCCGCCAAGAAATTAAGCCGGGAGAAAAAACCGTCAATCCGCAAGGCGTTAGCCGCCTTTAAGGAAAAAGCAAAGCAGAGAAATGCGAACCGGGAGAAAGTAAAAAACAAGGACAGGGGGCGTGACAGATGAAACCGAACATCAAAAAGCTGCTTATCCTCAATGCGCCGTACCTGCTCTTTGTATGGCTCTTTATGAAGATTGGCGAAGCGTTCCGGCTCTCTCCGGGGGCTGACCTCTCCGGTAAGCTCCTACACATCATGGAGGGCGTGACCGCCGCCTTTGAAAGCCCCATGCCGAGCCTTAACGGGCAGGATTTTCTTATCGGCGTTGCCGGGGCGGTTATTATGCGGCTTGCCGTCTACCTAAAAGGCAAAAACGCCAAGAAGTACCGCAAAGGCGTTGAGTACGGTTCTGCAAGGTGGGGCAACGCAAAAGATATTGAACCCTACATTGACCCGGACTTTTACAACAACGTCCTGCTGACGCAGACGGAACGGCTTACCATGAACAGCCGCCCCAAAAGCCCCAAGTATGCGAGGAATAAAAATGTGTTAGTCATAGGCGGTTCGGGCAGTGGCAAGACCCGCTTTTTTGTCAAGCCAAACTTAATGCAAATGCACAGTTCATATTGCGTAACTGACCCAAAAGGCACAATCGTTTTGGAGTGCGGAAAGCTCTTAGAAAAGGGCGGGTATCGGATAAAAATATTAAATACTATCAATTTCAAGAAGTCCATGCACTACAACCCCTTTGCCTACCTGCACAGCGAGAAAGACATATTGAAACTTGTCAACACAATCATGGTAAACACCAAAGGCGAGGGCGAAAAGTCGTCCGAGGACTTCTGGACGAAAGCGGAAAAGCTCTACTACACCGCACTAATCGGCTACATCTACTACGAAGCCCCGGAGG
>CAJTRU010000169.1 GCA_910579085.1 uncultured Lachnospiraceae bacterium | reverse complement strand
ATCCAAGTCAACACATAGTGGGGTTTGCAATCAACTGCTGGCACTATTTCACACTAGGCAATATGCTGTGATGCAGATGGTGGGACTAAATACCACACTGAAACTGGAGATGGCTAGAAATCATCACAGTTGGTTGTAGTATAGGTGAAATTTACACTTTTGACCTAAACTTCTAGGTCCACCCTATGGCTTTATGATGGAGGGATGTGGGATCAAGAACATTAACTTGCATTGCATTTTCCTTCTTCTTGAACTCATATTTTAAAATACCTCATGGAGGTGATGATTCTGTTGGCCTGGACGTTTTGCTTCTGTAACTGCTATACAGAGATATCCTTAAAGAGACAGATAGATCCTATCACTTTTTGTAACATAAAGAATTGTGTGGTGAAATGGGTTTGCAATGTCAGTCGTGGGTTTTGATGAAGGTTTTGGCCCGAAGTACAATGTTCATAGATAGAACACTATACACAATCTGAAAAGTGATTGGACCCTGAGGGCTTTAATCAATGAGTTAATTGATTGATGGGTGTGCATTGAAGGGGTGAGACACTTGTAAAGGAACTTGGATATTGGGAACATGTCTTGGAAGTTATTTATTGTCTTTGGTCACTTCCTGTGTTGATGCTTACTGGGTAATAATAAGTTGGACAACTGTTCTCCTTCATGCCCCTTTCATACTCTTGTGACTATGGACCTGTTTTCCTTGTTGCTAGGCATATCGGAACAGTGATGAAAATTATTTACATGAATGTGTCTCACTAGTGATACTGACTTTTCTGGTCCATTGTAACCATGCCTTAATTCTTTAAGCTTTTTTCTAGAAGAATCATGCTAACATTAGACCGAAAGTTACCAAGTAGTTGTACCTGGAAGATTCTGCCAGTGTATCTGTTGTCTTAGTAATAAAGAACTTTGATTCTTCCCACACTGATTTTTCCACTGTATTCACTACTGTATTTTAATAGATTGCAATATCATATGAAGTAGCAGAAAATGAGGGGAAAATGGAAGGGAGATGAAAATGTGTTAGAATCATTAAATTACACACTTAAAAATAAAGAAATCAATGTATTTTTTAGTATAGAAAGGATACTACAAAAAAAGCTGCTGAAAAGCTTTGGCCAACTCATGGGAGATGGTATTTGTCGTACCTCCTGTGATGTAGCTGTAAATAGTAGTGGGTTTATTACAGATGAATCAGACACCAATATAAGCATGAAGGGATAATACTCAGTTGCCTCAGGAGAAAGAAATCAGGTAAAATTCATTAGATTTCTTGATGAGGAGTTTTTTTGTCATAGCTTTGGTGGCATAAAATTGGACAGATTGGCAAGTCCCCCAGTAAGTGTAACACACAGTAGAATTTCGGGGTTGTGAGGCTATAGGAAATATTCAGCTCATGTCACCTATTATTGAGTATCCTTGCTGATGGAGGTAGTCACCCTTCACTTATGCCATACATGGAAGTGTGTCTATGCAGGGGCAGAATGCAATAGATGGTGTTGAGTAATGTTTTTGTAGGTTATGGAGTAAGTTAAACATTACTGCGATGGGATATTATTTTTTTTTCCAATTTTGACAATCCACAGTTACCTGAGAAGAGAGAACAATTGAAGATCAGTCTCTATTCACTTACTTGTTCATTAGGTAAGTCTATGGGATATTCTCTTGGCTAATGATTGATGTGGGAGGGCCCATCACTGTGGCTAAGCTCATCAGTAGTCCTTAGTAAATGGGAGCCTTTTAGGCTGTATTTAAAAAAAAATAGCTGAACGAGCCATGGGAAAAGTGGTGGTTTGAATAATAAAGTCACCTATAGACACATATATATGAATATTTAGTCACCAGGAAGTGGCAGTG
>CAJTRU010000168.1 GCA_910579085.1 uncultured Lachnospiraceae bacterium | reverse complement strand
ATACTTTACATTGGGATTTTTTTTATTTCATTGTCAGTTACTGTTATTTCCAATACATGCTCATAAATACTTCCGTTTCCTCTGCACTCTTTTGGTATTCCTCCATAATATACTGTCTGGTATCTTCTTGTGGAATCCCCCATTTTTTATTGGAACGGATTACACCTATAATTTCTCCCTCTTCCCGGCCTTCCTCTCGGCCTTCTTCTCTGATTTCCTGAATCGCAAGACACATATCAATCATCTCCTCTGTTTCCGAATATTTTACCTTTGAACCTGTTACAGTATTAATCACATCCGCCGCCTGACGCTCCACCCTTTTAAACCGCTTATCTGTATTGAGCAGTTTTTTAAGTTCTTTTCCATTTGTTGAGTATTTAATGTACTTCATTACTTCCCTGAAACTTGTCTGAAATTCATCCATCTCCTCATCACTCAGGCTGGCTGGCGATATTAGATTTATCTGATAATCTGCAGCATATTTTAACAGCTCTTCACTGCAGTCAGTATACATCTGCTTTAAACACAATGGTCCATCCCACGTATCTGCTCCAAAATAAACTGTCAGTGTAACCACTGGAAGCAGCCTGTCACTTTTCCAAAATCCACTTAAAAACTCATCCTTTGAAGGTTTGGCACTGTCATTTGGGGTTCTTTTGTGCGAACCTGTTGTTTCTGCCACCTGTCTGGCAAGCTGCATAAAATCATACAATCCATTTTTAACAGGCATTGCATAATTAATCTTTGATTCGTTTTCAACTGCCAGAATACAATATGCCGCTTTTCCATCTGTCTTTGCTGTCAGTATTTTAGCCACATCCCTGTATCTCTAGTTTGGCACAGAAACATTGTCTTCACCATATGGAACTGCAATCTCTGTGGTATCCAATTCCACAAGGCTGTCAGATGAAATTCTTTGTACACCATGGTAAATAAACTGATTAAAAACATCTGCAAAGATATCAGTACGCCTCATATAATCCTTTGTTATTGTATCTGTTTTACCCATTTATTACCTCATCTTCTTATGTATTTATAAAAATGATATCATATTTTATGGGAAATCTCAAACACTTCTTTCCTAATGTAAAGTATGCAGTTGTCAAGGTTCTTTATGTACTACTCTCAAATTTTGCTTATTTCCAGTATTTGCTTTTCTGCCTCAGTCCGAATAATTTCTGGATTAAATACCTTTCTTATCCTGAAATATGGCATTGGTTTTCCTCCAAACTGCCTCATTGACTTTGATATTTTTTTAATTACAGAACCTTCAAAATCATACTTTAATCCCATTTGTGATGCAAATTGAATTCCTTCCCATGTCAGCATATTATAAGTTTGCAAATGTTGGTACTCTGGCATACTTCCACCCAGTAAATGGTATACAGACTGTTCATCCCAAACTAGAAAAAGAATGCTTAAAATATGATTTTGTATATCCTTCGCATACAAGATTTTTCCACATTGATTCTGTAAACAGGCATCATATAAGCGAATCCACAAATCGTAAGAAAAAGGGCATTCCATACCTTGTTTTTCAAAAACCTTTTTATGCAGATTCCAAAACTCATCTGCATCATATCCTTCATACACCTTGGCAACTTTTGTTGCCTTCCTAATATTCTGCCTATAATTAGAGGTCATTCCGTTCCATATAGTTTCAATATTGGAAGTATCCTCTATCACATATGTATACCTTGTTATTGCTGTATATTTATTCCATAAAAAGGGCAGCCAATTGTCAAAACTATAATGAAACTGCTGCTCATACACATCGAGCATTAATGATTCAATAAAAATATTTGCTGCATCTATTACATGCTCCTGAAATTTTGCTATTGTTTCAGGTTTTGCACTATTATCTATTTTAAAT
>CAJTRU010000167.1 GCA_910579085.1 uncultured Lachnospiraceae bacterium | reverse complement strand
TGTTAGTAGGATAAATTATAATCTGCTGTCAGCAAAAACTTTATTTGCAATCACAATTTCATCACTCGAACTCAATAGTTGCTGGTGGTTTCCCCGTACAGTCATACAGCACCCTGTTCACACCCTTTACTTCATTAACAATTCTTGATGCTGCTTTCTCCAGCACTTCCCAAGGTATTCTTGCCGGTTCAGCAGTCATAAAGTCAGATGTATTTACAGCACGCAGCACCACAGCATAGTCATAAGTCCTTCCATCACCCATTACACCTACTGAACGCATATTAGTAAGTGCAGCAAAATATTGTCCAAGGTCTCTGTCAAGCCCTGCTTTTGCAATTTCTTCACGGTAAATTGCATCTGCTTCTTGTACAATATGGCATTTTTCTGCGGTTACTTCCCCTATTATCCTTATTCCAAGCCCAGGACCTGGGAAAGGCTGCCTGAATACAAGGTTTTCTGGTATGCCAAGCTCAATACCAGCTTTACGTACTTCATCTTTAAAAAGCATACGGAGAGGTTCTATTATTTCTTTAAAGTCAACACAGTCAGGAAGTCCTCCTACATTGTGGTGTGATTTAATTACAGCAGATTTTCCAAGCCCGGACTCAATGACATCAGGATAAATAGTCCCTTGTACCAGGAAATCAACTGCACCAATTTTCTTAGCCTCTTCTTCAAACACACGTATAAACTCTTCACCAATAATCCTGCGTTTCTGCTCTGGTTCTGTAATTCCTTTAAGTTTTTCATAAAAACGTTCCTGGCAGTTTACGCGTATAAAATTCAAGTCATATGGCCCTTCTGGTCCAAATACAGCCTCTACTTCATCGCCTTCATTCTTACGCAAAAGCCCATGGTCTGCAAATACACATGTAAGCTGCTTTCCAACTGCCTTTGATAAAAGAACTGCTGCAACTGATGAATCAACACCACCTGACAATGCACACAGGACTTTTCCCTTACCTGCTTTTTCACGCAGGCTTTTAATTGCATCTTCAACAAATGATGACATTTTCCATGAACCATTACATCCACACACATTATAAACAAAATTTGAAAGTATTTTTGTTCCTTCCTGTGTGTGCATTACTTCTGGATGGAACTGTGTTGCATAAAACCTCTTCTCTTTATACTCCATTGCTGCCACAGGACAGACAGGTGTACTGGCACAAATCCTGAAACCTTCTGGAACCTCTGCAATATAATCTGTATGGCTCATCCATGCAATTATATCTGTAGAAACATTATGGAATAAATCTGAACTTATGTCAATTTTAACCTCTGTCTTACCAAACTCACTAACTGGCGCTGTTTTAACTTGTCCACCTAATAAGTAAGCCATAAGCTGTGCACCATAACATATTCCTAGGACAGGTATGCCAAGTTCAAGCACTTCCTTTCCACAACGTGGAGATTTTTCACCATATACACTATCTGGACCACCTGTAAAAATTATTCCCTTTGGTTTCATCTCTTTGATTTTTTCTATGCCAAGTGTATATGGATGGACTTCACAATATACATTACATTCCCTGACACGTCTTGCAATAAGCTGGTTATACTGTCCACCAAAATCCAGTACAATAACAAGTTCATTATCCATGTTTTCTCTGTTCCTTTCTGAAATTACCAGAAATAATGTAATATAATATAAAAACACTATTTCTAACAAAAGCGTCTACATCAAAATATATTGTATTGTAAATTAATATTATCAATAATACAACATATCTGTAAAGGCTGCAAGCTAAAGTATATTAAATTCCAAAAATAATTATACACTCCTGGTGCTATCCCCTAAACATAACATTACTTTTAACTATTACACATATATAAAAGAAATATAACTATATCCTGGCAATATATTTTATTACATCCAGTTTAATAATATTTCTTTGCTATATCAAAAAAATAAAGAAAATATAATTTTTATGCAGTTTAACTTACACTCAGCAGCTTCCATATAT
>CAJTRU010000166.1 GCA_910579085.1 uncultured Lachnospiraceae bacterium | reverse complement strand
ATGATTTAGCCCAGCAAAAAGACGTTTGACACAACATTTCCTGTATAATTGCTATGAGTTATGGTAAGTGTCGTATCACTTGTTACATATAACAGGATAAATGTATGTGCACTCCATCCCAAAGCTGTTATTTGTCTGTATGTCTTATATATTTCATGAACATTGTCTGCTGTCCCATATGTTATTTTTGTTGCGGGTTTCTGCGATGCAGTACCGCCAAAAGCATGTGCAACAATTGCGTAGAAATTCCCTGCTTTTAATGTCATACCTTTGGAGTATATACTACTCCCGGCAACTGCTGTTGGTTTTAGCCCGGAACCTATATTGCTATTTATCTGCCTATGCAACTAATTAACCAGCCCTTTGAGGGCGTTTTTTGAAAGGAGTTTAAATGTATAATGTAATAATCGTTTTAGACGAATCCAGAAACAAAAGCTACTATTATTCTTATGTTGCCGAAAATGGTAACATTGAATGCGCGGAACTGCCCCCATATCAAGACATAAACAAGGCCCAGGCGTGTTATTGGGACGGGAAAAAATGGGTTTATGATGCTGAAAAATATGCTGAGATTGTCGCAATCCGCACGGCAGAAAAAGAGGCGGCAGAAAAAGAAGAGGCAGAAGCTGAGGCAACGCCGTCTAATGCAGATCTGGCAGCGGCACTAATGGAGATTGCGGAGAATATCAGCTTAATTATGGACGCCGTAACTGAACTTGCAAATGAAATATCAGTAAAGAAGTAATGGCGAAGATGGGCCAACAAAGAAGGAGGTGAACAGGTATGGCAAAGCTTTATTACAAGCGCATCAAGGCGAATCTGATGACAATCGAAGATGTACCGGCATTATGGCGTGTACAGGTGCAAGTATTGCTTGACACGGAAGAATAAGTACAAAAAACAGCATAAAGAATAGCTCTCTTGTATGATACAATCAAACAAAAACTACAGGAGGGCTATTTTTATGAATGATGAATTTGTAACAAAAATGTTGGCAGTTATGATGGGGATTATAGAACCCGAACAATGCCGAATACTGAAAGAGACGCTTTATATTGTTTTGCAGGAATATGAGATAACAAAGCGTAATACAGAGATAATGGACATAGAAAAAGGATATCTCCATTATCTACAGCTTTTTTTGGTGCGAAAAAAGACCGAAGGAAAATCGGACAGGACAATAGAGCAGTATAAACTACATCTTTTCCGTATGCTTCAATATCTCAATATACCTATAGACAAAATAACGGAAAATGACTTATTTGTGTATCTGGCAAAGTATAAAAAGGATAAAAATGTGTCAAATGTGTATCTGGATAATATCAGGCTTGTTTTTAGTAGCTTTTTTGGATGGTTAAATGCTAAAGGGTATATACCCAAAAATCCAACGGCAGGACTGGAGCCTATCAAAGTGGAAAAGAAAATAAAACAGCCATTTACAGATGAAGAGCTTGAAAAATTAAGGCGAATTTGTGAACAGGAAAGAGATTTAGCGCTTATTGAATTTTTGTACAGCACAGGTGTCAGAGTATCAGAACTGGTTGCTTTGAATAAAAAGGACATTGATTTTTATGGGAAAAATGTAGTGGTATATGGAAAAGGGAGCAAAGAGAGGGAAACATATCTGACAGCTACCTCATGCCTGCATCTAAAAGCTTACTTGGATAGCCGTGATGATGACAATGAGGCCCTTTTTGTCAGCGCAAGAGCACCTCATGCACGCTTAACGGTTGCGGGAGTGGAGAAAATACTTCATAGAGTAGGAAAAGATGCAGGAGTGGCAAAGGTACATCCGCACCGCTTTAGACGTACAATGGCGACAAATGTATTAAAAAAAGGTATGCCGCTGGAGGAGGTAAAAGAGCTATTGGGTCATACAAAGCTTGATACAACAATGATTTATTGTACAGTCAGCAGGGATAATGTAAAGCATTCCCATCAAAAGCATATGAGCGCATAACATTAAAAATATGT
>CAJTRU010000165.1 GCA_910579085.1 uncultured Lachnospiraceae bacterium | reverse complement strand
AAAGATACTGCATTTAGAAATAAACCTTAACGCTTTTGCCTGCGCTTTTAAGGTTGTAATAAAAATATTCTGCGCTTTACAATTGGTATATATAAAATTAATAATCAATAATTTATGAAAAGAAAGGGGAGAATGTTTTTTTATGAAGTTTTTTAAACAGACAAAAGAAACAAAACGCAAGATTAGTTTCTTTATGGCACTGGCGATGGTAATTTCATTATTACCAGTATCACCAGTTGCAAAAGCAGCAGCTAGTAATACTAATACAGCCACAGATTGTAATGTATACATAGTTAATAATTGCAGTACACATGTAACAGTATCAGATACATTAACTGGTACAGCAATTAAAGATGGTGCTGGAACAACTTCAGCAGTAATTAAAGTTAAAGCTGCTGGAAGTTTTAATATTAGTGCAGTTAGCAGTTCAAGTGTTGATATAACAGAAACTGGCAAAGAACTTGGTGGTTTGGCTGTTAGTGATAATAAGGGAGTAGTTACAGGTGTTTCTGTAACAGTTAAGAAGGTTACAAGCAAGCCTGCTGGCACTGTTACTTCTTGTGCAGTATCATCATCAGCAGTTAATACAGTTTCTATAAAAGGAGTAACAGAAGGTAAGGTAAAATATGCTGAAATTACAGTTGATGGTATTGCTAATGGTGATGTTGAAATAACATTATCGTATAAAAATACAACAGAGGAAGAGGGAAAACAAAACCCTAATGTATCATTTAACACAGAAGGCCTTATTAATGCGGGGGTTACTGCTAAATCTGCTTATAATAGAGAAGAGCTGGATTTAAATACTAATGCAACAACAGCAGTAACAAATGGAAGTATTGTTAGTTTAACAATCACACCAGATAGTAATAATAAGTTCAATACTGCTCCTGTTGTAAAGGTAGGTAATGATACAGTTGAAGTTACAGCAACTGGGAACTCATATGCCGTTAATAAGATTGATATTACAAAAGATACAACTATTGTAGTTTCAGGTAAAGCAGAACCAGAAGGCTCTTCTGAAGCTAAATATGATGTTTCTATTGAAAACACACTTAAAAGTGCAGAGGTTGTAGCAACATTTAATAAAAATCCTTTTAAAAACGGCAAATTAACAAAAAGTGATGTTGTTTCTATTACAGTTACACCAAAGGACGGATATTTTTATAATGAAAAAACCAAGCCTTTAGTTGAAGCAAGTGGTGCAGTTACAAAAGGTGCATTAGCTACAGATGGTAGTGGTTCTTATACTGCTACTGTAACAGGTTTTACAAAGGCAACTACTATAAAAGTATCTGGTGAACCTGTTAAAAGTTCATTAGGAATTGATAATAGTAATAAAGATACCAATACAGGTAAGGCAGAGTTAGAAGTAAGTACAGCAATTCTTGAAAAGAATAAGGATAAATTAATAGCAGCATTTGGTACGGCAAGTGAAGCTGCCATTAAAGAAGTTATAGAAAATGGTGGAAAACTTTCTGTTGCACTTACAGTTAAAACAAGTAATATGTCTGATGCTGAAAAGAAAGTAATAAGTGATTCTAAACTTGGAATATCTGATGCAGACCTTGCAAAAGGTGTAGTTCTTGATATTAAATTAATAGCTAATTGTTATGATAAGGACAATAAGCTGGTTGGTTCAGCAGATGTAACTAACCTTGGTGATGATTTAACAATTAAAATGTCAATTGAGGGACTTGTCAAAGAAGCACTTAAGACTGGTTATACAAGGTCATATTATATAATCAGGGTTCATGGTAACAAAGCTGATAAACTTCCTTGTACACTTGATGAAAAGAATAAGAATATTATTTCATTTAAAACGGGATTATTTTCAACATATGTACTTATGTATGAGGATAAGAAAGACAGCCAGGGTGGAAACAATAGTGGTCCAATAGGTGGTCCTGGTTATGTACCTTCAGGTACTTCTACACCTGCACCATCAGCTACACCAAGTGCAACCCCTGACGCTTCAGCAA
>CAJTRU010000164.1 GCA_910579085.1 uncultured Lachnospiraceae bacterium | reverse complement strand
AATTATTGTAATGCAGACAGTACCTTAACACGAGCGGAGTTTATGGCGATGGCAGCGAGGGCTGAAATGCCTGTAAATGGGGAACTGGCGGAGAGTGGAGATTTTACGAATGCAGTAGGGGCAAGTAAGTTTAACAGGTATGCGCAGGAACTTGCAGGGAACAGTTACCTAGACCTTGCATCAAAAAGTTTAAACAGCCAGACTTATAATGGGAGTATAACACGGGCAGAAGCAATATACATGTTAATGAGCAGGTATTTTGGTACGGAGTTAAGCACGGCAGATACAAAGGGAGTAACATTTAGTGACTGTAAAGATGGAGGGAACATAGCGGAAAAGGAAAAGTTTATAGAGAGTGGGGAAAAGAAAGAGTACTGGAGGAGTTATGAGTTAACATATGCATTACAGAATCCAGACAAAGGAATACCAGGGGAATTATATAAAGGATTGGTGATAGCGAAGAATAAAGGAATAATAGGGAATGAAACAAGGTGGGCAGAAGCGATAACGAAGGTAGAAGCGGTAGAATTTTTAGTAGAAACATTAAAGCAGGAAAAAGGGATAGAGCAGTTTAGTTATACAATGGGAGTGTATGAGAATGAAAAAAGTGAGGAGTTTATAGCGCAGCAGGAAGCAGTAAAAGAAGGTAATGCAGACAAAGAAGAAACAAAGGAAACTGATGAAACAGATGAAAGCAATGGAGTTAATTCTGTAGGAGAAGATACAGTATTAGGAGAAGGGGATTACAAGGAAACTGACATAGAAGCAGACATGATATTAAGTGAGGACCTGCAAAAGATATATGACAGCTTTTCTGAAGAAGATAAAGCATTATATAGAGAACTAATGAAAGATGTAGATACATCAGATACAACGCCACCATCAACGGGAACAACGCCACCATCAACAGGGACAGAAGAAGTGATTTATTCAGACCCAGATTGGCAATATAGATTTGAAAATGGGGATTATTCAGAATTATCAACAACAGCAGTAGGATACTAAAAGCTGTTATCATTCATAAATTTTATATAGATTAACGATTATCCGAAAGGGTTGTTCTTATAGTTTATCTCCTAAGCTATTAATTACAGTAATTATTCATGTATAAAATATAGAAAATTACTTCAAATGGTTGTAATATACAACAAAATGTACTATAATATGCATGAAACAATAATAATCATCAAATAAAAAAATGCTGATAAATAGCAAAAGGAGTATACCATGGAAAAGAAAGAATTAACCAAAGAGGAACAAATGGTGTTATCATATTTAGTCTTGGTTGATGAATATGTAAAACAAACTAATGATTCGGATGACTGTGATAAAACAACTTTAGGCGAAAAGTTTACTCAGATATTTGATTTTATGGGTGAGCAAAATCAGGACGAACAACAAAAAGTGTTTTATGAAAGTTTAGTTAGCCTTGGTAAGAAAGAATATATAGCTTTGGACGATAGTTCTTATATTTTAGATATTGACAATAGTTATGTGTATGAATTTACGGTATTAGAAATCTGTAAAAAAGGTTTAGACTATGTACATAAATATATGAATGTGGACAAAGAGAAGCTGGAAATAACTGATAGGAAGAAACCTAAATTAAGCCTTGATGACCTTTATAGTGTGTTTAAAAAAATTAATGAAAATGAAATTTTTAAGTTTCTTACTGCAATTTTGCCTTAGTTGTTTCAGTAGTATTAAGACATATTTTTCTTTAAATGTGGTTTAACATTTAATTAAAGCATATGATGCTGGCAGAAAAACAGGATAAAAAAGCTCATTACTTAATAAAAAGAGTAATGGGTTTTTTAATTTGTAGAGATATATTAGCAGCAACAGTAATTTGTGGAAAGCATACAAATGTGAGATGAGAATACTATAAAAACAAACATAAACAATAAGATATTTTGGATAAAGCAGTCAGTAAAAATGAAATACATCGTAATTAATAAAAAACATAATAAAAAAAAACAAGAAACTCTGTTTAATGCTTGGTGTAGAAATGTGTATGTAATAAAAAATAAATTT
>CAJTRU010000163.1:261-2063 GCA_910579085.1 uncultured Lachnospiraceae bacterium | reverse complement strand
TGGAGAAATGCGAGAATGGCACGGTCTACACCGTTGAGGGCAACTCTGGGGATGCCTGTAAGCAACAGAGCTATCCAGTCGGGGGCGGCTCAATCTATGGTTACGGTGTGCCTAACTATTAGTAAGACAAAGCAAAAGTAAATCAGAGGTTTATCCTCTGGCTCTTTTGCTTACATATAAACATTTTTAGCATATACAGTTACTTAATGCTTCTCTAAAATACTAGTGATTCACCACTTTACAACTTTTTTGAAAAAAGAATAACGCACAGGATACTTTAGTGTATAATGAATTTGCAACAATACATTACAAAGGAAAGTGATCCCATACGTCAAATTTATTATACAATAAAAAGAACCTGATTGGTAGACTTTATCAATATTTTCATTGTTATTTTGAAACCTGTCCCTTACCTACAGCAGAATCTTTATTCCTGCTGGTTTTATCCATGCTGGCGATGGAATCCGCCCATTCCATCCGTTCTTTATACAGACATTTTTTATCCGGAATTACAGAAAAATCCCTGAATGCATTCTATTATGCCTGCTCTTATGCCAAAGTGGATTATTCCAGATTCATGAATGTTACAGCTTCCATGGCACTGAAACTAATTCCTGAACTGCTGGAATCACAGCCGGTTTTTCTGTGCATTGATGATACCATGGTTCCGAAGTTTGGCAAAAAGTTTGAAAATGCGTCAAAACTCTTTGACCATGCTGCACATAATGGCTCCAACTATCTGAACGGGCATTGCTTTGTAAGCCTGATGCTTTGTATCCCTGTCTGGAATGGCCGCAAAGTAGTTTACCAGGCTGTGCCATTAGGATACCGTATGTGGCAGAAAAAGAAGACCAAACTGGAACTTGCCGCATCCATGGTCCATCAGGTCATGCCCGAATTCTGTACGAAGAAAAATGTGGTTATTCTTTGTGACAGCTGGTATGCCAAGAAAGACCTTGTCTGTGTTGTAAATGATTATCCAAACCTGGATATTATCTGCAATGCCAGATGTGATTCTGTCATTTACGGCCTTGCACCGAAGCCTACCGGAAGGAAGGGGAGGCCTGCAAAACATGGCCGCCGTCTTTCTATCTGGGATGATTTTGTTCTATCTGATGAAAAAATCGGGGATTATTACACGGGTGTCCGCCGTGTCCTTACAAATCTCTTTGGCACAAGGGAAGTTTTGGCGTATGTAACATCGACAGAAAAAGACAGTGGCTCCAGACGCCTGTTTTTTAGCACTGTTTTCCCAGGGCAGCTGAATGTATTCTGTGCATGGCAGGAAAAAGCGCCATTGAACCAGACCGGGAGCAGATGGATGCAATATATCCCGTTATTTCTTTATGCATTCAGATGGAATATTGAAGTAAGCTACTATGAACAGAAGACATTCTGGTCATTATGCAGTTATATGGTACGCAGCTGTAAGGGTATTGAGATGCTGGTCAATCTGATCAACATAGCATACTGTGCAATGAAACTATTGCCATATCAGGATGAAGCATTTGCAAAATACCGTACAAAAAGCGTTCAGGAATTTCGATTTGCTCTTAGCGAGCAAATCAGGAAGCAGGTATTTTATACCACTTTCGTGGATAATATCGAAAACACCATAAAATCAACTGCTATTATGAATGCTTTAAAACAACTGATTGTGCAACAAGGATTTCATTTATAAAAGTTGTAAACTGGTGTACATTTGATATCAACACAAAAATCTAATGCTCTCTCAATTTGTTTAATATTATATATTGCTTGTTCATAACTCTCTGTCGGATAGTTAATAATAGCTGTTAGTT
>CAJTRU010000163.1:0-251 GCA_910579085.1 uncultured Lachnospiraceae bacterium | reverse complement strand
CATCTTTTCCCCTTCCCTGTCGGCCTTTTCCTGCTGCCATCCTATACTCAACGCAGACAGATACACCGTCAGGGTTACCGCCAAAAGAAACACAATGCATGTTAGCCCCTGCGCCGCATAAAACCTATAGCTTGCAAAAAGCAAAAGAACCCACTGGTATTTTCCCGGAACCAAATAATAAAATACGCAGACAGCAAAAACAAAAACCATAAAATAAAGCGATGTAAATGACATACCGCTATCCCTCCATC
>CAJTRU010000162.1 GCA_910579085.1 uncultured Lachnospiraceae bacterium | reverse complement strand
CTCCACACGGCTTCAAAGATTTGCGCCTTTGTGAATACCCTCCCCGGACTGGCGGCAAGGTAACAGAGTGCGCCGTATTCTAAACGGGTGAGGTAAATGTCCGTGCCGTCTTTTAATACCCGGCGTTGGTGTAATCTGATTTCCAATCCCGGAAAAATAAGCGCCGGGGAATGGGGCGGCTGTATGGCTTCCAGCGGTATCATATCGGCAAGGGCGGCTATGACTTTCTCAACCGCTTTTTCTTCGGTGTCGCTGAATGTAAGCATGACTATTTTCCCGACAAATACCACCTCCCGTTATGCAGCCCTTTTCAGTCAAAACGGAACTGGAACAGAGCGGTGATAAGCCGCTGTTTTATGCTGTCCTCGGTGTCTATGTTGACGTGTCCGTTTTCAAGGGCGGCAAAGCGGATTCTCTTGCTGTAATGCCGTAAAACCTCGTCCACGGCTTCCGGCTCTCCGCTGGTTGCCCGGACAATGGTTTCATACGGTATAAGGTTAGGATTCCCCATGTAAAAGCACCTCCATTTCCTCCTGCAACAACTGCAAGGCACTGTGGATATAATGCCATGCCGTACTCTTGCATTGCCCGTATAAATCCGCGATTTCCTGCTGTGTGTAATTCCCGAAAAAGTAAAGGTAAATGATTTCCCTCTTTTTCTCTGGCAGAGATAACAGGGCGGCGGCAAGCTCCCCATTGGTGAGTATGATTGTCTGACCGCATATCGTAACGGGGTATTGTTCGTAAGGTGATTTGAGAAATTCGTCTGATGTGCTTAGAGGGTAGAACTTTTCTTCTGTGAGGTATTCAAAGGATATTTCTTTTTGCCGCCGCCTGTTCCTGTCGCGCCATGCGTTGATAGCGGCATAGCGTATGACAACTTTGCAAAAGGCGTTGAAAGAATACATGATGTGTTCCCTGTATGCTTCTGTGCAAGCCATAGAAATTTCCCCCTTTCTCCCACATGGGGCGGTGCTTGGTTTATGGTTGCATTTATGCTGAAAAGGGGCGATTGTATTTTGAAATACCATTGCCCCTCTAAGCACCATTAAAAATATATTTCTTTGGTTTTCAATGCCCTTAGATTATGGCTCGATGTTTTTATTAAATTGGAAATACGTTACTGCAAAATACAAGACATATATCCCAAGAAAACTAACGAATGAAATACCAAAATATAATATCCATTCTGTGTGGATTCCTGTGTATATCACAAATTGCCGTCCTACATATAATATAAATACCGCACTGATAATAACCGAAAGGATAACCGGGCATAAGTAGTATAAAAACAGTTGTTTTGCCACTACGTTTCTGATTTTTTTCTTTCCCATTCCCAGTTTATTTAAAATCTGATAGCGGAATTTGTATTTATTGGAATCGCTTAACTGCTGGACGGAAAGGACAGTAAACGCTACGCATAAAAATACAAGTCCTATGTAAAATAGCGGAAATGACAAGGTACTCATTAAAAACTTTAGTTCCAAGACTTCCCGGCTCTTAACCTGTATTGTGGCGGGCATTAAAAAAAGTTCTTCACTTCCGATTTTTATATAATCAGCCAATTCATCATACCCTCTTATTTTTCCGGCTGATTCATACAGGCTTTCTGATAAATTTTCCGGCACATTTCCGCTTGCCATAACTGCCATAAGTGAAAAATATTTTTTCATTCCTGCAAGTTTTTTATCCGGCACAACCAGTAAAAAATCCGTTCCATTATGTCCGTTCTGTGCAAAACCCTCAGTCATAAATCCTGCAAAATCCAGCCCTATATGTAAACTGTTCTGGGGCTTTTCGCTCCTGTCTTTTATCTCCTGATATACACGGTTCGGCATATGGATTAAATATTGGTTATCCTGCAAGACAACTGGCGTTAGCCCAAGCATTTTCCGTAAACTGTTATAATCAGTGATTCCCATATATACATCATAATCGTAATAAGCAGCGGCTTTTCTTCCCTCTGCCATAGCCGGATCGCTGTCCTTATCGGAAAATAACCTTAAATTCTGATACAGATAATCAACCATTTCACTTGTTCCGTTTTGATAGACACAATATTTCAGTGTCGCCC
>CAJTRU010000161.1 GCA_910579085.1 uncultured Lachnospiraceae bacterium | reverse complement strand
AATGCTTCCTGCTGTTTCATCCCATAAATAAAATGCAAATGGATAATGATATAACCCAAATAAAATACTGGTAAGCAGTATGGCTATATATGGGCGCTTTAACGAACGTACCATAGTTCTTTGGAGAATGCCCCGGAAGAAAAATTCTTCTGTAAAGGCTGCCGTGAATATCATAATGCAAAACAGTTTTGGGAATTTTGATAATATGTTTTTAAACAAATCGGGAGCCCCTCCACCCAGACTGAAAATAAGGATAATAGATCCCTGGTATAAAATGCAGACTATAAGCGTTTTTAACAGTGTTTTTTTGTTAAAGCGTATTAGCCCTGTTTTCTTTAGGGTAGTTACCAGATTTTCTTTTTTTAGCCAGCCGGTAATGAACAGTGGGAAAAGCACTAAAAATAACCAATTTGCAGCTTCGTTTATAAGATTAATATGAATGGCACAGCTTACCATAGACAATACAATATAAAACAAAAGCCATGCCAGGCAGAATAATAATTCCTTTTTTGGTTCTTCGTTTATATTATCAATTGTCTGTTTTCGGAATAGAATAAAAATGAATATAATTAATAGTATTGACACCAGTTTACAAGTTTTATAAGTGGAATCCTTGTTGTGTAATCAGTTGTTTCAAGGCATTCATAATGGCAGTTGATTTTATAGTGTTTTCGATATTATACACGAAATTGGTATAAAATACCTGTTTCCTGATCTGCTCACTAAGAGCAAAACGAAATTCCTGTACGCTTTTTGTACGGTATTCTGCAAATGCCTCATCCTGATATGGCAATAGTTTCATTGCACAGTATGCTATGTTGATCAGATTTACCAGCATTTCAATCCCCTTACAGCTACGTACCATATAACTGCATAATGACCAGAATGTCTTCTGTTCATAGTAGCCCACTTCAATATTCCACCTGAATGCATAAAGAAATAGCGGGATATACTGCATCCAGCCGCTCCCGGTCTGGTTCAACGGTGCTTTTTCTTGCCATGCACAGAACACATGCAGTTGCTCCGGGAAGACAGTGCTGAAGAACAGGCGTCTGGAACCGCTGTCCTTTCCAGCTGATGTTACATATGCTAGGACTTCTCTTGCACCGAAGATATTTGTGAGGACACAACGGACACCCGTGTAATACTCTCCGATTCTTTCATCGGAAAGAACAAAATCATCCCAGATAGAAAGACGACGGCCGTGTTTTGCAGGCCTTCCCCTTTTTCCTGTAGGTTCCGGTGCAAGGTCGTAAATGACAGAATCACATCTGGCATTACAGATAATATCTAGGTTTGAATAATCATTTACAACGCAGACAAGGTCTTTCTTGGCATACCAGCTGTCACATAGGATAACCACATTTTTCTTTGTGCGGAATTCAGGCATGACCTGTCGGACCATAGATGCGGCAAGTTCCAGTTTGGACTTCTTTTTCTTCCACATACGGTACCCTAAGGGCACAGCTTGGTAAACCACTTTGCGGTCATTCCAGACAGGGATACAAAGCATCAGGCTTACAAAGCAGTGCCCATTCAGATAGTTGGATCCATTATGTGCAGCATGATCAAAGAGTTTTGACGCATTTTCAAATTTTTTGCCGAACTTTGGAACAATGGTATCATCAATACACAGAAAAATCGGCTGTGATTCCAGCAGTTCAGGAATCAGTTTTAATGCCATGGAAGCTGTAATATTCATGAATCTGGAATAATCCACTTTGGCATAAGAACAGGCATAATAAAATGCATTCAGGGATTTCTCTGTAATGCCAGATAAAAAATGTCTGTATAAAAAACGGATGGAATGGGCAGATTCCATTGCCAGCATGGATAAAACCAGCAGGAATAAAGATTCTGCTGTAGGCAGGGGACAGGTTTCAAAATAATTATAAAAATATTGATAAAGTCTACCAACCAGGTTCTTTTTGTTGTATAATAAATTTGACGTATGGGATCACTTTCCTTTGTAATGTATTTTAGCAAGTTCATTATACACCAAAGTGTCCTATACGTTATTCTTTTTTTCAAAAAACTTGTAAAGTGGTGTAATACTGTTTAAATCTTCTAAAAAATTGATTTTTAT
>CAJTRU010000160.1 GCA_910579085.1 uncultured Lachnospiraceae bacterium | reverse complement strand
GCGGGATATGCTGGCGTTCATGGCTGATACGGACTTGCTCTTGGGCGGGACGGTATCGGCGGAAACACTGTCCGCGATACACGCGGCAGGCTATGACTATATGGGCGGGGCGGTCATCCCCCGGCCCGGAAAGGAGGAAGAAGATTTGAGCAACGACGTATTACTTACCCCGGAGCAGATTGCCGCCGAGGAGCGCCGCTGGCTGTTCGAGTCTCCCATCGCGGAGCTGGCCGAGGTCAAGGGCGTTACCATTGACGAAGCGGTAAAGATGCGGACGGACGCTGTTCTGCAGGAGGCTGTCATCCCCATCGAGGTGTCGGTGCGGCCCATTGAGCCCCAGGGCAAGCTGATTGGTTTTGCCAGCGTCAACTTCGGCGGCGTGGTGGTGGACGATTTCAAGGTGGTGAACGGGCAGAACGGCATTTTCTTAGGTGCGCCCTCAAAACCCGACCCCACCAGCAGGACGGGCTACCGGGCCACGGTGCGTATCAATGACCGGGCCACCCAGGAGCGGCTGAACGCGGCGGGAGTGGAGGCGTACCATTCGGCGGTTGAGAAACTTATCGCCCGGGCCGAGGCGGTGCGCCCCGCGCCCATCCGGGAGCAGATGGATAAGGCGGGAAAGGAGGCCGCGCAGAAAAATGCCGCCCGCTCCGCCCCGGCAAAGGGAAAGGAGGGACGGGATGGCAGATAGCTTGGCCTTGGGACAAAATGTCCCAAAGTCCCCGGAGGGCCCGGTGCTGGAGCCCCCCGGTCTGTTTCTGATGGACGGCATCGCGGGCCTGCGCTCCCTCCCGGAGCACTCGGTTGATATGCTTCTGACCGACCCGCCCTACGGCACGACCCGCAACTATTGGGATGTGCCTTTGCCCCTCCCGGAGCTGTGGGAGGCGGTGCGCTGGGCCGTCAAGCCCTCCGGGGCGGTGCTGTTCTTCGCACAGTGCCCCTATGACAAAATCCTCGGCGCGTCCAACCTTTCCATGCTCCGCTATGAATGGGTGTGGTATAAGAGCCGCTGTACGGGATTTCTCAACGCCCGCCGCGCCCCGCTGAAAAAGACGGAGAATATTTTAGTGTTTTACCAAAAGCTCCCCCTCTACAACCCGCAGTTTGAGCAGGGCAAGCCCTATAAGAAAATCGCATCCCAGCGCGACCAGAGCCCCAACTATGGGAAGTTTGTCCGCTCCGGCAGCGGCTCGGAGGACGGGCGGCGGTTCCCGGGGAACCTGCTTTCATTCCAGACCGTGGCCCATACCGTCCACCCCACGCAGAAGCCCGTGGAGCTGTGCGAGTATCTGATAAAGACCTACACCGCCCCCGGCCAGGTGGTGGCGGACATCTGCGCGGGCTCCGGCACAACGGCCATCGCCGCGCTGAACACGGGCCGGGAGTTTATCTGCTTTGAGACGGCCCCGGCCTTTTACGGCCCGGCCACGGAGCGCATCACGCAGGCGCGGGCGGCTGTGGCCGCTGGCGGAAAGGGGGTGTGACTATCGGTAAATATAACGTGATATACGCCGACCCGCCGTGGCGGTACGCCCAAAAGGGCCTGCAAGGCGCGGCGGAGCGGCACTACCCCACAATGGGGATTGAGGAATTATGCGCGTTGCCCGTGGCGGATTTGGCGGCCCCGGACAGCGTTCTTTTTCTGTGGGCCACGTTCCCCCAGCTCCCGGAGGCCCTGCGGCTTATCAAGGCGTGGGGCTTTCAGTATAAGTCCGTGGGCTTTGTCTGGCTGAAAAAGAACAAAAAGGCGGACAGTTGGTTTTACGGGCTGGGCTTTTGGACGCGGGCCAATGCGGAGGTGTGCCTGCTGGCGACCCGTGGGCATCCCCGGCGAAAGGCCCCCAACGTCCACCAGTTCATTATCTCCCCTATCGAGGGCCACAGCAAAAAGCCGGACGAGGCCCGGGAGAAAATCGTGGCCCTTATGGGGGACGTGCCCCGGGTGGAGCTGTTCGCCCGCCAGACGGCCCCCGGCTGGGACGTGTGGGGGAACGAGGTGGAACCTACGGCGGGACTTCGGGACATTTTGTCCCAAAGCCGGGCTATCTGCCATCCCGTCCCTCCTTTCCCTTTGCCGGGGCGGAGCGGGCGG
>CAJTRU010000159.1 GCA_910579085.1 uncultured Lachnospiraceae bacterium | reverse complement strand
ATATATATATATGTTTGTAAAAATGTGGTGAGTCCCTGTATGCACAATATCAAATGTTTCTGATTCAACTTGTGCACAAAGCAATCTAGATTCTGTCTTTTTACATTGGTGTTCCTTTGCAGGGAAATGAAATACCAAAGCCTATCTGAAAGTAAGGATTTTTCAAAAGTCTCATTTCCTTGGGAATTCTAAATAAAAGTTTATATTCATTATGGAGAATGTATTATGAGCTTGTCAAGGGCATTTTAATATGAATTTCTTTCCTGTTATGTTTATTTTTCCTTGGTGATTTGAAGTGGAAGCTACTCACAGGAAAAAAAAGAGAGGTATCTAAAACTACTTCTCATTATCTCACTTTCTTTAAATTGAGATTTCTGATGTTGAGGAGGAATGAAGTGAGTGTGCAGATTTTGTCCACATAATTCCTAAAAGAAAGAGCAATAGTCATGTTCCACAAACACATGTATTCGACACCCCAATTAAATTGCATGGGTACTGGCTGAATCTAAAGTCCCTGTAAATGAATGTGTGTGTGTGTGTGTGTGTGTGTGTGTGTGTGTGTGTGTGTGTGTGAATGTTTCCATGTGTGTGTGTGTCTGTGACTCAGTATATCTAGGTGTATATGTACATGTGTGTGTTAGGATTTTATTGCTGTAAACAGACACACTTACCAATGCATGTTTTATTAGAAAACCATTTAATTGGGGCTGGCTTACAGGTTCAGAATTTCAGTCCATTATCATCAAGGTAAGAATATGTCAGGATCCAGGCAGGCATGGTTCATTTGGAGCTGAGAGTTCTACATCTTCATCTGATAGCTGCTTGGAAATGAATAGCTTCCAGGCAGTAGGCAGAGGGCCTGAAAAGTCTGTTCCCACAAAACATCAAATGTGTTTTTGAGTGTTTATGTGAGTATTAGTATGGGTTTTATTGCCATGAAGTGTCACCAGGATCATAGTAAATCTTGAACACTTTGTAACTTCTTTTCAGAGGTTTACTCCATTATTGTCATGGCTGGAAACATGGTAGCCTTCAGACAGACACAGTGCTGGAGAAGGAGATGAGTTTTAGGTCTTGATATACAGGAAGCAGATGGAGACTGTGTCAAACTGGGGATTGCTTAAGGACAGCAGACCTCCAAGCCTACCACCACATTGTTACATTTCTTCCAACAAGATCACACCAACTCAACAAAGACACATCTCCATCAGTGCCCCAACTACTCCACCAATGTCACACCTAATGAAACTATTTCACACCTCCTGAGAGTGCCACACCTATTGGCACTATTTATTTGGGCCCATTAACATTATTCTTAAAACTGTTCAATGGACAAAAGGTAACTTTAATGAAAGAAATAAAGAATGTTTCAAAAAATAAACAGGAGTATGTATGTCTTTGTTACTGTTCTATTGCTGTGAGAGACATCATGACCAAACCAACTTATAAGAGGAAACATTTAATTGTGGTCTTACAGTTCCAGAGGGCAAGTCCAGGATATCATGGTAGACACCATGGCAACACAGAGGCAAAACATGTAGAGCAGTAGTTGAGAGCGAACAACTTATGATGGAGATGGCAGAGAGTAATGAAAGAGGGAGAGAGAGAGAGAGAGAGAGAGAGAGAGAGAGAGAGAGAGAGAGAGAGTCTGATGGGTTTTTGATATTTCAAGGCTCTGTGACAAATCTCCTTTAATAATAAAACAACTCCTAATTCATTCTAAACAGCCCATCACCTGGAAAACTAACACATTTGAACGTGTGATCATCTGTGGCACACAATTATTCAAACGAATAAAGGAATGAAAAAGAAAATGATATCAACTAATAAGTGGCCATGACACTTGGTAGTATAGTTTATATCATTACTTTTCATTTCTCACAGGTTAGGGTTATTTGCATAACATATTTCTGATCAGCCATCATTCTCAAATAATCCAAAGGCATCCTAACCCCCACACACACACACACACACATTTCTACTTGATTAACCACATTGGCATTACTTATTTGTATGGAAACATATCCCTTATTCCTGATTTAGTTCAAATCGTGGGAAATGTTGATGTATAATTAATTCCTATTCATAATGGGATAAAAC
>CAJTRU010000158.1 GCA_910579085.1 uncultured Lachnospiraceae bacterium | reverse complement strand
AAAACAGGTTATAAAACCTTTTTATTGGTAATAACTTTTTATTCGGTTATCCTGCACTTGTGGAGGCAGGGGTTGACATTGATTTTCCAGTAGTATTCAGGGAAAAAGCAGGACTGGATTCCATAATACAGGCAGCAGGAAGATGTAACCGGGAAGGAAAAAGAAGTGTAGAAGAAAGCATTGTATGGGTATTCACTATGGGAAAGATACCACGTATGCTTGGAAAGAATGTTGCAATAACTGGAGAAACATTTGACAAATATAGTATATATGATGGTTTAGAACCAATCAAGTATTATTTTGAAACATTGCAGTCTTTAGATATAAATTTACTTGATACCAACAATATTGTAGAAAGTTTTGATAAAGGTCTTGGTGGAATTAAAATGCCATTTAAAAAAATAGCAGAAGTATTCTATATGATAGAGTCTGATACAAGAATGCTTATAATTCCAATAGAGAAAGAGGCATGCCAGCTTGTAGAAAAATTACAATATAAAATTAACAACCAGCAAAATTTTAAAAGTACTATACAAGAGTTAGGTGTTTATTCAGTTAATCTTTATGAAAATGAATATGAAAATATGTTACAGGATGGAAACAGTTATGAGATTTTAGATGGAATTGCAGTTTTACAAAATTTGCATATGTATTCAATGGACAAAGGATTAGTTTATGAAAAAGCAGATGGTGCAATGATAATTTAGTAAAGGAGGCATTATAATGTCAATTATGTTTGAAGTATGGGGAGAATATGCAGCATTTAACCGTCCAGAATTTAAAACAGAACGTGTGACATATGACTGTATAACACCTTCAGCAGCCAGAGGGATTTTAGAAGCAGTTTACTGGCATCCAGGTATTAAATATACTATAGATGAAATTTATATATGCAATATAATCCAGACAACAAATATACGGAGGAATGAAGTTAAAGATAAGATAAGTAGCAGCAATGTCAAAAAGGTTATGAACAATGGTAATAAAGATATGCTTTATTTATCTGCGTCAGATTCAATACAACAAAGGGCAGCATTAGTTTTAAAAAATGTTCATTATGTTGTAAAGGCACACTTTGATATGACTTCCCAGGCGAATGAAACAGATAATCCAGGCAAATTCCAGGATATTTTAAAAAGACGTTTGCAAAAGGGGCAGTGTTACCATACCCCATATCTTGGTGTAAGGGAGTTTCCAGCATTTTTTCGTATATGGGATAATAAAGAAAAAGTCCAGACAGCATATAAAGGTGAAAAGGATTTAGGGTATATGTTATATGATATGGATTACAGAGGTGAAAATGGTATAGAGCCTATGTTTTTCCATGCAGTATTACAAGATGGAAAGCTGGATTTAAAAGATTGTGAGGTGTTAAAATGATTCTTGGCGAACTGGCGGATTACTATGGACTGCTTTTAGACAGAAGAAAAGTTGGAAGAGAGGGATGGGCAAATGAAAAAGTTTCATATGTAATTACAATAGATTATAGTGGAAAGGTAAAAAGTATTTTTTCTATTGAAAAAGAAGAACAGCGGGGCAAAAGAAAAGTGCTTGTGCCAGATAAAAGAATGGTTCCTATACATAGTGGACGTTCAGGTAAAACGCCTAAACCATATTATTTATGTGATAATGCAAAGTATCTGCTAGGAGTATGGATTCCATCAGACAACCAGACAGCAGATGAAAAAAATAAAACACAGGCAGGGGAATGTTTCCGGGCATCTGCAGAATATCATATAAAAATGCTTGGTAATTCAGAGGATAAAATTGCGCAAGGTATTTGTAGTTTTTTTAAAACATGGGATTTTGAAAAAAACAAAGATATTTTTCCGGTTAACTGGAAGGATATTGAAAAGGCAAACCTGGTATTTCGTTCTTATGAAATGTCAAAAGAAATATTAGAAACAGAAGAAGTAAGAAATTTATGGAATTCCAGTTCTGGAGAAGATGATGGTACATGTTTAAGACGCTGCCTTGTAAGTGGTAAATTAGCACAAGTAGCAAGATTGCATCCACAATTTAAAGGGGTACAGGGTGCAAATTCAAGCGGTGCAAGGTTGGTTTCTTTTAATGGAAGTGCATTTGAATCTTATGGAAAAGAACAGGGGGATAATGCACCATAAGTGCGAACTTAAGCAAGCAATCCTGGTAAAATTGCTGTATGGAACTCGT
>CAJTRU010000157.1 GCA_910579085.1 uncultured Lachnospiraceae bacterium | reverse complement strand
ATAAATGATATTATATGTTCCATATCTGGAAATGAAAAAATACAGTCGTTAATTACATTTATTCCTTCTATTAAGTTTCTATTTAATACTACATATCCTTCTATACTTGTTGTTACAATAAACCATGCATCAAAGCTGTTAGAGAATTGAACCATTTTATTTAAAATTTTTTTGTAATCTTGATAATTTATAAAATGGTCTATATTTTCAATTATTATTAATGTTTTACAAGGACATTTTTTTTGTATTTCCTGTAATATTCCTATATATGTTAAAAGGAGTTCCATATTTGACAGGCTTTCAAGTGCTGTTTCGTCTGTTCCAGAAATATCAGATGATTGTATTATTTCAAGGATATTTTTTGTATAATGTCCTATTTCTATGCATTTTATTTTGTTTTGTATTTCCTTATTTATTTCTAAATATAATTTATCAAGATTTTCCTGTATCTGGTCTATTATCCACTGGTATGGGATTTCAGAGTATATACTTGATAAATATTGCATCATTAAGCTGGATTTTGAAATTTTTGCAGATTGTATTAATTGTTCACGTGAAGAGATGTGAAAAGCAGAGAAGTATTTTCTGCCTGTTTTTTCACCATTAATTTTAATATTTTCATGCATATTGTCTTCGTATTGTTCGTATTTACTTGAAGAAAAATACTTACATAAGGATTTAATAATAAAATCCTTTTTTTCAAAACATATACCACATAACTGGGTGACTGGTTCAAGGTTTATTATGTATTCTGTATTCTTGTCTGTAATTTCTATTTTCAAATAATTATCATCCTTTCTGACCCAATAGATTTTTCTGTTTCACTTTTGCTTCCAACAAAAATTTTCATATCATCATATTGTTTTTCTGTTATAACAATTATACGGACATTACCCTTTTCTGGCATAAATTTTTGCATACGGTTTTCAAGACGTGTGCAGTAACCACGGTTAGGGCATGTCCTTATATATACGGAATACTGCATCATTATAAAACCTTCTTTTATTAAATTTTTACGGAATGTCCGGTAAATTCTCTGTTCCTCACTTGTTTCAACTGGTAAATCAAACATACATATCATTCTCATAATTTTATATTTCATCTGTTTCTCCTAAATATTGTTGTACATCTGGAAATTCTGTGTTAAATTGTTTTTTAGAAATACAGGCAGCAATATTTGAAACATATTCCTCCATAGCATTACATAGAAACATTTTCTTTTTATTGTAAATTATTTTATGGTTTAATAAATTTACAAGGCTGTGCCTGTGTACAGACTTAAAATATTCTTCATCTTTAAGAAGGGAATATGCATAATAATCTACAAAAGGCCTGAATGGTTCTATTAAATCATCTACAAGGTTGAAACGGTTATATTCGTTTTTGTGGTGTATTCCAAGCTGGCTGTTTAATCCATATCCTACACATAGTTTTGCAAGATATGAACGGAAAATTGCATATCCATAGTCAAGTCCTGAATTTAAAAGCAGTTCTTCATTTCCCCTGGAGAAACTACATCCCATTAGTTCATTAAAATATACTTTAGCAGCATGTGCTTCCCTGTTGGTAATGTCACCTTCTGTTATTTCTGTACAGAAATTTTTTAACTGGGTGATGGTGGCTGGATTTTTTCCAAGAATGTCTAATACTTTATACTGGTTAGTAATTTTAGCGTCTACAATTAATTTCCATAGCTGTTTATAATATTCTGTTCCTGCATTTATCTGGTAATTTATTGTTTTGGAAATACGGCTGTGGTTATCATATGAGCAGTAAAATCCAATGGGAAGATGTTCATGGTTACAAAATATAACACCAACATTATGGTCTGCCAGCAGGCATAACATCCGGCTTGTTAATGTAGTTTTCAGGTTATCAACAACTATTACTGATATATCATCAACAGGAATCCAGAGTTTTTTGCCATCTTTTTCTATTATAAGGTTGTCAAGCTTTATGCTAATTGCAGCTTCACTTTCTATCATTAATATCCTAAATCCCATTATACCTCCTTATCAAAAAATGCAAAGAAAAAAGGACATCCGTCGATGTCCTTGATTTCGGCATAAAGCCTTGTTTTAGTAGATTCTGAAAAAATTGAGTTATCGCAAATCCACTAAAACTAGTATAGTACATCTATCAGTTTATGTCAACTGTTATTTTAATTTGAGTTTCCCCATTTTTTAAGTTTAAGTGTCATCAAGCCCCATTTTT
>CAJTRU010000156.1:2084-2363 GCA_910579085.1 uncultured Lachnospiraceae bacterium | reverse complement strand
ATATACATTTTTACCTTTAAGCGGAGAGTATTCCTTATAATTGTACTTTATATCGTACTTCTTTGTACTTTCATTAAAATAGATATTCGGATATTTTGTACCAGTTCTTTTTACTTTGTTTGCCATTCCGTAGCCCTCCATATACCATAATTTATGGTATTAGTGTACTACGAATTTTATACGAATACAAGCAAAATTATACGAATTTAGCCATTTTGTGAATTTAAAAATCTTGATTTTATGCGATTTCTTAATAAATTACTATTCCGTCATGGAAAA
>CAJTRU010000156.1:0-2074 GCA_910579085.1 uncultured Lachnospiraceae bacterium | reverse complement strand
TTCCCACATTCTGCAAACGGACTTTCCCACAACTCCATAAGACAGCAAGTTATGCACATTCCCACAGTGCCGACTACTACGGAATCCCTCTTTATCTCCACACAGATTATTTCTTTTATGGCATATTCCAACTTGCGTCAATAGAATAAATAAGCTGGATTATTTTTTCCTTTGGGGTAGAAAAATTATTCTTAATCCAAAGTGAGATTATTGAGAGGCAGCCTTGAATATGATATGTCGCCATATAGAGCATTTCTTCTGAAACGGAAGATATATTTTCTTCTTGCATCCATATTTCAAGATATTTTTCTTCGATGATGTCATACATATGCTCTTGAAATTTGTGGTCAATTCCCTTTCCGAAAAAAAGCAAACGGCTTAGGGCAGGATTTTCATAAATATAATCAATAATGGAATTATAAATATTTTCGTAATGACCTGCTGGATTATCGTTAATAAATTTAGTGAACTCAGATATAGCGTCATGTTCCATTTGCTCATATAAGTCATACACATCATGGTAGTGCGAATAAAAAGTAGCTCTATGTATGTCTGCCTTGTTGACTAATTCCTGTACTGTAATTTTTTGAAGTTCCTTATCAAGCATTGCGTCAGCAAGAGCAGACTGTAATGCTTTTATTGTCTTTTTGACCCGCCTGTCATGTTTATTCATAGTTTTCTCCTTTAAACAACAGTTTCGAGCAGCAGTGTCGTTTAGGCAACAATTATAGATAAAATTGAAGATAGAAAAACGACACATGTTATAGTATACTGCTTGTTGTACGGATATGTCAATCTGAATACTATAAAATTCCAAGGCAATGGAGGTAACCATGACACAAAAACAAATTGAACGCAAATCGCTGATAGTAAGCTGCATTGTAAACTTAATAATGGCAATAGGTGGGTTTTGGATTTTTTCGATAACAAATATTCAAGCTCTGTTTTTAGACTGTTCCTTTTCAATGATTGCTTCCTGCTCTTGTTTGGCAGCATTGGAAATTTCAAAAATTAGTAATAAAAAGACAAAGAATTACCCGGACGGTCTTTATTTTTTAGAGCCATTATATTCTATTTTTAGAACTTTATTAACATTGGTGCTGCTGTTTTCTTCTGTTGCTCGTACTGCAAAAGCAGCATGGGGGTATTTTGCATATGGCGTTGGAACCCCTTTGATGATTGAACCTGTAATTCCTTATGAGATACTTATGTGTATCATATGTTTTGGGCTGTCTTTTTTTAACAGAAGCCAGAGCCGTAAAACTAATGATTCCAGTACACTTTTAGCAACAGAATCGAAAGGAAATTTTATCGACGGCATATTATCTTTGGGCGTAGCACTGTCTGCGTTCTTGATAAAACTGATAGATATTAACGGAAGTTTGGGTTTTCTTCATTATACTGGAGATTTTTTCATTACGACAATTATAGTCTTGCCTGCAATAAAAGAACCGATAAGTGTTTTCATATCTTCTTTCCGCGAATTGTCAGGAGGGTTGACAACGAATCAGGAACTAAAAAGAACAGTTTTCCAATTTGTAGAAAAGAATCTTAGCGGTATTATGACATTGCAAAAATGTGACATATATAAAATTGGTATGCACATAAAAGTTTGCATTTATATTACCAATAATATTGATTATAAAAAAATACAAACTGTCAAAAGGAATATCTTGAAAGATATATGTCCTATTTACGAAAATGCTGAAATTGTTTTTTGTGAATGGTAAAATGTGATACCGGGAGAAGATAATTAAAGTAGCGAAACGAGTTAAGACCTGCGCATAGAGTTGTTGTTACTTTGAATTATAAACAAGCAACCGTAAACCATGCACCGCCCTATGTGGGAGAAAGGGGGAATCATCTATGCCTTGCACAGAAGCATACAAGGAACATATCATGTATACGTTCAATGGCTTTTGCAAGACCGTCATACGCTTTGCGGCACTCAACGCATGGCGTGATAGGAGCAGACGGCGGCAAAAAGAAATATCCCTTGAATACCTCACAGAAGAAAAATTTTACCCTTTAGGCACAACAGACGAATATTTTGAAGCACCCTATGAAGAATACC
>CAJTRU010000155.1 GCA_910579085.1 uncultured Lachnospiraceae bacterium | reverse complement strand
AAGCTGAGTTGGCAGGAAGTTGGACAGACTGGGGTGTCTCCCAGAAAGTGTAACACACATTAGAATGTAGGTGTTGTGAGGTTATAGGACATATTCACTACTTGTCACCTATTATTGAGTATCCTTGCTGGTGGAGGTACTTACCCTTCTCTTCTGCCATGGAGGGAAGTGGGTCTATAACCAGACAGAAGGAGGAGATTGTGATGAGTAATGTTTGTGTGGGTTATGGAGTAGGATAAACCTTAATGTGCTGGGATTTTATTTATCTCCAACTTGACAATCTAGCGTCACCTTAGGAGAGAGAACAATTGAAGAATTGTCTCTATTCACTTGGTTTTTGGGTAAGTCTATGGGACATTTTCTTCATTGATGGTCGATGTGTGAGGGTAGGCAACTGTGGGTAAGCTCATCAGTAGTCATTTATAAAAGGGAAGCTTTTACTCTATATTTAAAATAAAATATTTGATCAAGCCACATGATTTTTGGTGGTTTGAATAAGAATATCCCCTATAGATTCATATATATGGATATTTAGTCACCAGGATTGGCAGTGTGTTTAAGGATTAGAAGGAATGAGAGAAGATGTGGCTTCATTGGAGGAAGTGGTTGTGTCAATAAGGGTGGTCTTTGAGTTTTCAAGAAACCAATGTAATGGCAGAATATCTGTCTCTGTCTAAGGATCAATAGTTCTCTATTGCTCCAGTGCTGCGGTCATTAACTTGATGTTGGACTAAACTTCTGCAAGTGTAATCAAGCCCCCAGTTAATGCTTTGTTTCATAATAGTTGTTTTATCCATGATGTCTCTTCACAGCAATAGAACAATGACTAAGATAGGGTCAAGCAATAAGCACTCTTTCCTGGTAATGCTTCAAGTTCCTGTTTTGCCTTCCTTGGTAATAGTCTGTAACATGTAACCTAATAACCCTTATATTCCCAAGTTATTTTTGATGTTAGTATTCTTCAGTGTGAGAAAGAAGCAAACTAGAACAATTACATGTCATTATATACATGAGAATATCTTACCTTTAAATTAAAATAAAATATCTACACATTATTTGTCCTTATAGGATAAGTGACAGTGGTACTATTAGATATTTTGTTTCTCTAAGAAATTGTCTTACTTAAGGTTTCTATTGTTGTAAGGACATACCATGTCCAAAGAGCTAATTCCATAGCAAAAGTTTTATTCAGCTTATATTCCACATTGCTGTTCGTCATCAAAGTAGTTGGGAAAGAAACTGAAACAACACAGTTTTCTGGAGCCAGAAGCTCATGCATAGGCCATGGAGTGGTGATGCTTATTGACATGCTCCTTAAGTCTTGCTTCCATAAGGAGCACAGGACTACCACCACAAGGGTGTCACCACCCACAATGAACTGGGTCCTCTCCCACCAATTAAGAAAATTCCTAACAGCTTGATCTTAATGAGGCATTTTCTCAACTGAGGCTCCTCCTCTTTAAGACTCTAGATCTTGTCAAGTTGCTATGAAATCAGTTTAGCACTCTGAATGTAGTTGGTCTATGAGGAGGTGTGACCTTGTAGGAGTAGGTGTGGCCTTTTTGGAGGAAGCATATCACTGTGAGGCTTTAAAGCTCTGCTCAGTGTGGAAGACACCATCCCTGCATGCAGAAGACTCTAAGCTTCCTCTCCACCACTACATATGCCCAGACACTTGCATGTTCACTTCCTTGATGATAGTGGACTGAACCTCTGAAACTGCAATGAAATGTTGAAAAGCCCTAATGAAATGTTTCTAATGAGTTGCCTTAGTCATAGTGTTTTTTCACAGCATTGAAACCCTAATTAAGACATCCAGCTAGCACAGAAACTCTCCCAGATATCAAAATTAATCAACAATAGAGAGTATTTTCAAGTCATTTGGCATTCAAACTTATTCTAGAGAAAAAACACAAATGATTGAGTCCATGACAAGCCTGACTAAAAACAAAAACAAAAAAACAAAACAAAAACAAAAACAAAACAAACCAAACAAACAAACAAACAAAAAACCTACAACAACAATAAAACCAACCAACAAACAAACAAACAAAAAAACACTCAGAGTGCATATGGGACCCAGTAAGACCCCCATGAAGCACAGGGGTTACTCAGGAGTAGTGACCAATATATTGGGCAACCTCATAGAGTTTGAAACCCATTAGAACTGGCATAGAAAAAAGGTCAGCACATATGCATTGAATACACCTTCACTGTTTTCTGAGAATGAGGTCACACATAAATTTAAGACTGGAATTTCCAGGGAATAGACAGGCTGAAATGGTACATAGGTATGTTGGGAGTCAGATGTTTGGAGGAGAGCCAGGGGAACAGGCCAGTGTGGGAGCTTTTTGATGGTCATCTGGGGCACTCAACAGAGACCTCCAAAAGATCACAGGATTCATCCCAGGCAAAGAGTGCTCAGGGAAAGCACTCAGGATCCAT
>CAJTRU010000154.1 GCA_910579085.1 uncultured Lachnospiraceae bacterium | reverse complement strand
ATACGGAACACAGAAAAGCGTTGCGGATTTGAATATCCATGTAAAGCAGGGACGCATATACGGTCTGCTTGGCAGAAACGGAGCCGGAAAGACAACGACCATGAAAATGCTGCTTGGGCTGACACAGCCCACTTCCGGGGAAGTTACAATCTGGGGACAGCCTTTACGGACAAATGAGAAAAAGCTCCTGCCCCGGATTGGCTATCTGATTGAATCCCCCGGATTTTACCCAAATCTGACCGCCACAGAAAACCTGCGCATTTTTGCTACCCTGCGGGGAGTGCCGAGCCGTAATGCAATTAAAAATGCGCTTGATTTAGTGGGGCTTCCCTATAAAGACAAAAAGCTGTTTTCCCAATACTCCCTTGGCATGAAGCAGCGACTGGCGATTGCCCTTGCCATTATGCATGACCCGGAGCTTTTGATTTTGGACGAACCGATTAACGGTCTTGATCCGATTGGAATTGCGGAAGTGCGCTCTTTTATCCGTGACCTCTGTACGGAAAGAGGGAAAACAATATTGATTTCCAGCCATATTCTTTCCGAGATTGCATTGCTGGCTGATGATATTGGAATTATCGACCACGGCGCATTATTGGAGGAAGAAAGCCTTGCAGAATTGGAAGCAAAAAGTAGCAGACATATCCGTTTTACCGTTTCCAGCACAACACAGGCGGCAAGGATTTTAGAACGCAATTTCCATGAAACGCAGTTTACCATACAGGACGATTATAAGATGCGTCTGCATAATTTAGGCATTCCTGTCGGTGAAATTGTAACAGCCTTTGTCGAAAACGGGCTTACCGTGTCAGAAGCCTATGTCTGCGAAGAAAGCCTTGAAGATTATTTCAAGCGTGTAACAGGGGGTGAAGGGATTGCTTGATCTTGTAAAGTGTGAGTTTTGGAAATTGAAACGGAAAAAGTTTGTCCTTTTCGTAATATTTTCTGCGTTGCTTTTTCCTATCCCGTTTACTGCACTTGTACTAAAAGGGAATGTGGGCGATTTGAACGCTTTTGACGGCTTATATGATTTGCTCATTTGCATGGCTGTTCCTGTCATGCTTCCCTGCATACTTGGCATTATAGGGGCTATGCTCTTTTACATGGAAAGAGATAATGCAACTCTGAAAAATTTGATAGCTATTCCTGTTTCGGCATGGGAAATTGCGACTGCAAAAATCATAGTATTATACTTTATCAGCCTTTTATTCACCTGTGTAACATTGTTCTCTGCAATTATCGGGGGGATAATAGCCGGATCTGATTTGGGCAATATTTGGAACAAACTTATAACCGCCATTATTACGGCTATTCTATATGCTACGGGTACACTTCCGATTATAATTGCGATTGTAAAATTTAACCGCTCTTATATATTTGCAGTTATTTTGACATTCTTCTATACAATGTTTGGATTTTCCCTTGCTTTTACAGGGCAGTTCACATCAGATAATCAAGTGATGAAAGTGCTTACCAGTATTTTACCAACGCCTGTTATTTATCGTTGGCAGGCTTCAAGAATGATTGAACAGGGAACAACTGCTTTTGAAAACTGGCAGCCCTACTTTCTGAAATTAGGAATTGTAGTATTTACCGTTTTTATTCTTGGAGGTATCTCTTATTTTGCGATTATCAAAATCTACAAAAAGCAGGAAGGGCAGGTGTAAGAAATGGCAAGGCTCATAAAAACAGAACTCTGGAAATTAAAACGATTCTCTGTTATCTGGATTGGAATTGCAACTATGCTGTCTGTTGTTTTACTAACCTGTTTTATGGAGATGGGTACGCCGGGAACGCCGACATTTTCCAGTTTTTCAGATAATGTAATATGGAACAGCTTTTCGCTTATCTTTCCGGCGACAATCGTACTGATTGCAGGTTATATGATTGAACGTGAAAGAACAGACGACACGCTTAAAAATATAATGGCAATCCCGGTATCTTTCCGAAGATTGCTTTTGGGTAAGGTATTTGTCTGCGGAATGATTTCTGTCTTTCTGGCGGTAGTGGAACTATTATTTACTGCTCTCATTTCGCTTTTTAGCAGATATGAGGGAATTGCTCTTAGCAGCGTAATGAGATCGCTTGTCCAAATGGTTGGAATGAATTGCTTTGTATTTATATCGGTGCTGCCTGTTATTGTATTTACAGGACAAAGGGCAGGAGCATTTATGACGGGAGTAGCTTTTGCATTTTTTTATGGTTTTATAGGGACTTTTGCTTCCGGTCATGGTTTGTCCTGTCTTTACCCGGTTACGATAGGACTTGGTTTCATCAATTATCAAAATGGCATGGAAGTCGGCACATATAATATTTTCCGGTGCGTTGTTGTACTTCTGATTATGCTTGTTATAACTGCGGTTATGCTGCTTCTGGCACATGACAGGAGCAAAACGCAAAAAATAAAAGGCAAAGGAGATATTCAATGACAGGAAAAAGAATACTTTGTATCATTCTAATT
>CAJTRU010000153.1 GCA_910579085.1 uncultured Lachnospiraceae bacterium | reverse complement strand
AAAAGCAGCATTAAAAAATATGCTGTTAAAATGTATGCTGCCAGCCAGGAACAGGATTATTAACAGTGCAGGGTGTCTGGTTGCAAAATGGATTTTACATAATTGCGGGGACGGGCTTGTTATAAAAAGAAAAGGCGGGGCTAAGCAAATTATAAAAGTATATTCAGAACCTGCCTACAGAAATGTAATTAAGCCTGCCATACATAAAGCTACGGAAGTAATAAAAGTTGGTGATGTAGTTACAGACAATGGCTGTCATGGGGAAGTCGTTGTAACACGTATTTATTGCGGGCTGTTCCAGGGTTATTATAAAGAAGATGGTGTTACTGTATCTGCTTTAAGGCTGGAACATTTTAAAAAGACAACTGCACACGTTGATTTAAAAATAGGAGAGAGGTGACTTTTTATGAATAAAAGACAGAAGAAAAAGGAATTTAAAAAGAAATATGGTTTTAATCCCCCGAGGAAATCAACTACATACAAAATACATATGGCAACAAAGCCCATTATGAAAATATGGAATGTTATAAAAAGTATACTGGTAAGAATTAGGAAAGCAATAGAACAGGTATTTGCCAGACTTTCAGAAAAATGGAAGCTTATGCGCATAGAGCAGTTTAACAAAGGACACATAGTACCAACGCAGCCAGGCATAAAGGAGGATATAAATGTTTACCAGGCGGGGAAAACCAGTAGTGGTATGTAATAAATGCCATAAGATAGTCAATATTAAACCAAGGTACAGGACAGATGGAGGCATAGAATACAATTATTTCACATGTAAAAAATGTGGTGAGACTTATGTTATATCTGCTACGGATGAAGCTTTAAGGAGGAATATAGAAAGATACAAACATTTAAGACAGAAAGGGCAGATAACAGAAAAGGAGCAGCAGGAATTAACAGGACTGCTGCAAGCCAATCTGGAACGTAGCAGGGAGCTTAAAGAGAAATATCAATTTAAAAGGCAGGCATGACACAGAAAGCAGGGTGGTAATTTGGAGAATTTACTTGGTATTGTTTCAGAAAGAAAGGGAGTACCAGTCACGACAAGCCGGAAGATAGCAAAAGTGTTTGGCAAAGAACATTACAATGTACTAAGAGATATTGAAAACCTTGATTGCTCAGAAAGTTTTAACGCCATCAATTTTGAATTGGTTAATTATAAGGACAAAAAGGGAGAGAAAAGACCAGAATACATAATTACAAAAGATGGTTTTGTATTTTTAGTTATGGGGTACAGGGGCAGGAAAGCAGCGGCATTTAAAGAGGCTTATATTAAACGCTTTAATGATATGGAAGACTACATAAAATCAGTCCAAGCCGCTAAAATGGATTATCCAGCGCTTACACAGGCAATCAAGGAGGCATATGATGAACCTAAAAATTACCATTTCAGCAATGAACTGAATATGATTAACCGTATCGTGTTAGGGACAGATGCAAAGCATTTTAAACAGGAGCATGGGGTCGGTGTTAAAGAAAGTTCCATAAGACCATATCTTACAGCATGGCAGATAAAAGCAGTAGAAGATTTACAACGTATAGACATAGGGCTGGTAATGTCAGGAATGGACTTCCAGAGCAGGAAAATGTTATTAACACAGTATTTTAACAACTGTCTGATGCCTAAAGGAGTGAATACAACAGTATGAGAAAGAATTTAAAAGAAGCCCGCCAGAAGGCAGGTGCAGAAAGACATAAGCAACAAGAAAATCTGGATGCTGGTTTGGAAATTTGGCATTACCTTAAAGATAATGGTATTACTCAAAGTTTTTTAAGCAGCAAAACAAAAATCGAGCCAGCAAAGTTAAACCTTGCTTTGCTGGGGAAACGGCGTTTAACGCTTGATGAATATTCGCATATTTGTTGGGCGCTAGGTGTAAATATTGACAGGTTTTTGAAACCAAAACCACCAGAAGAAAGGAGGTGACAAGGATGGAAAGTACAAAACAGCTTTCAGAGGAAATGCTTAAGGAGATTCAGAAAAAAATTCAGAATCTCCCTGTAGATTCTCTTGTACTGGCAAAACTCAATTTGCTTAATGACATAAAAGTGTTGCAATACCATAAAGAATACTCACTAGTATGCAATTTATGTAGAGCTTTTCTTGGAAAGGATAATTAATTATCTTCCTTGGCAAGTTCAGGGTGACACTTTGGGCAGACTTCATTGCCGAAGTTAAAAGACCCATCCAGCGTAAGAGACCCATCCATTTTTATTGGCTCTTTCGCTGGAACAAATTTAGTGCCACATACTTTACATACGGGTTTTTGTGTTTCATCCATGTTAAATCCTCCCTGTATATTTAATTTATGCACTATAGCTATATTGATATTACTCTAATTTATTTAGAAAATCAAGACTTTTATAATGAATATCACAATAAACATAGAAACTAAAAGCTGCCAGCAGTATTTCTAGTTTGGTAAATATTACTGGCAAGGAAAGGATATTAATGGCAAGGGAAAAATTAAAAGAAGCCCGCCA
>CAJTRU010000152.1 GCA_910579085.1 uncultured Lachnospiraceae bacterium | reverse complement strand
TTAGAAGAAACCCAGTAAAATCAAGGGGTTGAGCCTAATTTAGTCCTATTTTTTTAACATCTAAACCATGGTTATGGATAAGGATGGCGCCGTCTGGAACCAAAACCTGTATTTATGGAAAAAGTGAGATATGGTTATATTTGCATTGCCATGTCTTGGCTTTTATGGAATGTGGGGTGAAAATTTAAAGCAGATTGCAAGGAGAATACCACAGGCATAGAGAAGGCATATAGTTTGTGTATGTATGCAGCTTGTTTGTGTATTTTGGTTAATATTTAGATTTTAACAGGACTGGATTAGCTTTTAGCATGGCATCTGCCATGCCTGCATAGCTGTGGCAGTCCTGTTTTTTATGGAGGGAAAGACCAACTATAAAAAGTCAAGCAGAAAAACAAAAAAAATAAAAATAATTTTTTGATAAAAAAGTGTATAGCAAACAAGCCTGCATAAATACAAACTTAATATAACATATGTAATTTATTAGGTTTTAAGCTTTAGGAACATAAGGCTGTCCGCTTTTTAAAACAGCATAAATAATATTGCACATTTTCCTGGAAACAGCACCAACACATGTAAGATGGTGTTTGCCTTCTGCCCGTTTTTTCTGGTAGAAAACACTTAACACGGGGTCTTTAAAAGAAGCAACAAGTGCTGCCTGGAAAATTGCTTTGCGAAGGTATGGTGAACCACGCTTGCTCATTACATTATGTGTGGCTTCAAATTCCCCAGACTGGCTGACAGAAGCATCAAGCCCGGCATATGCAGCAAGTTTCTTAGGGCTGTCAAATTTAGAAATATCACCAATTTCACTAATTATAGCAGCGCCAGTAACTTTGCCTATGCCAGTTATTGTAGTAACAGGGGAATCCAGTTTTTCCATGATGGAAGCAATTTCAATGTCAGTGTCTTTTATCTGGCACTCAATAAAAGAAATCTGTGCTAAAAGTGCTTTAAGCTGGAATGTAAAACTGTCCTGTGCGAAAGTAATACCAAAGGAATGCCTTGCAGCATTTTTCAGCCGCCCTGCTTTTTCGTTGCCAATTTTTTGCCGACTTAACCTTGCAAGAAGTTCTGCCAGGGTTTCAGAAGGTATTTCTTCAAAATCCATTGGCGAAGGGAACTGCATAAGGATTTCTTTTGAAGTTTTACCAAATATATCTGAAAATACAGACTGGTATTCTGGAAACACCTGGTCCAGTATGCAGACTACCTTACGTTTTAAGTCACCAACAGAACCTGTAAGATAACTGCGGAATCTTGTAAGGTTACGCAGGGAAAACAGGTCTTCCCCTGCCAGATGGGTTTCCACAAACTGCCCATAACGGATTAAATCTGCAATAATGACAGAATCAATGGTGTCGTTTTTACGTTTACGGATTTCCTTGCCTTTACGCCAGCCATCTGTCTGTATGGGGTTTATGACATGCTGTATGAATCCTTTCTCATAAAGAAAAGAATAAACTGCAAGCCAGTAGTGTCCTGTTGCTTCCATTCCAATTTCAAAACTGGCTGTGTCAGATGAATATGAAGAAAGCTTTGAGAAAAAAGCTTCCCCGCCATCAGAAGTGTCAGGGAAAGAAAAAGCCTTAAAGATAACTTTTCCAGATTCATCCATCATGGAAGCAACATGGTTATTTTTACCAATATCAATACCTACAAAAAACATAATATACACCTCAGATAAAATTTCAGATTATAAGACCACCCATCTGGTAAACTCTGCTACCTTGTTCTATATACGGAGAGAAGCCAGAAGGCAGCCAACATCCAACTCATACGCAGAATGTTTACCAGAGGAAGGTACCAGTCTTTCAAGTACGGGCATACAGCCCAAGGAGAAAACGGTAATCCTCACAATCTGATAAAACAATTATCTCCTGTCAGATAGGAGATGTAAAGATAAAACTTAGAGAAATGGTTTAAGGGTTTATAGGAGTTCCCTTTGAATAACCTAAATACATTATACAAGCAGAAAATGATAATGAAGAAAAAATTATGGAAACAAAAGATATCTACTGTTTTAGTATGTGCATCAATAATAAGTATAGTAAATACTAATGCTACTTTTACATCACATAATGGTAAAGATATAACTATTGATAATCTTCCAGTAAAAGCAAATAATAATAAAATTAAAGAAACTAGCATTAAAGAAAACATAAATGAAGAAGGAAATTTTCCAGAACTTAAAAGAGGACAGATAGTGTCAGTAGAAAGTATTTCAGGAGATGATACTAAGTTAGCAATTATGTCAAATGGGGATTTGTATTGTTAGGGATATAATGGGTATGGATAAGTTTGCAATGGCTCAAAAAAAATAGCTTACTCCATTTAAGGTGTTATCTAATGTAAAATCTGTTTCCTATTCTTCTTATGCTAGTGCTGAAACTTCCTATTCCGTGTCAACAATCACGGAAAATAAAAATTTGTATTGCTGGGGATATAACAGCATAAGTGCGAACTTAAGCAAGCAATCCTGGTAAAATTGCTGTATGGAACTCGTT
>CAJTRU010000151.1 GCA_910579085.1 uncultured Lachnospiraceae bacterium | reverse complement strand
TTAAAAATATCATTTGCGAAGCCTAAACATATTTTATCACGTTTATCTTGTTCTAGCTCGTTATCAATAGTGTGCTGTTTCGGGTATTCCTGATCCAGTTCCAAGCATTTTAGCGTTTCAACGGTGAAGCGTACAGCCACCACAGAACGCCCTTTCTTAATTGGCTCATAAGAATACCTGCACTCTGTCTTTTCGTGCATTTCTTTTTGGACTTTTTTCAAAATCAAGTCATTAAACCGCTTGAAAGCCTTGTAAGTTTCTTCGTTGTCACAATGCAGGATTGCCCTTAATTCTTTAAGGTCTACTTCCCAAGACTTTCGGAAACGATTTGCTTCGAGGTAAATAAACATGATATAGGTGTATCGGCTTGTTAGTGAGGTAATACAGCGGAGCTTGTAGCGAAGATACCCAAGGTTCTCGATGTTGAAAAAATACTTCATAGCTGACTGGCTCGCAGTCAGTTCCACTTGCCAAAGTCCATATTCATCTTGTTCTGCAACAGCCTTTTCAAACAATGATATTCTTGCAAATTTTTTGTTTTTACTGGTGTTGTCATCAATCTTTATTGGTGTTCCAAGGTGCTTTAATCTTTCGTCTAGTTCTTCAATGCGTATCCTTTTCACACCGAGAAGTTTCTCCAGTTCCCCTTTTTCAAATACAATAGTTCTCTTATCTGGTTTATGACTGTCTATTCGTGAGAGGTAAGTATCAAGAATTTTGAACTCTGCGAGGGTCAAGTCTGAACGCCAGAGGGAAAAGAGGGGCAAACTTTTTTGGACTGTGAGTTTGTCCTCTTTTCCTAAACTGGTTATCGGCTCAATTTTCTTTCTTGCCATTGTTAAGCACCTCTCTTTCTTTGATAGGTTTATCATATCAAATAGGACATAATAAGTCAATAAATTTTATGACCTATTTGAATTTTTCTATGACCCTTTGTGGATTTTTCTATGACCCTTTGCGGATTTTTCTATGACCCTTTGCGGATTTTTCTATGACCCTTTGTGGATTTTTCTATGACCTATTACCTCGAAAAAGCTTGAAAATAAAGGATTTTTTGCCCCCCGTAATCAAGTAAGTAATCAAGTAAGTAATCAAGTATATAATCAAGCTATCAATCAAGGGGGAGGGGCTTTGCCCCCGCTGCTTTGCAGCTCCCCTAGTCCTCAAAAGCCCCTTTAGAAAAAGGGGCTTGCCGGACGGCTTACCCCTAAACCCTTCTTTCGCCAAGAAGCAAGCAGAAGCCACCACCCAGAGGGCGGCGGCTTTGCCGTATAGCGTAATCCGTGTCACTACGTCAAGGGTTCGGGGTAGTATTTTATACCAAGTAGCCCCTAGAAAGCGTTTAAAAGCCTTTTAGAGCGTTTTTAGGGGCTACTTGGTATAAAATCTCCACCCCCAGTCTAAAGACTGCCCTTGACGCCGTTCCCGCGCCTTAACACTACTTACAGCTATTTTAGTCTTGATGTTTAATTTAAAATAATTAAAGCTTTGTTACTTTCCCGAAAGTAACGCAAAAGCACTTTTGACAGCCGAAGCTTATCAAAAGTGCCTTTGCGCCCTGTCGGGCTTTTTCTCTGCCTTATCACCGTTACTTTCCAAAGTTCCCAAAGTAACTCTTTGCTTGTTCCTTTTTATGATCCCTATAGGTATATACCTATAGATTTTCATATTCACGTATTACTATTATTTCTCTAGCAACCAGTAGTGTTTCCATTGGCTGTTCCAAAATCTGACTTAACATATATAGGTTAGTCAAAGACGGAAGTGCCGCCCCATTCAACCACCTATAAACGCTTTGTGGACAGCATAAATCCAATTTATGTTGAATTTGCCGCACGCTATAGCCATTGTTCTTAAGCACCTTTTTAAGTCGTTGTCCAGTTAGTTCAGCGTCAATTATTGTGTATTTTTTTTCCATACGCCATACACCTTTCTTTTGTGTTTTCCCGAAAGATGTGGTACAATAGAAGAACACCTTTCGGGGTGCTTGATGGGGCTTCCTGTTGCTTTGGTTGGTGAAGGAAGCCCCTATTATTAAGTTACTAATCTATTCTTAATACGATTATTATAATAATCGTCAAGAATTTTCTTTGAATTTTTAAATAGTCAAATGCAGTCGTATAATGTCCCTTACCTTGTAAGGGCGCACTTACACGCAACCTAACGGTTGCATTTCAGTTTGCGCTCTCCGAGGGATAAAATTATAATGTTTTTGGAATAAGCAAGCATAGGCTTTGTATAGCCACATTCATGTCTATACGTTGCCGCTTGTTAGTCACTTTCGTTGGGGCTTTGCCCCCTAAGACCCCCAATTATATTTTCTTTTTTGCTGCTGTTCGTTTATAAATTTCTGTCTTTATCGTTCTCTACCATTGTCTTAACATACAGGAACAGATTTTTAGGTTTTCTGGTTTTGGCAGTTTTAATTTTTCGAGAAAGATAGTTTGTTAATGCCCAATACAAAGCATCAGGCATACCAACAGTAACTTTGTGCCTTTCAATATCGTCTAATGGAACTTTGCTCCAAGCTATTTCTTTCAGTGCTTCAAGTTGTTCAAGTGTAAACTCGTTAAAAATATCATTTGCGAAGCCTAAACATATTTTATCACGTTTATCTTGTTCTA
>CAJTRU010000150.1 GCA_910579085.1 uncultured Lachnospiraceae bacterium | reverse complement strand
GGCAGATATCGCCGCAGGCGGGTACCTGAGCATAGACGCAAATTATAACAGCAACGGCTATACAAACGGGTTCATGACGACGAACGCAAGCGGGGCTACGGTGCAGTACGCTGACGGGGTGGGCAAGTACAAGACGCGCATCGCGTTAAAGACGGACGCAGACCACAAGTTCAAGAGCGGCGGTAGCAACAACGGCAGTTTCGGCGGCGACGACCTGAGCGGCTGGTACGAGATAGAATGGGAAATCAGCAAAGGCAAGATAGACCAGGACTATCTGGATAACCTGAACAAGAACCTGCAGTACAAAGTAGCAGGCGGCAGCTGGCAGACGTACGACCCGGATAACCCGCCCGAGTACGGCAACGGCGCGGTGGAGATACGGTTGAACCCCGCGAAGTATCCGGACGGCGTGAGCGGTGCAAATATAACAATAAACAACAAGAACACAAACATCGGCACGTACACGGCGCAGGTGACATTGACGACAGACACGACGAACTACGAGCCGGTGGGCACGCAGACGTTCCAGTGGCGTATAGCGGCACAGGCGATAGAAGTGGACTGGACGAGCGGTTTCTGGACAGACGTCAACGGCGACAACGTGCTGGACGACTACGGTGCGCCGTACCAGATCAAGGAACTGAACATATCGGACGATCTGAAGCAGTACGTGGAATACCATTACTACTTAGCTAACAGTGACCTGACGATGGGCGCGTTTGTGGGCGTTGGCGACGTGGGACTGGAAGCGTTGAAAGGCGCGCCGTACAACGCGAGCTCTAACACGCCAGTGGACGTGTATGTAAAAGCGGTAATCAAGAGCGGGGTTACGCAGTACGAACTGAAAGACCCGAGCGGCAACGACTGCGCTACTTTGTTTAAACTGGGCGATACTAAGACGTTAGCGAAAGTAAGCCAGACTGAAACGGAGATGGAGTACGGCGGGGACAAACTGACTGGCGGAATTGTGAGTATAATCGGCGAAGATACGAATGCGGAACTGAGCGGTAACTTCATAGCAGGTATCTATATCTACGACGCGGCGGGCAATAACCTGGGTCTGTTGAAAGATTACGACGGCACGACGGCGGCGGTAGGAGTATATACGATAAAGATAGTACTTACCGAAGCGGGCGAAGACACGTATACGTTAACGCCGGGCACGACAATGAAGTTCACGGTAAAGCCTAAGAGCATAGCGCTGCCTACACTGAATGAGATAGTGTTCAACAACACGTTCATAGATGTAAGGGACTACATGGGCGGCAGTTGGGCAGAGTATAAGGAAATAATCAAGGTGGGCGGAACATACGACGGCGTGAAGAACGTGGGCAATTACAGCCTGACCTTGACGATAACGGACAGTAACTACTGCTGGGACTACGGAACGGACGCAACGCCGTCCAAGGCGGGCGTAAGGAACAGCTTAGCAGACAGCGGAGTAAGCTGGAGCGGCGACGAAACGATAGCGGAGTGCGGCTGGGCGATAACGCCGTACGTGCTGAAACCGGGCGGCTGGAACCTGAAAGGCAAGGACGGGGCGGTATATAACATTCCTGCGGAACTGACGGACGGACTGGACGTGGGAATAAACTATTTATACCATACGGACAAAACGGGCAATGCGTTGGGCGAAGGTGACAGCCTTAAAGCGGGTTCTACGTATTTCGTAAAGGCGCAGTTGCTGGGCGCGGACAGCGGCAACTTCATATTCGAAGACAGCAACGCGGCGACGTCAGACTTTGCGACGTATAAAATCCCGCAGAGCGGCGCGGCGGCGTTCATGAACACGGTGAAGGACTTCATGACGGGAACCTGGCTTGGCTTGCCTGTATGGAGCTGGTTCTTAATAGGTCTTGCGCTGCTGATACTGTTGATAATAATCATAGTGGTTGCGGCAAAGCGCCGCAAGAGCAAGGAAGAGCGCGAAGCAAAGAAAGCAGCGAAAGAAGAAGAGAAAGCGCGGCGTGAAGAAGAGCGCAGACTTCAGCAGGAACGCCTTGAAGAAGAACGCAGGCTACAGAGAGAAAAGCTGGAAGCGGAGCGCGAGATAGCGAAAGCGAAACAGGAAGCGGAGCTTGAAAAAATCCGCGCGCAGGCGCAACTGAGCGGTGCGGGAATAGCAAGCGTAGCTACGGCAGTACCGCAGGCAGTGCAACAGCCGCAACCGCAAGTGCAGGTAACAGATAATAGTAATAACGAACTGTTGCGGGAAATGCGCGAGCAGATGGCGGAGCTGAGAGCGGACAATAAAGCGACGCAGGCACAGCTGTTGGCGTTGCAGAACAAGCAACAGGTACAGCAACCCCAGGTCTTGCAACAGCCGATGTATCCACAGCTGCCTATGCAAATGCCTATGCAGATGCCTATGCAAAGCTACGGCGGCGACGCGGGAACGCTGGCAAGGTTGGAAGCGCAAATAAACGCAATGCAGGCGGAGCAACGCGCGAGATACGACGCAGAGCAGAGAATAGAGTTAGCGGCGTTCAGGGCGGAGAGCCATGTAGACCGCGATTCGCGGCACAGCGTGGACTTGGCGGCGATGCGCGAACACTTCAACGGCGGTATAGGCAACTATCCGCAACAGCAACAGGGCAACCCGATAGACGCGTTAGGCG
>CAJTRU010000149.1 GCA_910579085.1 uncultured Lachnospiraceae bacterium | reverse complement strand
AATAGAGTAAGCCCGTTTAAGGGCATTGACACTTCTGAGCTAAATCCAAATCATCAAAATGTTTAAATGTAGAAATAGAGTAAGCCCGTTTAAGGGCATTGAAACATATAACTGATAAGCCTTCTATTTTCTCCTTTTCCGTAGAAATGGATGAAGCCCGTTTAAGGGCATTGATACTTCATCCCCTCCTTATGTCCAATAGCAACAGTCTGGGTAGAAATGGATGAAGCCCGTTTAAGGGCATTGATACAGTTTGAAGGACTAGAGAAAAATATTATAAAATCGTAGAAATGGATGAAGCCCGTTTAAGGGCATTGACACATTTAGGATTTTTGCATTTCTGCGTACCACGTCTTCATGTAGAAATGGAGTAAGCTCGTTAAAGGGCAATTAGGTTTTTATATCCTAGCTATAATTTATAGACATTGGTTTAAAAAAATAAGGATGCTACATTTTATAGCATCCTTTAATGTTCCAATGGTTATAAACCATTTTAATTTTGTAATAATATGTTTTGCCTGTAATCCTCCTGCCCGTTGCCTATGGTAATGTTTATACTGACAGGCAGGGTTTTTACAGTGCCATCCCTCTGTATACTGGCTGGCGGATGTGCCACAGTTTTTACTTCTTTATGCCTGGCAAGGCTTTTAACACCATCCACCAGCATCCTGTAAGTTTCTTCTTTTATATGTACTTCCTTGTCATCCATAAGGATATCCAATGCCTTCATTATACCGCATGGATAAAGGTAATTCATACATTGGTCATCCCCATAGTCAAAACCATACTTCTGTTTAAATTCTTCTTTGTTAATATTTGTGTACCAGCCCCATCCATTGTAATCATGTCCGCCTGTCAAATGGTATGCTCTTTTTAATGAAGTATAATTCCCTGAAAGATGGACGCCTGTAATTGTTTCAAAATCTCTGAAAAGCATTATATATTTCCCTCTGAAATTGCGTATAAACCAGGGCAGTCCAGGTTCGGTTTCCTTATTGGAAATAATATCCTCCATTTCATGGAAACGGTTTATATACCTGGCAGTAAATACAGTACCTTTTGTACCTGTAAGTTTATGGGCTATAAATTCACAGCCTTTTTTGGTTATTAGGTAACAAGGTCTGTCTTGGTTATTCTTGTCTTTATATGTACTTTCTTGAAAAAAATCGCCCGGCGCAATATTGCACTGGTTAAACTGTTTTAAATATCTTCTAATATCACGCATAAGAAATTTATGTTCTTTTTCTACCATTCCAGCTACTTCTCGACTGTCTAATACTTGTTTGGTTAAATTCTGCATAATAAAAAACTCCTTTCAAAAATATTCTTGAAAGAAGCCAAAACTTATGATATATTAATATTTACCAAGTTGTTTTGACTTCTTGGGTGTATATAAAGCAATCAGTTTCTTGGCGGGAGCGTGATTGCTTTATTTTTTTATGTCAGATTCCAACTTTTTTAATCCACGCCTGACAGCTTCTGCTTTTTCGATATTTTCTTGTTTACAATAAAGTTCCATTATTTTTGTAGATTTATCGTCAAGCCTTACTGTTATTTTATTGTTTTTGGGATTATTCGTTGGTCTGCCTGTCCTTGGTGACATTATTTCCCTCCTTTCTTTTGTCTTCCATAATTCATAATACAATTATGTCTTTCAAAAGTCAAGAACTTTTTTAGTCTTTAAAAAAGTATTGCCATATATCAAAAAAATGTGATAAAATATTTCATAAGCAATTACCAAAATTCAGAAAAACCAAAAAACAGGCAGAATGTAACACTTTTGTAACAATTAAAAAAATCTTGTGGAAAACGCACCCTTCAAAGCCTTATAAACAGGGACTTCCCAAGTGGCAGGGTAGAAATGGATGAAGCCCGTTAAAGGGCATTGATACATATCTTCTTTTGCCATAAGTATATGGTTTTCACAGTAGAAATGGATGAAGCCCGTTAAAGGGCATTGACACTTCATTTTGAACACCAAGGCTGTTTGTCCAACCTCCTGTAGAAATAGAGTAAGCCCGTTGAAGGGCATTGACACACCCAGTAAATATATACGTGTTCCAAGGTCTTAAATGTAGAAATAGAGTAAGCCCGTTAAAGGGCATTGACACACTGTTCCTGGTTTTTTTGTTGGTACCGTTCCTGGTTGTAGAAATGGATGAAGCCCGTTGAAGGGCATTGACACATCATTTGAGAAGTATAGTTGTTATTTTTCATAGCTGTAGAAATGGATGAAGCCTGTTAAAGGGCATTGACACTTTTTCACCATGTTAGCCAATGTCTTGTCATCTGATTGGTAGAAATGGATGAAGCCCGTTGAAGGGCATTGACACACTTTTGAAGTAATAATAGGAATATTTTCCATAGACATGTAGAAATGGATGCAGCCCGTTAAAGAGCATTGACACATTGGTTTTTATTGTATAAGTGGTAAGCTTACAATCGTAGAAATGGATGCAGCCCGTTAAAGGGCATTGACACATCCGCTTTTGCGGCATAGTGATAACTCGTATCTGGATGTAGAAATGGATGCAGCCCGTTAAAGGGCATTGACACACTCTATGTCAAATTCTGTATTAGTATCTTTATCAGATAAAAATGGATGAAGCCCGTTTAAGGGCATTGACACTAAATAGTCATTGATGTAATCGGTAAGACTCTGCAGTAGAAATGGATGAAGCCCGTTTAAGGGCATTAATGTTTTTGCTAACATTTATACACCATCTATAAAGG
>CAJTRU010000148.1 GCA_910579085.1 uncultured Lachnospiraceae bacterium | reverse complement strand
ATGCAGCAAAGAACATCTTAGGTTCAAAGAATGGTGTTGTAACTACTAATCCATTTACTATTGATGCTAAAGGTGCAGGTGCTAAAAATGTCGCTACTCCAGTTAATGTGGCACTTGGCTCAGCCCTAACTAATGAACAATTTAAGCAATTAGTAGATAACAACATCCCAACTGACGAAATTGCAAGTACTACTTGGGAAACTAAGCCTGACGCAAACGGCAATGGTGGAGTAATCAAGATTACCTTTACTGATAAAGATGCTAATGGTAACCCAACTTACTTGAATATTGATGTTCCTGCTAGTTCAATTAAAGTAACCACTGATGCGGAAGACCATAATCCAGAAGGTCAAAACGTTTCAACTAAGGTCGGCGAAACTCCTGATGCTGAAAAGGGCATTAAGAACCCTGGTAGTTTACCAAGTGGCACAACTTATACTTGGCAAAATACTCCAAACACTACTACTCCAGGTAAGAAACCAGCAGTTATTGTAGTAACTTACCCAGATGGTTCTAAGGACGAAGTTCCAACTAATGTAGTTGTTAATGCTAAGCCAGAAATTAAGACGATTACTACCACTGTTGGCGGTAATCCAGCTGCCACTGAAGGAATTGCCAACTTGAATAATGGTGGCACTACTCCCGTTGACGGTTATCCAACAAGTGCAACTTGGACTACTAAACCAGATACTTCAAAGCCTGGTGCAACTACTGGCACGGCAACTGTAACTTATCCAGATGGTACTGCTGAAACAGTAACAATTCCGGTTGCTGTAAATGGTCAAGGAGATGTTACTGTTATCGATAATGGTCATGTCTTCAGCCTTCACGCCAATAATGTTGTAACTCACAAGACCTCAGATAAGAACATTATTGGTGGACCAGTAATTGAAAACTTCAAGTTAAGCTACTACCAAGGTGGTCAAAACTACAGCAAGCCATACATTTACACTTTGAATGCCGACAAGACTGCATATGTTCTTACCCAAACTGGTGATAATCCGGCTGGTGTAACTGTTAATGCTCCACAAACTATTAATGCTAGTGACATTAAGATTAGTTGGACTGAAGCAGGCAAGGTTCTATTCAATAATGCATTAGGTGCAATCGAGGGTAATGGTCAACCAACAAGTTTGGCATCAGAGAACAATGGTGGAACCAAGACGATTACTTATACTAACTGGGTAAATAATCAATTTGGTTATCCTAAGTATTCAGCTGTTGTGAACAGTTCAAGTGTAAACTGGCCAATTTATGGAAAAGGTCCAGCATCAACTTATCCATTCCCATCAGTTTATATTTATGGTGCAGAAGCTAACAGTACTATTCCAAGTGTTAACTCCGATGTTACCGATTTGAAGACTGCTTTAGGAGATGCTTCAAAGCTTGTAAATACTAATGATTTAACTGCTGATCATAATTCTGAAATTAGTTCAGTTAACTGGCAAACTTTACCAAGTCTTGCTGAAGCTAATGCTAAGGCTCCTGCAACAGTACGAATTAACTTCACTGATGGTAGTTATCTTGATGTTCCAGTAGCTGTAAATGTAATCAAGGTTGATCAAGGTGTTGATGATAAGACTAACCACGACATTTATCGTGATATTACTCGTACGATTAATGTTGAAGGCGAAAGTACTCCAGTTGTTCAACACGTAGTTTATAGTCGTGCTAAGATAACTGATCTTTCTAAGCCAGCAGGTCAACAAATCAGTTACACTGATTGGGCAGCTGCTAAGAATAGTGAAGGTCAAGCAGTAACGAACTTCCCACAATATGAAGTAACTAAACCTGGCTACACTGCTACTGCAACTGGTGCAACCATTGAAACTGTTGATGGTAAGCAATATGTTCCAGCTTCAGCAACAATTACTCCAGATTCATCAAATGAAACTGTTAATGTAACTTACACTGCTAACGAACATACTTTAGTAATTAATTATGTTGACGGTAATGGCACTGTGGTAGGTACTTACAATGTTCCTGGTAAGACTAATGAAACTGTTAATGTTGATGTACCTGGACATGTTCCAACTAACTGGAAATTAGTTCCAAAGCAACAAGTTATCGGATCTTACAAGTTTGGTTCAGATAATCCACAACCTGTAAAATACAGGGTTGAACACGATACTGAAGTCGTTCCTGTTGACGAAAATAACAAAGATACTTACCGGAAGATTACCCAAACCATCCAAGAAGTACCAGCTGGCAAGACTAATGCCGATATGCATGTTGTAAGAACTGCTTCAGTTGAATTTGAACGTACTGGTGTGAAGGACTTAGTAACTGGGAAGACTACTTGGAACGCATGGAACTCAAACAGCGAAACTTTCCCAGTTTACAACATTAAGGAACAAAAGGGCTATGACAGCTATGTAAATGGTGTTAAGGCAACCGAAGTAGCAGCAGTAACAGTAAATCCGGATTCAAGCAATATTACTGATAGCATTACTTATGTAAAACAAGCTGCAACTCCAGTACCATATGATCCTTCAAACAAGGATATGAATAAGTCAGTAACCCGTACCATTAACTACGAAGTACCAGCAGGGCATGAAGCAATTGCCCCTGTAACACAAACTGTAGAATACACTCGTGATGTTAACGGTGTCGCAGGTTACCAAGATCCAGTGACTGGTGATATTACTTGGAATCCATGGCACGTTAAGAGTGGTAAAGCAGAATTTGCTTCAGCTAGTGTAGAACAAATTAAGGGTTACGATTCATACGTAGATGGTACAAAGGCAACTGAAGTAACAGCAGCTGCAGTAGTTGAAAAAGATGGTGTCCCACAAAATGGTGCAGCTGTTAATGTAACTTACACTGCTAACGAACATACTTTAGTAATTAATTATGTTGA
>CAJTRU010000147.1 GCA_910579085.1 uncultured Lachnospiraceae bacterium | reverse complement strand
GTTCTTAACGCCCATTTCATCACTCGAACTCCCTATAACCATAACATAATTGTTAAATATTTGATTGCTTTTTAAGGATTTTTATAGCTATAATATTCATATTTTACGCCGTATTTACAGTTTCAGAGCAAACAGGTATCATACGGGTATCACAGATTTTCTCCTTGGTTGCCATATCTACATGGTGCTAGCACCATGTAATTAACGCCCCTAAAGAACAACTATTTGCTCTGCTTCAACTTTTCTAATATGGCTATCACATTCGGCTGCGTTGGCATAAATTTTACACCACGCTTCAGCATACCCATAACCTTTTTTGCTTTCTGTTCAATCTCTTTAGCAGTATGCTCACTTGTCAGCATCAAATGATTTCCGGCTATGGTATATTCTCGCTCTATGTACTCATCTGTTATTGGAAACATATCCTGTATCAAAAACGCACTTTGCCTACTATCATCCAATTTCACAATATGGATAATATCACAGGGCTTTCCTGCTTTCTCTTTCTTCTCTACAATTCGCTTATATTTATCAATCTGGCTGGACAAGGGTATCATCCAATAAATTCCTCTGCTTGTATCTTCAAAGCAATAATAGTGTGGTCTATTTCCTGCCTTATTGCCTTTGAGATATGGATCAGACATATCCTCAAAAAACTTGTCTTTTATAATATAAAACCCTGTTTTCTTCATTCGTTCCAACCTCACTACGGAAAAAGTCCTCCACCTTGCGGCGAAGGACTATACTTTCAACCCAACCACTTATATACCGCATATTGGTCAGCGGTAAACTTTCAACCCGACCATTTATATACCACATATCGGTCAGTGGTAAACTTTCTTTGTACCAACATTCTAACAAGCACAAAGAGAAAAGTCAATAAAACTTTCCATTAAAATTTTATGCCAATACTACATAACTTATGCTAAATTTACAAATTTTGTTTCTGGATCATCTTTTAAACATTTTTCAACGCCATATTTCTGGTAAATTCCATAACTCCGGCAATTCCCTGAGCCATAAATATCTGTTGTGCTTCTGTGCTAGCTTTTTTCTTATTTTCATCTGACAAGTTATTGTATTCATGCAGAATTTCTTCTGCTTTTTGAGAAAATTTTGTCCAAAATTTAATATATTCTCTCATTTCCTGCGTTTGGTCATTCATAATACTCAATTCCTCTCATTTCACATACCGTAAACTATTGATGTTTCTTTATATATTCTTCCTTGACTATATCAATCGTTTTGCCACCTATACCGAAATTTTTATCAGATACCTCTTTAATTGTGGTAACAAAAAACTCCTGCGGTACTTTCATAATCTCAGAAGAAACTTCTGTCAATCGCTTAATCAGCAGCTCTTTTTGCTCGTCTGATAACGCTCCACTTTCGACCGTAATATATGGCATTTCCACTTTCCTCACTTTCCGATTACAAATCCAGTGCAATTGGGGCAATATTACCTGCCCCTATGTTTTTCTTTCCTTTTCTGCTGTTTCAGTTCAAACTGTCGCTGTTTCTCCGTTTCCCGTTGCTTCCGGCTCACAATCTTGCGTTCAGTTTTCAACTGCTCCTGCTGTAATTTTAAAGCCTGTTGCGATTTTGTGCCTATCCCGGTATTCTGTATTTGTTTCCGTACTTCTCTCTGTACCCGTTTAGGATTGCGACCGGTTTCTTTTACATCAGTTGCCACAGCCGGACTAAATCGCAACTGATAGTATTTTTTCAAAATGAAATCGTATATTTCATAGTCTTTTGGTTCTGCCCCAAACGTAACCTTGCACACAGATAATTTTCCCTCTAATACACGTTCAAACACTCCCACCCAAAAGGGTTCTTCAAAAAATACTGTCAATTTTCCTGATACTTTGTCCATGACAATTCCTCCTTAAAATAATTGTAATGAACAAAGAACGGACGACCCTAAGGAGGGAGGGCTACTTACACCAAATCGGTGCGACTGGACTACCTACCAGTTCTGCAAGATTGCCTTGCGTTGTGTTTTTATCTTTGCCTCTATTATATTACCACATAAACGCCCATTTTCCCACAAAAATATGGCAATCCACATATAATCAGATTATATAATGCACAAACCCTTTTTTATCGCCATCATTCAAACACTTATTTGCGAATTACTTTTCGCATAGCACTTCCACAAAATTCATGCGGAATAAATTTAAATCCCAATTTTTCGTAAAAACTTTCTTTCCCTTTTTCTGCAATCAACTGAATACTTGAACGACCGCCAACGGGCGTTTCCTTATAAACATATTCTATCAATTTATTAACAATATTGCTTCCGATACCTTTACCTTGATAACTCGGTTCAACAATAATATCGACCATCATGTAATACATTCCATCGCCAATCAATCTTCCCATTCCTATAATTGTATTATCATCTATAACTTCTATTGAATACAATGTATTTTTCAAGCATTTTTCAGTCTGTTCCTTAAAAAAATTATTCCAATTAACACTTTCTCTTAGCCTAACATAATCAGCATAACTAATTTCCTTTTCTATATATGTCATAATATCCCCTTTCACAAATCCCCACAAATTAGCAATCCATTATTTCAAATGTTACGCAGTAAAAACCCATTTTTGAGGTTAAAGGTATAAAATATCGTTTTGCATTTATTTACATCCAAAAGCCTTGAAAATAAGGCTTTCAAAAGTGCTAAAGCGTAACAAATCACTCGCAAATTCCCATTTTCTCCTTAACCACCTTTATTACATGGTGCTAGCACCATGTAAATACTACACATAAGGGAAAAATTTCAGTCTACTTTTATAGCCATACTCCCCAATCCCCATAATCAAATGTCCCACTTCCATGATGAAGCTTTCCGTCTGCCTTGAGATTTCTAAATGCTTCTCGCATACGAATTAGGATTTCCGGCTTCATATCCAGTGAATGGTGTGCAGGAAATACTTCCTTTGCAGGCAATG
>CAJTRU010000146.1 GCA_910579085.1 uncultured Lachnospiraceae bacterium | reverse complement strand
CATATTAACTGCTCCTTCTGATGCATGCCAGTAAAATTCTGGTATCTCCTGTTCTAAACTAGTTAAATCAATAAACCAGTTATCCGAATTATAATCATCTGTAAACACAATTTCCAACATACTCATAATATTTTTTATATTATTAAATTCATAACATTTTTTAATAAATGCTACACCTATCTTAGCACTTACCATACATACAATACCATCTTTCTGGTTAAAAAATCTTGCCCATTCTTCTCCTGCACCATCATCCCAGTCTAATTTTAAATTACTGTCAGCTAACTGGATTTTCATAAGTAATTCTTCAAATTCATTATTTAGAAATATTTTCTTATTCCTTGCCTTTCTGAGTACTTCCATCATATTTTCCATCTTCTACACTCCTAACATTATATATTTCCAGGACATCCATGAATATATCCTGTCTTGGTTCTATATACATTAATATAATTAGTTAACTCACCTTTTCCAGTTACTCCTACGTATCCATTAATAACTAGAACTTTTGCTTTATTGGCAAAATTAGCTGGATTACCTGAACTTGCTTTCCACAAATTATTAATATCCACATAAGCAGAAGCATCTAATACAGCTTTATTTGTATCCACATTATATAAAAACTGACTTTATTTGGATGTTCTCCATCCACATGAATAATCATATCTTATTGATTTAATGTATATATTCCATTAGTTAATTCACCTTTACTATTTGTTGTAATCTCTGGCATCCTGCTACTATTCTTATATACCAAGCCCTCAGGGTGTTTTCCTGGCCCATTATATACATACACACATATCTTCCCAACAAAGTATGATGTCCAGTCCTTCACATGGAAATTATATACTGGTATTGCATCTTCATGTCTTGTCTTTTCAACTTTTGTTATATGTACAAAACCATCCATTGTTTCTATATATATCACCTTCACGCAGGTTAATGGCTGTTATCCATCCCTGTTCCCGTACATAAACCGAATGGTATGCTGTTGTTTTAAATTCCTCCCTTCCACCAATCCATATATGATAAACTGTATGGGTTGTTGTGCGGAATGTTTCAATTACTTCTTTAAGACTTTTTTCTCCTGTTTTTTCATCCCTGGAATAAACTCGTCACCTTTGCGTATTTCCTTTATAGGTTTATATCCATGCTTTGTATAAACCAGTGTATCATCTGTAAAGCATTTATCACCAACACATAAACCTTTCTGGTCTTTTTTTATTGCATCTATTGCTTCATCTGATGGCTCTAGTTTCCCTTTTTTCTTTACCTTACCCTTTTTCAGCTTTAATGCACCTGTTTTTGCTTTCCCACACATCCCTGTAAGTGCTTTTTTAATCCCATTTGCTTTTTTCAGAGCATTTATATTTTTTATTTCCTTTAAGCTTTTTAACCCGTCTTTTATGGAATTTACTGATTTTTTGCAAGCGCTACTGTATCACCAATTCCAGGGATTGCTGATACCAGTCTTAACCAAGCATTAAGGAGTCACCTTCCGCAGCATAAAGCCCTGCATTTGCAAGGTCTGCTACTGCACCCACACCTGGTATAAACCCTGCCATATCTAATACACCATGGATAACTTCTAAATGTTATTTTGCAAATTATATTATGTCATTTATAAATTTTGGAATTAATCTTAACTAATATAATTTTTATTAGAATATTATTATATTATTTATAAGTTATTATATAATCTATAATTTTTATATTATCTATTCTATATCTTCTGGCAACATATATTCTCCAACCAGACAATCTAACATTTCCTCCATAGAATCTCCAGCTTTTACTAAACAACCATCTGTAAAACAATATACAGAACCATTTGATAGCATTAATACACATAAATTATCCCTACATGCAGTTCCGATTGGATAAGCTGTTTCATTTATTCCATATTCTGATAAACATTCTTCAAAGTATTCCCCACTTAGATTAATTCCAATTGTCTTTAATGGGTCAAACTCAACATCGAAATATTTTTTATCAGGTGCATTAATATTTAACATAGCAAATTCCTCTAAAAATTCTGATACTTTTACAGGCATTACCAAACCTATTTCTTTATATTTTTGTTTAATCAAATCTATATCTATTTTTCTGTTCTTATACCATCCTGCATCACGTAATCTTTTTATTGTAATATCATTCATTCATTACTCTCCATTCCAGCACCAGTAATATAAAGAATTATTCAAAAACAATTAAATAATTATTTTCCTTTTGGCATTTTGACACCTTTAAAAGTAACCTTACAATTTTTGCATTTTGGAGCATATTCACAAGTTTTAAATTTTTTTGCTGTAATATACATATTGTCCAAGTGAGCCCCACTATGTAAAGCATTATTTGCTGAATATATTTCTGCACAATTATCAACGCTCCAAATTTCAAAACTTGATTTGTCTGCAAATATATTTCCCTTAGTATTTCTAGCCAATTCTTTTGTATAATCAATTCTTTGTTGTAAATCCGGATGTATTTTCTATTTTGAAGGATTAAACTTATTAGATCCATTATAACCAAAATATATATTTCCATTATTTAAATCAACTGTTGCACTAATTTTTGCAGGATTGAACTTTCCTCCTCCTGGTTTTGTAATACTCCCTGCTTTATATATGCAATTTGCCTGTCAATCGCTTTATCGCTTATATTTTCAGCAACATTTACCCAATATTCATCATATCGTGCAATCTCTTCTGGGGTCATTAAATCCCTTAAACTCGAAATACTTTTTTCAGGATGTGTACCATTTCTATTATGTACATAAACACATATTTTACTAACAAAGTATGATGTCCAATCCTTCACATAGAAATTACATACTGGTACTGGCTCTCAATGCCTTGTTTTTTCAACTTTTGTTATATGTATAGAACTATCCATTGTTTCTATTGTATCACCTTCACCCAGATTAATGGCTGTTACCCATCCCTGCTCCTGTACATAAACAGGATGGTATGTTGTTATTTTAAATTTTTCCTTCCATGTATAATACATAGTAGTTTATATTACAACTCAATTAT
>CAJTRU010000145.1 GCA_910579085.1 uncultured Lachnospiraceae bacterium | reverse complement strand
GGCATGAGTCATTTGTTGTCCATGTATGGTTACACGTTGTTATATGAGCACCTATCGACCATGTAAACTCTTTATCTGCTATCTTTGCCATTCCAGCTTCATTGTCTGGTGCACTGAAATCTATTCTCCTTGATATTGTACTTTGCGATAAACTGTAATTCACTTCTCCTAAGTCTGGTGCCTCTTTTATTACCCTCTTTAATAACACATATACCGTCTTTTCTGGATTCTTTAATGTTACTGTTGTTGGTGTCGTACCATTTCTTAATAATGGTGATGGAGGATTCCAATTCGTAGGGTCTAAATCCTTGTTAAACGTACTTCCTATGTCCCATTGTACTAATTCAAATTCTGGTTCGTCACATATTATTATTTTGTTTGTACAGTCTTTTTGGCTATAAACACCTAAACCTGTTCTTAATCCCGTTGTTTCATTCTCCTCATAATACCCTTTGACAATGTTGCAAAATCCATTCTTTGGAGGGTCATTTGACTCTGGATTTCCAGGACTGCCATTCGGTTCCCAGTATGTTCGGATTGCTGATGAATCCTTACAATGGATAAGCATCATTGCCACCCCATACTTCGGAATATCCCCTTCTGACATCCGCCAGCCGCCATCATAAGCAGTAAAACCACATTCACTGTTTTCAATTCTTTCTGACTTTGGTATAACCTCTGTTATATAACTTACAAAACAATTCGTATTGCTATGCAGTGTATTATTACGATACTCTAGCAGATTTGGCAGTGTACCTACAACTGGCTGTCCTGTACTTTCCCATTTTCCCTGCGTCTTGTTTAATTCCTCCAGTAACTGTTTCTTTGCCTCCTTCACTAGCCTTTGGGAATAAGCAGTCTTTAACTCACTCCTTAGCTGCTTTTCTGATTTTTCTGTAATAACCACCTTTCCATTCACAGTTTTCTTCTCATTTACATCTACACCATATGTATTACAAAACGCTTTTAACTGTGAATACTGCATACCATTTACTCTTTTAATGGCTATGGTTATTGACTGTGTAGCTAATGCACTTTCCTGTATAGATGAGAGTTTGTCTATTTTGTCTGCCTTTTCCGCAAACTGGCAGTTTACCAGCGTTTCAATTGCTATTACTATTTCATCTGACTGAAATTTCTGTGCTGCTTCAACTCCCCAATTATTCTGTACAAACTTCTGTGAATTTAATAAGTCTTTTTCATACTTATCATTAAACCACCGTTTTATCTCTGGTTCGTTTGTTGTTACATTGTTGTTGCCTCTTGATATCCAAGGCGTACATTCCCAAGGGGCTACAGTTTTCCAGCTTTCTACGGTATGCCCCCTCCTTGATTTAATTACCCATTGAGTACCACTTAACTGTGAATAGCCTTGACTTGTAAAGGCATATGCTGGATATCCTGCATCTGTGCCATCTGGATTATTTATCAGATAACACAAATAACCAGTACGCGTATAATTCATTCCGTTTGGGACTGTATCACTACCTCCTGTACTCCCTCCACCTGTACTGTTTACAGTCTGTATCAGACTGCTTACATCTGCCGCAAATTCTCCTTCTGCCTTTACAGTAAAAGGCTGGCTGATAAACAGAATTGATAACAGCATCAACAATGATAAACATAGCTTCATCCGTTTTTGACCTTGTTTCTCCATATATCTTTCTCCTTCCCTTTTTTATTTTTATAAATTCTTATGAATTATATGCATATATTGGTGTATCTGCTTTTAATGCATATGTATCATTTTCCTCTCTCTTCCTTATTGCATAAACAAAATGGCTGCCAAATTGAATTGACTGCCATCTCGTTTTTTTCCACTATGCTGTTAAACTACACCTTGGGTTTAACTTCCTTTCTACCCTTGATTATGCACGCTTTATGCCGTATATTCGCCTTAATGCTGTAATTACATAACCATCAATAGCCCCATTTGAAAATAACTGTTGAATGAGTTCATATACATTATCTCTAATTTTTTGTGCGTTACACGTATGTATTCTCTGTGACTCAATTACTTGGAATGCATACATGAATGCCTGCAACCTCCGCTGTATATCCTCTATCGGATAAAAAGTACGTACATATGAACTCCCTATTGTCATCGCCATACATGCACCAGCTGCCCTTTTATCAACCTGCTCAGCAGCTGCCATATTCTTTAGATTTTTTTCCCACGGTCCTGCTGCGCTCCGTCCATTTTGCTGGATTATTCCTATTACTTGTTGCATTAACTGTACTGTTTCCTGATAACTGTTTATTACTGTTGAGAAATCATCACTTTGTACACCCATTGCTTATTACCTCCTAAAAATTTATTTTTTATTACATACACATTTCTACACCAAGCATTAAACAGGGTATCTTGTTTTTTTATTATTAATTACGATGTATTCATTTTTACTGACCGCTTTATCCAAAATATCTTATTGTTTATGTTTGTTTTTATTGTATTCTCATCTCACATTTGTATGCTCCCCAACAAATTAAACGTATGTTATACAGTTTACATTTAGGATGTTTATTATAGTTGTGCATGTAGGAAATGTGGGTATAGTGATATACTAACACCCAAAGAAATGGTGGAACATACAAATAGGACATGTAAACGAAGTATATAGGTAAACAACAATAAGAAGAAAGGGTAGAGATAATAATGAAGATGATAATGGAATCACTGGCAATGCAATTGACAAATGTCAATATAGACACTGACTTAAAATACATCTTTATAATCGTTACTGCATCTATGTTACAAATACAGAAGTGTATGAAGGCACAAAATTTAAGTAGAAAGGAAATAATGAAGCTATGGGAGTTGATAGATGAGGACATTAGAGAAGAGATTGGTAATAAAAAGGTATCACAGAAGCAGTATAATGCAGTACAAGTGTAAGGAATACACGCAGGCATCTGGGGAGAAGAACCAGGTGAGTCTGTTTAAAAACCAGGCTGTGTATACAGACAGTTTAGACAAACTGTTCAAGTCAAAGGTATTTTACATAGCGAATATGAACACGGAGGACTTGCATTAAC
>CAJTRU010000144.1 GCA_910579085.1 uncultured Lachnospiraceae bacterium | reverse complement strand
TCCCATTATAATTTTCTCCACCCCTACATTTAAAACTTGTTGTGGTCAATTCTGGCTGCTTATAAACATATCCTAAACCATAACCCACTATCTGTTTATATATCTAAAGGAAAAAAGAGCAGTATTTTTTAACATAAAAATGGACAGCCCTTTTAATGCTGCCCATTTTTATTGTTGGTTGTTCCTTGTCGGGTTAATGCAAGTCCTCCGTGTTCATATTCGCTATGTAAAATACCTTTGACTTGAATAGTTTGTCTAAACTGTCTGTATACACAGCCTGGTTTTTAAACAGCCCCACCTGGTTCTTCTCCCCATATGCCTGCGTATATTCCTTACACTTGTACTGCGAACTTGAATAACTGCCTTCTGCAAACATACCACTCTGTCCAGCCTTGTTTGGCTTGCACAGCCTTGGGTCTAATACCGTTGTTCTTTCTGGCGGGTTTACATAGCCTGCCAGAATTTTTGTCTGCTGCATTATGACTGTTACCCCGTCAAATGCCTCATTGTACCAGCGCTGTTTTCCACTCCGTATTCCTTCATCACCATATGCTGCATCATTTCCAGTATTACGTTCAACTGCCTTTTCCAGCTTGTCCACAATATGCGTCCTCTCATTCAGAAAATCCGCCATACCCCCTGATGCAGTTTCTCCCATTGTTTCACTGCCTACATTCGGATTTACATTGTCTTTTATATACCGCACTTCTCCATCCGTATTTGTAAAGAATGTATAGGTTTCTGTCCTTGTGCTGCCTGCCTTTACATCTAAATCACCCTCACTTGCTGGCGTATCCGTCCCATCATCATTAAAATAATATTTCATGTCATCACTCGCTTTTAAACCTGATGTTCCTATAAATGATATGTCTTTTCCAAAGTTCACTGCATGTCCGTTTCCACTCCATGCAGGATTTGATGTTCCTGTATTTACCCACTGTTCCACATTTAAACTATCAATTCCCTGCACTACCGAATTTACATATGCCTGGTGAGCCTCTGTTGCCTTGTCCCTTGTGAAATTTCCTATGTCCCCTCCTGTTTTCTCTGTCTGTGCTTTTCCACTCCCTTCCAGAATTATCTGGTATGTTGTCAGTATCATTTCCTGCCTGCTTTCTGGTGGAATGCTCAGGGATAATGCCGCACCTCCCGGAAGTACATTTCCTGCTCCCCATTTGTCTGCTGCTGCTTTATGGGTACTCCACTGTAAAGATGTTAAACGCAGATTAGGTTCACTTTGCTCATTCCAGCATATCTCTGCATAATCATTCGGTGTGATGCTCCTTGTATGTTCACCCAGCACATACGCTGTTAATGGGTCTTTATTGTCATAGGTGCTGTAATTCATTTTGATATAGGGCTTGAATGAAATCTCCCCTCCACTCGGTACTTCTATACCATTATGCTTGTTATATCCTGGTACGTTATGGCTCTGTACTCCGCTGCTGCAATATGTATCATTATATCCGCCATTTGTACTTCCTGAATAAACATCATACTTGACTTTTACATCTATGTCCAGTCCCTCTTTCAATGATGCGTCCCTGTTTTTGTCTGCTGGACATGGCGTCACACGGTTTCCATTGACAAGTGCGCCTGTCGTTGCCTTGTATGTTGTTCTTTTGTCTGGTGAGTCATCATTTATCTCTGCACTAAACTCTTCCTTATAGTCCTTTTTCTCTCTCTGTGCTGCTCCATTATCAGCTATCCTGAATCCTGAATTGTCTACTGATGATATTATTTCAAGGTCAGTGTTTGCCTCTGATGTTCCAAGGTCGTCGTTCTTCCACTCCGCTACTATTAACTGGTCTTTCCCCCTCCACAGCACGCATCTGTAATCCCAGTTGTTTATTGGATATTCTGTTGCATCTGTTGTACTCCTTGTTCTGTCTGCATACCTCCTGACCCCTGTTATCTCCCCCTTCTCTATTATCCTTTGCCTATATTTACTCTCCTGCGTTCCTAGGATTTTTGTATATCCCTCTTCCTCTGCCTTTGTATTCTTTAATGTAAACCTTAATCCACTATCTTCCCATGTTCCCCATTCACAACTTGCTGAATGATTCGTTGTTACACAATTTTGTCCACAATTGTAACTTTCCTGTTCATTGCAGCCTTCTGGACAGCCTGTGCTGTGGGAATGGGTTCTTTGATGATTGCCCGGGCATGAGTCATTTGTTGTCCATGTATGGTTACACGTTGTTATATGAGCACCTATTGACCATGTAAACTCTTTTGTGTGTATCTCTGCCATTCCAGTCTGGCTGTCAGGTTTGGAAAAGTCCACCCTCCTCGTTATCGTGCTCTGTGACAGGTTGTAATTGACCTCGCCTAAATCCGGCGCCTCATTGATTACTTTCTTTAATAACACATATACTGTCTTTTCTGGATTCTTTAATGTTACACTCTGCGGTGTCATGCCATTCCTTATTGATAATGGTGGATTCCAGTTCGTAGGGTCTAAATCCTTGTTAAATGTACTTCCTATATCCCATTGTACAAGCTCAAATTCTGGTTCGTCACATATTACTATTTTGTTCGTTACGTCTTTTTCCCAATAAACCCCTAAACCTGTCTTTAAGCCTGTTGTTTCATTCTCCTCATAATATCCTTTCACAATGTTACAAAATCCATTCTTTGGAGGGTCATTTGACTCTGGATTCCCTGGCGAACCATTCGGTTCCCAGTATGTTCGTATTTGGCTGCTATTTATATCAAACTCTTGTATGCCATATCCATCATTCCTAATTTCATTATATGTCAGTGCCCTTAATGTTGTATTTGCATATGCATTAAACCCCCATAATGGATACTGTAGTACCATAGACCCTGGCAGAAACTTATGTGTAAATTTCTTTACTTGCGGGTCTCCTGTTTCTGGTACTCCATAATGATTATGTATACTCATCCATGTCGTTGCCGTCGCAAAATACATTTCTCCGCTTGATTGTCCGTTTACCCATTCATTATGCCATGCTACAGGCTCAACAGCTACGCACCAGTCATCCGCATTCTCTAAAATTAGATTGTATACAGA
>CAJTRU010000143.1 GCA_910579085.1 uncultured Lachnospiraceae bacterium | reverse complement strand
GGCATGCTTTTTTGTACGGAATATTCTGGCTCTGGCACAGAAACCGTCCGTCAATTTACACAAACACAAGATAACTGGAAATTATCTTATATCTGCAAATTCATGTATAAAAGTTTGTGAAACGGACGTGTGAAATGGCGTATTACTATTGATTTTATAAGAAAAATCACTTATAATCTGAATTGTAACATATAACTGTTATCTACAGATATACATCTTGTGTTATCAACAGTGGTAACATGGATGTGTATATTTAGATAATATTTATAAAATAAACAGGCAAGAGAACTGCAAGTATGGGAAAGATTAATGTATTAATAATATTAACCATAGTTTGCTGGAAGGAATTAAGTAAATAAAAATGTACAATGAAATTAACTGGGATGGAATAGATTTGCAGCAGCCTCCTCCAGAAGAAGAACCTGCCAGGCAGTATTATTTTATTAAGCTGCTTAAGGGCTGGATGGATGGAATAATAAAAGAAAAGGGAAGGAAACTGTCTTGTTGTGTTAATACATTTGGATGCCAGATGAATTCAAGGGACTCCGAGAAAATTCTTGGTATTCTCAAATGTATCGGTTATGAAGAAACGGGCTCTGAAAATGCAGACCTTGTTGTGTTTAATACATGTACCGTAAGGGAAAATGCCAATCTTAAAGTATATGGCAGGATTGGGCAGCTTAAAAAGTATAAAAGCAAAAACCCTGGCATGGTTATTATGCTTTGTGGCTGCATGATGCAGGAAAAAGAAGCTGTCGCTAAGATTAAGAGAAGTTACAGGAATGTTGATGTGGTTTTTGGCACACATAATATTTATAAATTTGCCGAACTGCTTGCCATGAAAGTGCTTGACAGTGAAGACAGCGGTAAAATGGTGGTTGATGTATGGGAGGATGCAGAAATTATTGTAGAAAACCTTCCAGCAGAAAGAAAATATCCATTTAAAAGTGGTGTAAATATTATGTATGGCTGCAATAATTTCTGTAGTTACTGTATTGTGCCATATGTGCGTGGCAGGGAACGCAGCAGGAAACCAGAAGATATTGTTAAGGAGATTGAAGGGCTTGTAAAAGATGGTGTTTCTGAAGTTATGCTGCTTGGACAGAATGTAAATTCATATGGCAAAAACCTTGAAGAACCTTTAAGTTTTACAGGGCTTCTTGAAAAAATAGAACAGATAGACGGACTTAGGCGCATACGTTTTATGACATCACATCCTAAGGATTTATCAGATGAACTTATAGAATTTATGGGGCGTTCAGAAAAACTTTGTAAACATATACATCTGCCATTACAGTCTGGAAGCAGCAGGCTTCTTAAAATTATGAACCGCCACTATACAAAAGAGGAATACCTGCTTCTTGTTGAAAAGATAAGAAAGGCTGTTCCAGATATTGCCATTACAACAGATATTATAGCTGGATTTCCAGGGGAAACAGAAGAGGACTTTAATGAAACCCTTGACGTAATAGAAAAAGCTGGCTATGATAATGCATTTACATTTATATACAGTAAACGTACAGGTACACCTGCTGCCACAATGGACTGCCAGATACCAGAAAATGTTGTAAAAGAAAGGTTTGACAGGCTGTTAAAAGTTGTACATTGTACAACAGCCAGAAAGGCAGAACAGTATTTAGGAAAAATTTCAGATGTACTTGTTGAAGAAGTTAATGCACAGGAAGAGGGATATGTAACAGGCAGGACAGGGCAGAATTATTTAGTGCATTTTAAAGGGGATAAAAGCCTTATAGGAAGCATTGTACCAGTTAAATTATGTGAAAGCAGGGGATTTTATTATTATGGTGAATTAGCAGGGGAATGAATATGGGGGAAGAGAAAATTATAAAAAATTTAAGGCAGAGACAAGAAGAAAGGGAACACCAGATATTAAGCAGGTATGCCTCATTTGCAGACCAGACACAAGGAAGGGACAGGGAAGAGGAGCAGTGTGACATAAGGACAGATTACCAGCGTGACAGGGACAGGATTATCCATTGCAAGGCATTCCGCAGGCTTAAAGATAAGACACAGGTTTTCCTGTCACCAGAAGGAGACCATTACAGGACACGCCTTACACATACACTTGAAGTAGCACAAAATGCAAGGACAATAGCAAGGGCACTTATGCTTAACGAAGACCTTGTGGAAGCTATTGCACTTGGGCACGACTTGGGGCATACGCCATTTGGACATGCAGGGGAAAGTGCACTGGATGAAATAACAAAAAGCAGTGGTGGTTTCCACCATAACAGGCAGAGTGTCAGGGTTGTAGAAATCCTTGAAAAAGGCGGTACAGGTTTAAACCTTACCAAAGAGGTAAGGGACGGGATATTAAACCACCAGACGGCATCAGAGCCGCATACACTTGAAGGCAAAATTGTGCGCTATTCAGATAAAATAGCATATATTAATTCGGATATAGATGATTCAATACGTGCAGGAATAATTCTGGAAAAAGATATTCCAAGGGAACTTGCAGATATCCTTGGAAACAGCACAAATAAAAGGCTGAATACACTTGTACATGATATTGTTAAAAACAGTGAAGGCAAAAATGATATATGCATGTCAGAAGAAGTCCAGAAAAGCATGTTAGGACTGCGCAGTTACCTCTTTAAAAATGTATACAGAAACCCGCTTGCAAAAGGCGAGGAACAGAAAGTAAAGCATCTGGTAGAACAGCTATATGAATATTATATTAATAATATAGAAAAACTTCCTTGTGAATTTATAAATATGATAGAAAACGGGGAAACAAAAGAAAGGGCAGTATGTGACTTTATTGCATGTATGAGCGACAGATATGCAATTAATCTTTATAAAGAAATTATGATACCAAAATCATGGAGCGTAAAAAGTGTGGAACACAGGTAACACAAAACATAAATACATATAAAGCCATGCATATAGCAGGAATGTTCCAGTGTTCTTTCGGTTTGATACAGTTTTTATGGTAAGTATAATTAATAGTAAATATAAAAAAGAGCATAAAAGCTCTTTTTTTATTTATATGACTTTAGTCTGTTGACTGCGAAGCGAGTTTCTCAACAGAGAAATGAG
>CAJTRU010000142.1:2964-3225 GCA_910579085.1 uncultured Lachnospiraceae bacterium | reverse complement strand
CCTCCATTTCATGAAAACGGTTTATATACCTGGCAGTAAATACAGTGCCTTTTGTTCCTGTAAGCTTATGGGCTATAAATTCACAGCCTTTTTTGGTGATATTATAACATGGCATTGTTTTATTCTGGCTGTTCTGGTATGTACTCTCAATGAAAAAATCGGACTGGGTAATTTTCCCCTGTCCTAATTGTTTTGAATATCTACGGATATCTTTAAGTAAGTCATTATGTGCTTTTTCTATCATTCCAGCTACTTCTTTGC
>CAJTRU010000142.1:2556-2954 GCA_910579085.1 uncultured Lachnospiraceae bacterium | reverse complement strand
ACAAAATCTCCTTTCAAAATTTAATTATTGAAAGAAGTTTTCCGTTCTGGTATAATAATTTTATCAGATAGAAAACTTCTGATGTCTATAAGTAACAGTTGATACTCGCCAAAGTTGCCAACTGTTACTTTTTTTGTTGCAAAAGCAAATTTATCCCTTGCCGTACTGCCTCCCCCTTTGTAATATTGTGTTTATAACAATATTTCACTAATGCTTTTTCTGTTTCAGCATCAAGACGGATACTAAACCTTATATCCTTAGGATTTTCTGCTTTTGGTCTACCTATTTGCGACATTATACACCTCCTTTTTGTCACACCTTTATTGTAATTGATGCGTGACAAAAAGTCAATAAGGATTTGAAAATTTTTATGTACTTATTTGGTTATTAAAACAAAA
>CAJTRU010000142.1:0-2546 GCA_910579085.1 uncultured Lachnospiraceae bacterium | reverse complement strand
CTTCAAAGCCTTATAAACAGGGGCTTCCAGAAGGGCAGGGTAGAAATGGATGAAGCCCGTTAAAGGGCATTGACACATCTAATGTTGATATCTGAAAGTCTTCTGCCAAATGTAGAAATGGATGAAGCCCGTTAAAGGGTATTAAGTTAAAAGATTAAAATGAAAAAACAGTAACCTCTATTGCAAGTTACTGTTTTTTATTTGTTAAAATGTTATAATCATATAATTAAATATAGATAATTTAAGTAGTATATAATCCCACCTGATAAAAATTAATTAGTTACAAAATAGTTACACCAAAATCCTGTAAAGCCTGTAAATTAAGTGCTTAATATTTTTACGATTTAAGGATTACTTAATAATTTACCTGTTATAATTAAGCCACAAATTAAGAAAGGGGCTTAAAAAGATGTACTGGCATATACTTAAAAAAGACTTAAAACGCAAAAAAACTTTGAATATTATTTTGCTTATGTTTGTATTGCTTGCTTCTATGTTTACTGCAAGTGGCGCAAGTAATATGGTTACAATTTTTTCGGCACTGGATAATTATTTGGAAATGGCAGAAGTACCTTTTTACTGGCTTGTATTTAATGATATGGACAACAGGGACAAATACAGGGATTTTGCTAATGATAATAATTATGATTTACAGTTTAATGAAATGATTTATGTAAGCGCAGATAAGATTAAGGTTGATGGAAAGAAACTTGATTATTCAAATATTATCTGTATTGAAACTTTGGAAAATCCATTAAATGTTTTTGACAGCAGGGACAATGAAATTACAAAGGTTAATGAGGGGGGAAATATATGTTACGTCCAGCCTGTTTTTCTCTGAAAATAATAACTTTAAAACAGGTTGTAAGATGCAGATAACGTTAAATGGAAAAACAAGGGATTTTGTACTTAAAGATTATGTTAAAAATGCAATTTGTTCTTCGTCTATGATGGGCATTACTAAAATTCTTGTCAGCCAGAAAGATTATAATTATTTAAAATCTGAAAATCCTGGCTTGCTGTGGGGATGCAGTGTTTACACAGAGGATAAAGATTATAATACCAAAATTTCAAAGGAAGGTTTTAGTTCCATGATAAGGTCAGACTATAATGGAATTAAACTGATGTATATTATTGATGTGGTGGTTGCAGTAACTGTTCTGCTTGTCAGTATATGTATTATTCTTATATCAATGGTAATGCTGCGTTTTACAATTAATTTTACTATGAGTGAGGAGTTCCGTGAGATAGGTGTTATGAAAGCTATTGGAATTAAAAATGGAAATATAAGGTTTATATATATTGTAAAGTACTTTGCAATTTCGGTTATTGGTGCAGTGGCTGGATTTATTCTTAGTATTCCGTTTGGAAATATTTTGTTAGAAAGTATTTCAAAAAATATTGTAATTTCTAGCAATACAAATTATATGGTTAATTTGCTTCTTGCGGTTGTTATAGTGATTATTGTAATATTATTCTGTTATTTTTGTACAAGGAATATAAATAGAATTTCTCCTGTTTCTGCTATCAGAAATGGCGGCACAGGGGAACGGTATGCAAAAAAAGCTTTTATTAATCTTTGGAAATCAAGGCTTGCACCTGTTCCTTTTATGGCATTAAATGATATTTTAAGCAAGCCAGGAAGATATGCTTCAATGGCTGTGGTTTTTACATTAGGAATACTTTTAGTAATTATTCCGGTTAATACAATAAATACACTTCATTCGGATAAGCTTATAGAATGGTTTGGAATGGCAAGGTGTGACCATGTTATTTCACAGGAAATACTTTCCAGGCAGGATGCTTCTGTAACAGAAAGCGTTAAGGGGAATATAGACATCCTGAAGAAAGAACTTGGCAGAAATAATATTGATGCAATGGTATTCCAGGAAATTCTTTTTAAATCAAGTATTTTATATAGTGGCAAAAGAATGGAAGTAATGGCAAGCCAGGGGAATGGAGATATAGATGACAGCATATATCCATATATAGAAGGGACATCTCCTGCAAATCCAGATGAAATTGCAATTTCTAGCAACGCTTAACAAGGGCACACAGGCCATAGTATAAAGCGCAGAGAGAAAGATTTTCAGATTTTCCACTCAAACGAAACGCGGTCGCTGGTGGCCTGGACCTGGGAGAGAATGATGTCCGTCACCTGCCGTCGGTCGTCAAAGTCAATCGTGTTCCAGTTCTCCAGATGGGCAGACAGAAACTCAATTTTCTGTGGGGAGATTGTTTCCGCGTTCAGTGCCGCGATTTCCTTTATCAGCCGTTGACGGCTGGCGTCCAGCTCCTCGATTTTCCCGTTGGCATAGGACAGCAGAACCGCATTGGCCCCGGTCAGGGTGTTCAGCAGTTTTTCGATTTCGTCCTCCACCTGAGCCAGCTCCACATTCAAGGCGGTCAGCTTGGGATTGACGGTCGTTGCTTTTGCGGTCAGGGTTTGAAATTCGGAGAGCTTCTTCACCATCTCCCCATAGACAAATTGCTCAAACTCTGCCGTCCGAAGCGTCCCGCAGCCCTCACAGCTTTTGTTGTCCGCC
>CAJTRU010000141.1 GCA_910579085.1 uncultured Lachnospiraceae bacterium | reverse complement strand
GTAGAGACATACAGTGTCTCAGTGACCTCTCTGCCTTACAAGATTTCTACCATCTCTTCCATGAGTGTTCCTAAGACAAAGCTCCTCTACTGCTTGCCTCTTTCTGTGAGTATGTGTGTATGTACAAATATGTCTATATTATACATGTCTCATTTTACATGCAAGTCAACACATAGTGTTGTTTGCAATCAACTGCTGGCACTATTTAACACTAGGCAATATGCCTTGAGGCAGACTTGGTGGACTCCGTAACAGACAGAACCTAGAGATGGCTAGAAATCATCCCAATTAGTTGTAGTATAGGTGAAATTTACACTTTTGACCTACATTTCTGTGTTCACCCTATGGTTTTAAGATGCAGAGATGGGGGACAAAGACCCTTAAATTGCATTGCAATTTCGCTCTTCTTGAACTCACATTTATAAAAGCTCCTGGAGGTGCTGATGCTGTTTACCTGGACATTTTCCTTTTGGAACTGCTTGATAGAGATACCCTTAAAGAGACAGATAGATCCTATCACTTTGTGTAGCATAAAGAATGCTGTGGTGAAATGGGTTTGAAATGTCTGTCCTGGGTCTTTGATGAAGGTTTTGGTCCGAAGTACAATGTTCATAGGTAGAACTATATACTCAATCTGAAAAGTGATTGGACCCTGAGGGCTTTAATCTATGCGTTGATTGATGGGTGTGCATGGAAGGGGTGAGAAACTTGTAAAGGAACATGGTCATTGGGAACATGTCTTGGAAGGTGTTTATTGTATTTGGTCGCTTCCTGTGTTGATGTTTACTGGCTGCCAATAAGTTGGACAATTGTGCTCATTCATGCCCCTTTCATACTCTTGTGACCATGGACCTGTTTTCCTTGTTGCTAGGCATCTTGTAACAGTGATGAAAATGATTGACATGAATATGACTCATTAGTGATACTGAACTCTCTGGTCCAGAGGAACCATGGCTTAATTCTTTAAGTTTTTTTTTTTTCTAGAAATTTCATGCTAACAGTAGACCCAAAGTTACCAAAAAGTTGTATCTGGAATATTCAGACAGTGTATCTGTTGTTTTAGAAATAAAGAACTTTGCAGCTTCCCACACTGATCCTCCCTCTGCCTTCAGTACTGTATTTTAATAGATTGCAATATCATATGAAGAAGCAGAAAATGAGGGGAAAATGGAATGGAGGTGAAAATGTGTTAGAATCATTAAATTATACACTTAAAGAAATCAATTGATTTTTTAGTATACAAAGGAAACTTCAAAAAAGCACTGAAAAGGCTTGGCCAACTGTGCAGCTGCTCATGGGAGTTGGTATTTGTCATATCTCCTGTGATGTATCTATTAATAGTAGTGGTTTTATTACAGATGAATAAGACACCAATATATGCATGAAGGGATAACACTGAGTTGCCCCAGGAGAAAGAAATCAGGTAAAATTCATTGGATCTATTGATGAGGAGATTTTTTTTTCTCATAGCTGAGTTGGCAGGAAATTGGACAGATTGGGTTGTACCCCAGTAAGTGTAACACACAGTAGAATGTGGGGGGTTGTGTGGCTATAGGACATATTCACATCATTTCACCTATTATTGAGTATCCATGCTGATGAAAGAAGTTATCCTTCACTTATGCCATGCATGGAAGTGGGTCTATGAAGGGGCAGAGAGGAGGAAATGCTGTTCAGTAATGTTTGGGTAGGTTGTGGAGTCAGTAAAATATTCCTGTGATGGGACTTTATTTTTTCCCAATCTTGACAATCAACGGATACCTGAGAAGAGAGAGCAATTGAAGATCTGTCTCTATTCACTTGGTTATTAGGTAAGTCTATAGGATATTTTCTTGGGTAATGATTGATGTGGGAGGGCCCACCACTGTGGCTAAGCTCAACAGTAGTCATTTTAATTGGGAGCCTTTTAGACTGTACTAAAATAATAAAAGCTGATCAAGCCATAGAAAATTGGTAGTTTGAATAAGAAAGTTCTCTATAGACACATATATATGAATACTTAGTCACTGGGAAGTGGCAGTGAGTTTAAAGATTAGAAGGAATAAGAGAAGGTGTGGCTTCATTGGAGGAAGTGGGTGTGTCAACAAGGATGGGTTTGAGTTTTCAAGAAGCCAAAGCAATGGCAGAATCTCTCTCTTTGCTTAAGGATCAATAGTTCTCTATTGCTCCAGTGATGGGATCCCTCCCTTGGTGAATGACCAAACTTCTGAAAATGTAAGCAAGCCTCTAGTTAAATGTTTTGTTTTCTAATAGTTGCCTTATCCATGGTATCTGTTCACATCAATAAAAGAGTGACTAAGACAGTGGCAAGCCAATAAGCAGTTTTTTGCTGTTACTGATACAACTTCCTGTTTTGTCTTCCTCGGTGATAGACTATAACCCTTCTATTTCCAAGTTATTTTTGATTGTAGTATTCTACATAGTGAGAAAGAAGCAAACTAGAACATTTACATCTCAGGTAGGTACACGAGTATATCTTACCTTTAAATAAAAATAAAATGTCTACACATTATTATTTGTGGTTTTAAGATAAGTGGCATTGGCACTGTTAGACATTTTTCCTATGAATGTCTTACTATGTTTATTGTTGTAAGGATCCACCATGTCCAAAGAGCAAATTCCATAGCAAAGGTTTTATTCAGCTTATACTTCCACATTGTTGTTAATCATCAAAGAAGTTGGGACAGAAACTGAAACAACAAAGGATCCTGGAGCCAGGAGCTTATTCAGAGGCTATGGTGTGGTGATGCTTATTGTCTTGCTCCTCTAGTCTTGCTTAGCTTGCTTTCTTAAAGAACCCAGGACTACTAATACAAGGATGTCAACACCCACAATGGAGTGGGTGCTCTCCCACCAATTATGAAATTTCCTAACAGCTGGATCTTATGGAGGCATCTTCTCAACTGAGGCTCCTTCTCTTTGAAGACTCTAGATCTTGTCAAGTTGCTATGAAACCAGTGTGGCATTCTAAATATAGTTGGCCTATGAGGAGGTGTGGCTTTGTAGGAATAGGTCTGGCCTTGCTGGAGGAAGCATATCATTTTGGGGCTTTAAAGCTCTACCAGTGTGGAAGAGACCCTCCCTGCATGCAGAATACATAGTTTTTCCTGGAAGCATTTGGATGAAGGTGCATAATTCTAAACTTCCTCTCCACCACCATGTCTGCCTAGACAGTGCCATATTTTCTGCCTTGATGATCGTGGAGTGAATCTCTGAACGTGTAATGAAATGTAGAAAAGCCCTAATGAAATGTTGTCTCTTATGAGTGGCCTTGGTCATGGTGTATTTTCACAGAAACAAATCCCTACC
>CAJTRU010000140.1 GCA_910579085.1 uncultured Lachnospiraceae bacterium | reverse complement strand
GATTATATATTAGAGGACTAGATAAATCATTTGGTGTAAATTCTGCTTTAAGTGAAATATTATCTATATCCTTCCATCCATCATAAACTATTTCAAGTTTTTTCCAGCCAGCAGGCACTTCCCATACTATAAAACCAGCACTGCTTTTACCTGGTTCTATATGGTTAAAAATACTTGTATAGTTTTTAGGCTCGTTTACTAGAAATGTATTTTCAACTTTTTTGCCATTAACCTTTGCTGATAAATATTTTATTCTTTTAACTTTTTGTATTCTTTTAATCCAAGTATTGTTACAGCTTTATTTATATCTGAATATGGTTTATCACCAGATATATTAAAAATTTTTGGCTCAATGTTTTCTTCTGGAGCCAGGGTAGTTTCTGGTGGTTGGGTATTGGGTGTTTTATTATTGTTTTTATTATTATCAGGAATGTTTTTATCCAGATTATCATTATCCAGATTGTCATTATTGTTGTTATTTATAGAAATATTTTCATCTGCTCCAGCATTAGAAGAACTGCTGGTTATATTTTCTGTCTTGCCACAACCTAAAATATTTATAGAAAGAATAATTGCCAATGCTGCCAGATTTAATATTTTTTTCATACAATTATGTCCTTTCATATATTGGATTATTAAGTTATATTTTTTGAAAAATAATCCTTCCTGGATATCCAGGAAGGATTATTAAACTATAAATTCTAAAAACAAAATAATATTATCTGTTCATGCCTAAGCCTAAACCGTCACCAAAAGTATCTGCTTTACGCCATTTTTTATCATTATCATTATCTGCACTTGAAATCCATGCCTTTGTATCTGCGCCAATTGTAATATCCTTTGTATCAGTAAACGCAATTGTTCTGCTGCCTTTTATTAATACATTAGTAAGAACCTTACACTTATCACCAATTTCAGCGCCTTTAACATGAGCTTCTGAAGTATTATTATTAATTATATCAAAGCTTCCACTAAGATGTGTATTTTCGTTTTCAGCTTCTTCTGTGAGAGTAATATTGTAGGTGATTTCTGTGCTGCTTGTAACATTATTGCCATACTGGTCAAGTACCATAACATCAGCTGGTATAACAGGTTTAAGTACTGTTGCAGTAGGTGCTTTAGCAAATTCAAATGCTTTGCTAAAGGCTACAGGATATGACCCTGCATCAGAAATGGTAAATGTTGTTTCTACTGTATTAGCCTTAACTGGTGCAGCTCCAGTTGTATTAAATATATCTAATACAAGTGTCTTTTTAGCATCTTTTCTTGCACGTCTGGCATCATTATCATTATATAATTCACTCCAGCTTATAGCACCCTGTGTTACTGCAAGTCCAGTACCGTTCTTTACAATATCTGAAGAGTCATTTATACTATAGCAGCCAGATGGTAATGTAAGTGTAACATTATTTAACCTTCTTGCCTTACCCTTTACAGTATATCCAACATTTGCGCCTTCAAGTTTAAGGTCTCCCTCACCATTTTCATTATCTACAGCTTTCAGTACACCACCTGATGCAACAAAGCAATCATCAGAAAGGTAAATACCATTAGCATTTTTAGTATTGCTTGTTACCATCTGGTATTTACTGTTATTTGGAGATGCTTCTACATTTGATAATACCATAGCCTGTGGCACAGTATTATATGTTGCAACAAGCGTATTGCCCTTATCAACAACCCCTGAAGTACCAACTGTTGCAATTGAATATGTTACAGTTGTTGTACCAGCCTTCTGGTCTTTTTCTAATTCGCCAATACCATTCTCAACAACGTCTTTTGCTTCAAATTTTACTTTAGCTGCGGCAGAAGTATCATATGTTGTATCTTTTTCAAGACCTAAGTATTTACCATCATCAGTTTTAACTCTTAAACAATACTTAGCATCATTAAAACTAGTAAATGCTGTATTAAAGAATAATGCAGCGGCTGAACCTTTCATATCACTTCCATACTGGTCAACGTACATTACCTGGTCACTGAGCAAGTCAGTTGTTGAAGTATTACCAATAACCATAGAATCGTTTTTATCCAGACCAAAATCAACACTCTTAAATGCTACAGGGCGGCGTTTATCTTTTACATTCATCATAATATTATTGCTATCGCCTCCAACTACTACAGTAGTTAATGATACAATACGTGCAATATTATCATGTGAGCGTGAATCTTCATATGTTACCTCATCTGTATCAGACCATAAAACAACAGCTTTGCCATCATCGCCTTCCTTAACTGTTAATGTACCTACTGATGCATTAAGTGAAAGTGTATTTGATGAACGGACAATTGTTTCATAATCAGTTACTTCATTACCATTAACATCCTTGGCAATATAAGTTAAAGGAACATTTTTATCCCCATCAGTTACAAGAGTTGGAGGAGTCAATGTAAGACTCTTAAGACGTGCCCTTTCACCAATTGTGAAAGTAAACTCTTTTCTGATACCTGCCTTGGATGAAATTGCCATAATAGTAACTTCACCACCCTGGTCTGCATAATCACCTGGTTCAACCATTACACTTGCGTACTGTTTTGTTAAACCTGTTTCTTTATCTTTAAGTGTATATAATTTATCCTGTAAAAAGTCTGATTTAAGCAATAATGGATTATTAGAAATAAATGTAATATCTTTATTGCTATATGGAACTGCATCAAGAACCATACCATTCTGGTCTTTTGCTTCATAAACCATAGACCAGGTCTTCTTTGCAAAATCCTTAGGAAGTGTAGGCACTGCTTCTTCTATTTTAGCAGATTTATAATTTACAAAGCCTTTTGCTTCAACCGAAGCAATACACTGTTCCATTCCAATTTTACGTGTTTCCTGTACAATAGCGCCATCAGATGCATAAACGCCGACTATCATAATATCAGTACCATATCTAAAAGCATCACCTGTGCTTGCTATTGTAATTTTGCCCTTAGAAGGTTCAACATTAGTTACAGTTGATGATGAAATAGTCCACTGTACGTCTATAGTAGGTGTAATATCTTCTTTATACTGGTTAAGAACCTGGTAGTAAATATATCCTTCCTTATTATCACAAGATGTTGCATTCTTATCAAGACTTCCTGTAAGGATTGTATCACAAAGTATCTTTATTTCATCTACTTTTTCATCTTCTACAGTTGTCTTTGCAGTTACAGAAGCCTCACCCTTTTTGGCTGTAATCTCATATTCACCATTACTAAATCTTGCTGTACCTTTAAATGTAGCTGTTTTTCTGTCTTCACTCCAGCTCCATGCTCCTGACTGCTCAGTTGAATTCTTAGTTATAGTTAAAACAGCATCAGCAGGTACTTCATTTTCAAATACTGCTTCAAATGTATCAGCCTTGACAGCCTTAAAACTTGTGATAGCTCCCAGTATATGAAGGCACTACAATACCCTTTAAATGCCGG
>CAJTRU010000139.1:258-3593 GCA_910579085.1 uncultured Lachnospiraceae bacterium | reverse complement strand
GAAGGTGATACAATAGAAACAATGGATGGTTTTGTACATATAACAAAAGTTGAAAGAACAAGACATGAAGAACCTGTGGCAGTGTATAATTTTCATGTTAAAGAATGGATATCTTTTTTTGTAGGAAGAATAAAAATTTATGTACATAATAGTCCAGGAGAACACCCTGAAATCTTAAAATATAATAATGGTAGTAATGCAGAGATACCATGGTCATCAAAAGTAGTTTCAGATGCTTCAGATCAATTAGATAATGGTGCAAAATCAGTGTCTGTAAACAACCGTTCTCAAGCAGAGGAATTATTTTTAGGAAAATATCAAGGAAAAGGTTATACAAACGTAACAGGCATGGATGCTATGGATGCAAAAAAATTTTAGGTGGTAAAGGCAATACCTATCATTGGGATGATACTTTTGGACCAGATGGATATTTAACAGGTCATGGTGCTGGTAATCCTGATGCGTTAATACCACATATTCAAATTCATCCAAAGAAAGGTAATGTAATTAGAATTTTTTTTAAAAATATAGGGGGTAATTAATTTGAAACTAGATACAAGACAAATAAATAACTTATATACAGGAGTTAAACTTGCTACAGAATTAAGAGCAACGAATGATAATTTAAGAAAGTTTTTAACTGTTCAAGGTTATAGTTATGATGTTAATGGAGAAATAATTGAATTCAACAAGATACTTAATAAAAATATTTTAAATGATATATATTTTGAATTGAGGTGCTATGAAATATCCGTTGATTATTATATTAATCACTGGGATGTAACGGAAGATAATTTAATAAATGAGATTTATCAGGATGATATAAAGGGAATAGATGCGTTGGAGTTGCAATTAAAAAAGTATATAGAGGATTTTTCGGTTTTGAAACCAGAATGGTATTGCGATAATTTATTATAGTAATTAGATTAGAAAAATAAAACATTAAAAAATAGTACAAGGAAAAGAAAAAAATACTTCCATCATATACTTTGCCTTTGACTGGCATATATGGCAGGGAGTCTGGAAGATAAAAAATAGGAAAATCTACATTTCCACACTTAAATTATGATATTGGTACTCAAAAAGGAAATTTTTTTCTTAAAAATAAAATAATTAATAGAGGAGAATGGGATGCATTTATGAAATGTGATGAATTGTTTGGCTAAGATAAGATAACTCCAATTTATTTGGGTTTATGAATAATTAATTTGATATTTGTTTAGAAGGAATGATGGTGATATAAAATTTTTAATAAATTATAGAAAAAAGTAGCAAGATAAAGCTGTAATAGAAAAAGTTGCCATAATACAATATACAGACAGATGGCAGGTACATATAAGTCCGGGATAAGAATGGGGTTTCTAAGTGGCATCTGCAATCCCTGGAATTGGTGATACAGTAGCGCTTGCAAAAAAATCAGTAAATGCTGTAAAAGGCGGGTTAAAAAGCTTAAAGGGATTAAAGAATATAAATGCCCTGAAAAAAGCAAAGGGGATTAAAAAAGCACTTGCAGGAATGCGTGGAAAAGCCAAAACAGGTGCATCAAGTGCAAAAAAAGGAATAAAAAATACAGATGAAGCAATTGATGCTATAAAGGATGGGATTAAAGAACTATGTACAAATGGGAAATGCTTTACAGGTGATACCCTGGTTTATACCAGACATGGGTATAAGTTTATAAAGGAAATACGCAAAGGTGACGAAGTTTATTCAAGGGATGAAAAAACAGGGGAAACAGGGCTTAAAGAAGTATTCCATACAATAGCACATACAATTTATCATGTATGGGTTGATGGAAAGGAGGAATTTAAAACAAAAGCATACTATCCTGTTTATGTACAGGAGCAGGGATGGGTAACAGCCATTAGCCTGTGTGAAGGTGATACAATAGAAACAATGGATGGTTTTGTACATATAACAAAAGTTGAAAAAACAAGACATGAAGAGCCAGTACCAGTATATAATTTCCATGTGAAGGATTGGACATCATACTTTGTTGGGAAAATAAAGTGCTATGTTCATAATAGTGATATCGGAAAATTAGGACATGCTTTTGGGAGTAATTCTATATTAGATAATGCTATAAATAATGGACAGCCAATGAGTAATCATAGAATAGTTACTAATACATAGGTATCCAGTTTACCTGCAACTAAACAACCAGTAAATTCTTCAGTAGATTTATTAAATCCAGATGGAAGTGTTAAGCAAAGAAGATACTATGGGTCAGATGTAAAAGCAAAAATGGATATAGAGTTTAACCATACAGATGATGGAACACATGAGTTCCCACATATTCATATTTGGGATTGGAATAAGAAACCACCAAGACAGGATAGCAGGAGGTAAAAAATGCATGATGATTATTTAGTTTCGTATAGTGTGGATTTAGTAAAAAAAGATGTTATTATTCAAACATATAATAATACTGAAAAAAGGCAGAGACGGATTTATTTTTCAGAAGTTTTAACACATTTTTTTAGATGTATTAATGATTATAATATAATTTTAGGTATTGATGAATGTGATATATACAGTTTTGTAAAGGATAATCAAGAAGAATTTAAAAAAATGGAAGGTTATTGCTGGCCTGTTGATTATAATACAGAAATGGAATTAATTGATTTTCTAATAACAAATAAATATAAATATATAAAAATAAATTCTTCATATGGTATGTTTGGATGGATTATTGCCAAGTCATATGAGATAAAAGGGTAAATTAGTAAACATAAATCTATGTAGAGAATCAGGAATTTAAAATCACAGCATATAATCCTGTTTATGTGCAGGAGCAGGGATGGGTAACAGCCATTAACCTGCGTGAAGGTGATACAATAGAAACAATGGATGGATTTGTGCATATAACAAAAGTTGAAAGAACAAGACATGAAGAAGCAATACCAGTATATAATTTCCATGTAAAAGACTGGGTGTCATACTTTGTTGGAAAAATAAAGTGTTATGTACATAATGGTAAAGTGGAAGAACATGGTATTAGTTTATCAAAATATAATGGACTTAAAATTAAGGAAACAATTTCAAAAAAAGGTATGCATAAAGTTGAATATTTGTTTGAAAACCTCTCTGATGCTATGAATTGTGCACGTAATATGCTGGGTCATGATGCAACTAAGATTTATAATAAACATGGAAAGCGGGGTAGTTGGTCAGGTAGTAAAGGAAAGGTGTATTGGGGCATGGCGATTGGGGAAAAGGAAAATCTACATTTCTGTACTTAAATTATGATATTGGTACTCAGACAGGACATTTTTTTCTTAAAAATAAAATAATTAATAGAGGAGAATGGGATGTATTTATGAAATGTGTTGAAT
>CAJTRU010000139.1:0-248 GCA_910579085.1 uncultured Lachnospiraceae bacterium | reverse complement strand
ATAGTGGATATATAAAATACTTAATAAATTTAAAAACAAAAAATAGATAATTCCGAAAACGATTAAGGTATTAACTGTTGTAAAAAAACTGAAAATGAATAGTTACAGCAAATATAATTTTATAGTATTATTCAACTGAATTTATAATATAAAAGGAGAATTAATATGAATGAAGGATTGCAGATATATAAATTTAATGACCTTACAATTTACCAGCAAGACTTCTATAATATGACTAGATTAAATTT
>CAJTRU010000138.1:1520-3604 GCA_910579085.1 uncultured Lachnospiraceae bacterium | reverse complement strand
CCCTTTCTAACTCCGCTACTGCTCCAAATATCGTAAGCATAAACTTTCCTGCCGCTGTTTTTGTATCAATACTCTCTTTCATTGAAATAAACTGCACATGTTTGTTATTCAGCTGCTCTGTCAGTTCTAATAAATCCTTTGTATTTCTCGCAAAGCGAGAGATGCTCTCCACGATTACACTGTCCCCTTCCCTTACAAAATTCATCATCTTTTGTAATTCTGGTCTGTCTGCTGATTTTCCGCTTGTTCTGTCAATGTATACCTTCTCAGCTTTTAATTCTTTCATTAGCTCCTCCTGCCTCGCTGTATTCTGCCCTTCCGTACTTACACGTACATATCCCACTTTCATGATGGCTGCTCCTTTCCAAACCTGTTTTGCTTCTGTTTCTACTTCTCCTTTTTGCTTTCCTTTCAGATGTCCTGTTAAGCTATACCCTGCCCATACAGAACATTTTTACGTTTTTAATGCACTAATAAAGCGTTTTTTTATTTATTTTACACCTTTTTGATGCGCGTTCTATTAATCCCCCCTTCTTTCATTTTGAAACATTTCATATAACCCCTTCTTTTTCGTGCATCTTTTGAAGTATCCGCGCCAAGTATAGGAAATGCTTTTCCCACATTTACCATGCTTCCCTCACACTACTTTAACGATATATTCTGCCTGCACAAGTCTTTACAATCAAATAGTGAAGGTTATGTTCTCTGCTCGACGTCCCTCATGCACCGCCTTAACGTCATATTTCTTCTACATGAGGCTGCGCAATCGAGTAGGGAAGATTCATCTTCTTCCTATTCGCGCACCGGACGCGGGCATAAAAAAAGAAACTGCCAGAACATACCTCCAACAGCTTCTTTTTTTGGCAATGCACTTCCAAAAATTCTGCTCTATGCATCAAAATTTTAAATGTCTGCTTTTACCCTTTATTTTTGGCAATTTGGCAATAATAAACCAAATATTTTAATAGTCATCTATAGCGATGACCTCCTTGATCCCAAACATCATCCAGACCCTTTTGTCCAATTTCTCTGGCAATTGTTTATTGCAACAGCTTTCTTCTGCATATTTCCTCACTACATCAGCATTCACATATACACATGATGGTGCGCTTTCTTTTAATAGCAAATGACAATCACTACACATCAGATTATTTCCTGTCGCCTCCCAACATTTATCATCTGGACAATTCCGCGTACAATCCATTGTCCAGCATACAGACCACTTCCCCTTTAATATGTAATGGTGAATTGCTCTTATATAATCCTTTCTCCCAAACTTTTGTATGCTGCTTATTACAGCTTTCTCTATAATATTCGCATATATTCTCTCTGTTGTAGCACACTTTATGTTATTTTTCTTTAATAATTGTTTTAATTCTCTCCCATGTCCTAAGCCATATGCATCAGAATGTTGTTTCAAAACATTGAAGCCTTCTATGTCTGACAATTTCGGAAAAAATGATAATACCGCTGGCGAATTTATGACGAGCTGCTCAAAACATATATAATTAACCAAATGAAAATTTTCCCTTTCCTCCACAATATTTTGTATCAATTCTATTTCATTTCCAACCTCAATATTATCTACAACATTGTCAATACATATTATATACGTATTACCATTCAGACCATTAGAATGCACATCACTTATCAATGTCTGTAAAAACTTCCTGATTTTCGTTACACCAATCTGGAAAACGCCTCCCTTTGGTACTTCATTTATCATATCGTAAATCTCAGAAGGCGTAATCACATGATAATCTTTTTTTAACACATACTCTGAAATAAGCGTCCAAAAATAATAACCGCTTTCTCCATCTTCACACAATATATATCTCATTGCCAAACTCCTTACTCTGAATACCGCAGACTTATTATTTTATCATTTGCATCTCTTTTTAGTTTCGCTCTTTCTGTATAATCAAATGTTAACTCCTGATTTACCGCCCTTGCAATAATTAAAAAATAACTCGTTTCATTCTCTAATATGTTTTGAATTAAATCAGGTCTTTGGGTAAAAAGAATGTCTGCCTCATCTATTATAAAAAGAGTATTTCTGTCTGTAAACGTTTCTGTTGTACGTT
>CAJTRU010000138.1:0-1469 GCA_910579085.1 uncultured Lachnospiraceae bacterium | reverse complement strand
TAACAGGAGTTATCCCTAAATCTTTACTCACTTTCATTGAAGATATCAATGCATTACATAAATACGTTTTCCCTGTTCCACTATTGTCAGATAACTTTGTAAAACGCTTTTGCAAATCTATATAAAAGGTTACTCCATCTGTTTTAAAATGAATAACTGGATGCATACAGTTTCCCTCCCAAGGATGCTAAATCTGAAAATGCTTTGATTCTATAAGTATTGTTTACCATTATATCTGCGTACTTATCACACAATATTGCATAATTGCGCGTCAGTAAATAAATATCCCTCTCCTTCACCTCATCAATCAATTGCTCTATTACATTATTACCACAGCTTGTTATATCAAAATATAAGTCTTGCCTGTTATTTTTTATAAACCATCTAATCACTAAAAGTGTTTTTAATCCCCTTGAAAGATTCGCTGCCGAGGTGACACTATTCATAAAATTAATAATTGTATTATTTTCGCCATACTGCGCTTTGTCTATTATCCATATCAACTCAATGTCCCTATTGTCAAATCCATCATTCATTACTGTATTTCTAAACAAATCTTCTATGTTTGTCCTATATTTTTCTTTGTCTGTTTCGTAATAAAAAGTATTTATATAAATCACTCAATTTCCATCTCCTTTTTGTTTGCCTAGAGCGTGTTTGAAAAATGCTCTAGTTCCTTTTATAATGCCAAACATATACAATTTCAAATCATTACCCTTTATTTTTGGCAATTTGGCAATGATAGCAGTAATTCTATATTGCTCATTAAATAACAATAGTTATTTATTTTCTATAGTCCCATCACTTCATAGGGCTGCTTACTAGTTCTGTACTTGCTTGGCTCAAATCGCACTATAAGTTCCCTATATATCTCTTTCTTTATCCCACTCGAAACCATCTGCGGGTGGGTACCGGAACCACCACTTATTCGTGGTAAAAAATCGTTCAAATTCAGCTTAAAGCGTATCACAATCTGCTCATCCGTCACATCAATTCTGTCAACAAGCTTATTTACTAACACGCGCTGTGTCTCTGCATCTGCATTCTGAAAAACCTGCTGCCATGTGGGAATTTTCGCCTTTAACTGCATCCACTCCTCCATCGTAAGCGCCACTTCCCTGATAGCTCCCCTCTTTTGATACTTTTGAATCATCACAGCATCCTCGGATTCATCCGGAAACTGTAACACTACTCTAATCGTTCTGTTCCCACAATCCACATCCTTCTTTATCTCCTTCATACGCTTTCTCCCTATGTTCTTTACTTCCATATTATTTGCACAAAACTTGTCACATTCTAAATTTTTCATACCTGTTTGTCTCCTTTCCTGATTAAATAAACTTCACTGAGTTATATGCATCCGGGAGGGATCGCTTTCTTTGCGCACAAAAAGAAGAGCTATTTTTCAAGCTCTCCCTGTTCATTGAATCACTTATCTCTCCTCAGATTATCTTTTTGTATATGAGGAG
>CAJTRU010000137.1 GCA_910579085.1 uncultured Lachnospiraceae bacterium | reverse complement strand
ATTTATTCCTTATATGGAACAACAATGCATACAGATTGATGATAAGCCCGTTTCACTAGAACTTCCAAGCCGTCTTACTTTAAGTGAGGCAATGGCCATATGTGCTGCATTTCATTTGTCCGGATACAGGACATTTAAGTGGTTTTAAAAGATTACAGGAAATTTTTTCCAAATCTTGTAAGTTACAACCGTTTTGTGGAGCTTATGCCATATACTGCACTTCCGATGGTGTTTTTTGCTTATTCACGTGGCGGTAAATGTACTGGCACCAGTTTTGTAGATTCTGCAACTATTGATGTATGTGACAGCCACAGGATACAACAGCACAAGGTATTTAAAGACATTGCACAGAGAGGTAAAAGTTCTGCAGGCTGGTTTTATGGTTTTAAAATGTATATTTCTATAAATGAATTGATGGCTGCGGTGAAATACTTGGTTTCTGTCTTACACCTGGGAATAAAGACGACAGGAATCCTGAAGTTATGGACCATCTTACAAAAAATATCTTTGGTAAACTTTTTGCAGATAAGGGCTATATATCAAAAAAATTAGCCAGCAGGCTTCAGGAAAATGGCATCCAGCTGGTTATAAAACAAAAAAAGAATTCAAAAACCAAATGTCTTATGGAATTTTCTGATAAAATGCTCCTTAGAAAACGTGCTGTAATAGAATCTGTGAATGATTTTCTTAAAAATATATGCCAGATAAAACATTCCAGACACAGAAGCTGCTGTAATTTCGTAGTAAATTTAGTTTCTGGCATTGCGGCATATTCTTTTTTACCTAAGAAACCATCTATACAGCCTTGGAATAATGCAATTCCATGTAAGATTTTATAATTGCAAAAACGAATATATGTTCTGATAATATGATGTTTGATAAAAAATTGTTGTGTTACAATAGACTAATATTTTAGTGACTGTATTTTATCTTATTTTTTGTTGAACTCACATTAACTTATATAGCTCTTTATTCTAGTACTATATTTCTTAATCCGCTATACTGCACTATATATCCAGCTATAAACAAATTAATGTTACCCTGTTTGATTCATCTTTTCTTCAAGCCATTGTTTAAAATTGCCATCTGGATTAAACACTTTATATGCCAGTTCCAAATTTTCATAAACAATTTGTGTTTTTGTATGGTCTGCTCCAAATATAGATACAAAATTTTTGTATGCCTTATAATAATAAATTAATGCTAACTTATACTTTTCCTGGCTGATATATACTCCTGCAAGATTATTATAACTAGTGGCTGTTGATGTGTGCCCCTCCCCTAGCACTTTTTCTTTTATCAACATAGCTTTTTTATACAATTCTTCTGCTTCTTTATACTTTCCCTGGTTCTTATATAACAATGCAAGATTATTGTAACTGGTGGCTGTGTCTGGATGCTCCTCTCCTAGTACTTTCTCTCTTATTTGCAAGCTTTTTTTATACAATTCTTCTGCTTTCTTATACTTTCCCTGGCTTTGATACACATCTGCCAGGTTATTATAACTTGCCGCTGTGTCTGGATGTTCTTCTTCTAACACTTTCTCTCTTATTGACAGGCTTTTTTTGTTCATTTCTTCTGCTTTATCATATTTTCCTTATTTCTCATATACTTCTGCCAGCTCATAATTAACTTCTGCTATTTCCAAATGTTCTGTTCCTAGCAGTTCCTCTTTAATTTGCCGTACCTTTAACAATAATTTTTCACTCTCACTGTAGTGTGCCTTATTTTTCTCATCTTTTGCCTTCTCTGTTAAAATATATGTTTCTGCAAGTTTTTGTTTTAACTGGCCTGGTTCCCACTCTTCTTTCACATATTTGTCTTCTACAGAAACCTGCTTATCATTTTTTTTACTATTTATCCCATAATCATGAAATATAATACGCATTTTCACAAAAGAATAAAAGTCATACGCTCCAGTTGCTAATCTGTCATCCCCATATGTTGTAACAAGAAATATAAAATTTTTCCCTAACTTTTCTATCATATCCCTGCTAAAGTTCAGACGTTTTAAGCTTTCATCACTCTGCACTGCAAGATGGAAATTGGCAATAATAAAAATATGTGTTTCTGGCAATCCTGCAACCCATTCTTGCAAATCACGAAAAGAGTATTCTCCTGGGTGCTGTTTATAGTCATAGATTTCCACCGCTCCTAATCTATAAATTCCAACCATTTCTTTCTGTAGTATTTCATCCGCCACCACAATAAATAATCCTTGTTCTGATTTATTTATAATCCATCCTAATGTCTGATATCCTTCCTGGTTACTCTCTGACATCTTCAATCATCCCCTGTTCTCTAAAGAAATCCGCTACAAGAGGATGGATATTATGCCACCTTTTTCCATTATATTCAAGCACAACTGAAGCTTGTAACATTTTAAGCAGTATTTCCTTATTCTCTATCCGTTCTTTATTCCCATTATATATATTTAATAAGAAGTTATAGTCCTTCTCTTCAATCCGCCTTGTTAATGAAGTCTTTATCTCCTCTAACGCACGTTGCGCGTCTTCCAGGGAAATAGTTTTACTATTCCTGCGTTCTGCTCTTTTTGCAGATGCATTAATAACATAAAACAAATCCCTAAGAGAACCTCCAGTACATCCAATTAGTTTTGTTATAACATTTTCTTCAAACAATTCCAGGTCTGCACGTTTTTTCACAATTTCACTTATAATATTAATACCCTCTGTAAAAGGTTTATTTTCTATTGTTGATATCTTAATCATTGGAAGTGTTTTGGTTATAAAATAACTTTCCATAGCCGAAAACCTTGCATCATAAGAAAGCCCGATAGGAAAAGTGTATATTACAGGGAATGTCATTCCTGAAAGAATTGCTGCATAATTATAAAATACTTTCCATGCATCATCTGGATTAAGTTTATCTAAATCTTCAAAAATAATAATTGGCTTATTTCCATCTGCTTTTTTAGCAATTTCCTTTGCCACATTGCCTAATATCCCAATCCATTCACTAGAACGGACACTTATTTTTTACGGTATTCCTTTCTTGTTTCTTCATTATATTTCAAATCTGCTTTTATTTTTGCAAAAACATTTGCCAGAATACCTTTAATCCCAGCAGAAATCCCAGTTTCCAAAGAGGCTGCCTCTAATTCCTGGGATACTACAGTTTCTGTAACTTCATACCAGAAATTTTTAATATCCTCTAAAACATTATTTTCAATTTCACATCCTGCTTCTTCTGCAATTTCTAACAAAGCCTCCCCCATTAGAATAAAAAGGTCAGAATATACAATATTAAATAAATCTAAATCTATACTACAATTAACCGTCTTCACATAATATCCAGCATCAGACAGCCTTGCAGACATTTTGTTTAACTCTGTGCTCTTTCCACATCCTTTATGCCCCAGCAGCAGACATGCTCTATTTTCTTCCTGGCTACGGCAAATGTCAAAAATATCTTCTATGGGTGAACTATACTTATCACTTGTACGGTACTCCATTGTATCTTCACAATAAAACTCTTCCATTTGTTCCTCTTGCAATGGTGCAGGTGAAAAAGCATTAAAAATTTCAGAAACTTGCCTTGCATATTTCATCAGAAAATCCCCTTCAATATTGTTAGTTTACATTATATATTATTA
>CAJTRU010000136.1:3574-3829 GCA_910579085.1 uncultured Lachnospiraceae bacterium | reverse complement strand
TTGACTGTCCCTGTGACTCTGCCTGTCCTTCCTTTTCTCCTTCTTCATTCTCTATCTCAGCCTGTTTCTCAACCTCTGCATCTGTGTCTGCCTGTGTTTCTTCCTTTTCCTCTTCTTTTGCTTGTGCAGCTGCCTATTCATTAGTGCTGAGATATCATGCAGAATAATGTAGTTTTAGAACTGATCTACTGTGGAATTTGTTTTACATCAACACTAGGTGACTGTCTACCTACTACTAAAACCATTTAATTGATT
>CAJTRU010000136.1:1855-3564 GCA_910579085.1 uncultured Lachnospiraceae bacterium | reverse complement strand
GGGCAACAATTGCTATGTAACTGTCTGATGCTCATCGGTCACTCCACTGTTTTGAACAAAGAGTTTTTTAGTCAGAAGTTTAAGCACAGGCAGATAACATTATTGCAAGCATACAGTCCTGTCTTGATTTCAATGAGGTAAAAATTGGGACCCAAAACTACCAAATGATGTAATGGATTCTATCTGTTTTCAACTTTCAGGGTTTAAACTGTGTTATCTATGGAAGTCTGGACAACACCTTAATCAGAGCTGGTAAGTGGAGACAGGAACTGAAGCAAAGACTATGGAAGAACTCTTGCTTACTCTCCTCCAGGTCATTGGGATGTGGGGTCCTAGGTGGTTTAAAACAGAAAAGAAAGAAAAAATAAGTATCAAATATATCAAAATTTTTGACCTACATCCACATTTTGAGGTCCTCTCCTAATAGTATGTGTGATCATTTGGAAATCAAGTTTTATATGGCAATTGGTAAACTGTAGAATTTTCATTATTTCTATTTTATGAATGTTTTAGCTGAAGGGGTGTGTCTGCTGCCTGTGCACTAAACTGGACCGTGTAGAGATCAGAAGTTAGATAGTATCAGATCCCCTGAAACAGCACTTACCTGTGGCTGTGACAAACAAGATGGGCCCTGGTAATTGAATCCTGGAACCTGTGCACAGGGGCCAATGATCTTATACTCTAAGCCATGTACCACCTCCCCATTTTCTCATGAGCGAAAAATGGTGTAGGAACACAACCTTTCTCAAAAGGTCCAAATTCATCTAAGAGTAAATTAATTCTTATAAGGCTCTCTTAAAAAATCACCACCACTACAACAAGAAAAAAATAGATAAAGAGAGAGAAATCTGAATAGGATGTTTGTGATCTGTGGTGAATTCTGACCAAGAGTAAGCTAATACACTATATAAAGCTGTACTGAGAAGCATTAAGAAGGCAGGTATCTCACTCTGACCAGGGCTAAGGTTGTTTCGACTTTATTGGCTTTATTCTTCTGGAGATTCTTGTCAGGAATGGCGACCTTTTACCAGACCACAACAGGAAACCTTCCATATGTCTCCTTTGGTGTCTGGGCATAGGATATGTGAGATGCATCAAGACTGATTAAAGGTCATGTTCCCTAGATGTGAAACTGTTTCCAGGAATACGATGATATACAAAAGGTCAGCTCCAGAATACATAGCATCAGGTCTTTCTTGGCCAATTCAAAATTGGAGCCAAAATCTCAAGAGACAATGTATGTATTGGACAGACTTGCTGCTATCACACAGGTCGTGGCTTCAATTTCCAGCAATTACATTGTGACTGTTTCTCTGTCTCTCTATCTGTCTCTCTGTCTCTCTGTCTCTCTGTCTCTCTGCCTCTCTCTCTTTCCTTCTAACTTCCCCACTCTCTGTATTGCTATCTCTCTGTATCTCGGTCTCAGTCTGTGTTTCTCTCTTTCCCTCTCACTCCCTGCCCCCCCTTTCTTTCTCATCCTCCCTGTAATTCCAGCAGCATATGCTGCTGTATCCTCTTCTGTCCTCTGATGTATTACATATATGAAGTGTCCATGCAAACTGTAATGTTCACAAACAACCATATCTGCCTTCACAGATTGAAAAAATAAATAAATAAATAATGTCTAGATTAGGAGTCTCAATCATCTGTGAAAGGTAGGAGAGAGTGATCACTGTGTGTCACCTCATTTAGAAACAGAGTACCCAAGA
>CAJTRU010000136.1:0-1245 GCA_910579085.1 uncultured Lachnospiraceae bacterium | reverse complement strand
TCTTGCTGAGGACAGAATCTGAGGAAAGGTTCCTGGTAGAGAAATGAAGTGCAGTTATACAACCTAGAAAGTATATACCATTGATCATCGTGAGCCTGAAACAGAAAGCACCCAAGCATTGGACCTAATGTATGATTGGTGAGACAGATTGAAGAGATTTTGTTTGTTTTGAATTCTCTGTATAGGTATGGATACATTGTCTCATGGGAAGGGGGAGTGTGGATTCCCTGTGGTTACTAAAATAGAAGAAGTTGTAAACAGCCAATGGAAATGTGGCAAGTCCAAGTGTATGCTGTGCATGAGCTGCCAGTGTTCAGAAATGCTGAGCCATCACTTCAGATTCAATAAGATATTTAAAGAAGAAAACCAGAAGAAAAAACTTAAGGGGACTGTTGTGAATTTTAATGAGACATTTTTAATTGTTTTTACTGAATTATATAACATATGCCAAATGGTGTGTCCAGTCTTTTAAACATGGCTTGATTGTTCCTTTCAAAGTATCTTGATTATTACTCCCAGAGACAGGATTTACAATCTGTACATTCAAATTCTTATTTGTACTTCCCAATTCCTCCCTGTTTCTTTTGTTTTTCTTCTCTGGAACTGGATATTTCTGTATAGTCCTAGATTTCTGTGCTTTCCTGTGCAGATCAGCAGAGAATTCATCTCTACCTGGTTTTGATTCCCATATCCTGAGATTAAAGTCCTTTCTAAGCAGATCTCAACACCTTTTTTTAAAATTTTCTGTCTCACAGTTCTTGAAGAATAGATGGGGGAGCAGAGAAAATTTCACCCCAAAAAATTGGCAATTAGTGGCTGCAGGTGTGAGGGCCAGTTTTCTTCATAGATTTGGCTCCTCAGAGGCTGCCCATGTTCCAGTGGATGTGTTTCCCTAACCCCACATATGTAGTCAGCACTAAATTCACTCAGTGGTCTTTATTAAAATGTGCATGGAATTAAGGCTAAAAGTGATACAGGAGAAATGGAGAGCAATTCAAGGAGGAGAAGATGGGGATGGATTTACTCAAACTCATTATGTTTATGTACAAAGTTCTTCAGCAAAACATTTAAAACTAAGTAAGTAAGTAAATAAGTAAATAAGTAAGTAATAAGCAAGCAAGCAAGTAAGTAAAAAATAAATATATGAGTAAATAAACAAATATATTTTTATGCAATCTCACGTGCAATAGGCATGAAAGTGTGTGTGTGTGTGTGTGTGTGTGTGTATGTGTGTGTGTGTGTATG
>CAJTRU010000135.1:648-4058 GCA_910579085.1 uncultured Lachnospiraceae bacterium | reverse complement strand
TACACATTCCCACAAATCCAAACTTATATAAAATCCAAACTTTTCTGAAAACAGCTTGATAATTGGGGATTCTTGCCGGAAAAAGTTTGGATTTCGTTTCACAAAGTACAATACTCCAATTATGACAAAATGCGTAAAACATTGCTATTTAGCTCTGTTTCAATCAATTTATTCTCATTTCTGACAAGAGAAGTACAAAACAAAATCCAAACTTTTTTATCAGAAAATGCGAGGGCGTGACCGAGGAACTGAAAGCCCGGAACCAGCTTGAATGGGCAGGAAAAATCCAAAAGTTTAGATTTTTCCACAATGTCGATGACTACGAAACCTCTCACTCATTACATCTTTCTTATGGTGTACAAAGTATTTTTCCTTTTTCTACTTTCTTTTCTAAAATTGATGTGCTATAATAGCTTCATTCCAAAAAAGGAGTAAAAAATATGCGGCAAGGTATTCTTAAATAAAACTTCAATCAAATAGTGGGTTCAAAGAATTTTGAATGTCCCTAAATAAGGGGGCTTGGTTTTTTGTACCCAATTTAAGAATACTTTTGCCTTATCAATTTTGACATATCTGAAAAAGAACAGCAATCACCAGCAGGTGTATGCTGTATATGTGTATGTCCGCAAACTGTAATCCCCAGTGGTAAAAGTATTTTACTGCTGGGGATTTTTATGCCCTTTTGGGCTTGTAAAGGGAGGACAATCACATGAAAATAATCAATATTGGCATTCTTGCCCATGTAGACGCGGGAAAAACAACTTTAACAGAAAGCCTGTTGTACACCAGTGGAGCGATTGCAGAACAAGGAAGTGTAGATAAAGGAACCACAAGAACAGACACTATGGTTTTAGAGCAGCGGCGGGGAATTACCATTCAGACGGCAGTTACTTCTTTTTGCTGGAATGGTTATAAAATCAATATCGTGGACACTCCCGGTCATATGGATTTTTTAGCCGAAGTATATCGTTCTTTATCTGTCCTTGACGGAGCTGTTTTAGTTGTTTCGGCAAAAGACGGTGTACAGGCACAGACCCGAATATTATTCCATGCACTTCAGAAAATGAACATTCCGACAATTATCTATGTAAATAAGATAGACCAAAACGGAATTGATTTACGGCGTGTTTACCAAAACATCAGGGAAAAACTTACCAGTGATATAATCGTCATGCAAGAGGTTATCTTATCGCCCAAAATAGATATTACTGATATTGCTGATTTGGATAAATGGGATTCCGTTATTTCCGGGAATGATGAACTATTAGAAAAATATATTTCAGAGGATTCATTGGACATACAGGAATTACAACTTGAAAAGTGCCAGAGAACCAGATGTTGTTCTTTGTTTCCTGTATATCATGGAAGCGCAAAAGACAATTTAGGAACAGAAAAATTGATTGAGGTAATTACTGAAACTTTTGTTACAGAAACAAAAAATAATCAGTCTGAATTATGTGGGTATGTTTTTAAGGTTGAGTATACAGAAGGGAAAAAACGTCTTTCCTACTTACGCCTATATCATGGAACGCTCCATTTACGAGATACACTTCTGCTGTCAAAAAAGAAAAAGGTAAAGATTACAGAAATGTACATTCCGGCAAATGGCGAAATTGTTTCGGCAGACCATGCCTGTCAGGGAGAAATTGTTGTCTTATCCGATGATACTTTAAAATTATATGACATTTTGGGAAATGAAGAACTTTTACCTCGCAAAGCATGGATTGACAATCCTATGCCTTTACTTCGGACAACCGTTGAGCCACAAGAGCCAGAACAAAGAGAAGCCTTGCTGAATGCTCTCATAGAAATTGCCGATACAGACCCACTTTTGCACTTTGAAATTGATACTGCCACCCGTGAGATTATTCTGTCTTTTTTAGGAAAGGTGCAATTAGAGGTTATTTGTTCATTGCTGGAAGAAAAGTATCATGTAAAAGTGGCTATGAAAGAGCCTACGGTTATTTATCTGGAAAGACCGTTAAAAAAGGCAGCCTACACGATTCATATTGAAGTACCACCAAATCCATTTTGGGCGTCTATTGGTTTAACTGTAACACCACTCCCTATCGGAAGCGGAACCCAGTATAAAAGCAAGGTATCTCTTGGCTATTTGAACCAAAGTTTTCAAAATGCCGTCATGGAGGGTGTGCATTATGGAATGGAGCAAGGCTTATATGGCTGGGAAGTGACAGATTGCAGCATTTGTTTTGACTATGGAGTTTATTACAGCCCGGTTAGTACCCCCGCAGATTTTCGCTTCCTTGCTCCTGTCGTATTGGAACAGGCATTGAAAAAAGCAGGAACACAGGTTTTGGAGCCATACCTTTCCTTTACCCTTTTTGCTCCACAGGAATATCTTTCACGGGCTTACAATGATGTGCCAAAATATTGTGCAGTGATTGAATCGGTTGTACTTGAAAATGATGAGGTTATTTTTAAAGGAGAAATCCCCGCCCGCTGTATCAATGAATATAAAAATGATTTAAATTTTTATACAAACGGGAGAAGTGTTTGTCTTACAGAATTAAAAGGGTATAAAGAAACTTCTGGGGAGTTTGTATCGCAGCCACGCCGCCCTAACAGTCGGTTAGATAAGATTCGGTATATGTTTCAAAAGACAATGTAAGTTTTTGTGAATTATATGGAGAAAAAATCTGATAAAAAAGGAGAACCTATTTTGAATAAAGAGCGGACAAATACAGCAAATAAAAAACAAAGGCTTTCAGCTTGCACCGAAGCATACAAAGAACACATTATGTATACTTTTAACGCTTTTTGTAGAGTGGTGATACGCTATGCAACTCTCAACTCATGGCGTGACAGAAGCAGGAAACGGCAAAGAGAAATATCTTTTGAATATCTTACAGAAGAAAAATTTTACCCGTTCAGTACGTCTAATAAATATTTCATAGACCCCTATGAGCAGTACCCCATCACCATATGTGGTCAGACGGTTATCCTCACCAATGGAGAGCTTGCCGCTGCGCTGTTATCCTTGCCAGAGAAAAAAAGAGAAATCATTTATCTCTACTTTTTCGGTCATTACACGCAACAGGAAATTGGTGAAATGTATGGACGTTGCCGGAGTACGGCATGGCATCACATACACAGTGCTTTACAAATGTTACAAGAAAAAATGGAGGTGTTTTCGCATGAAGAATCCTAATCTTATTCCTTATGAAATTATTGTCAGAGCGACCAATGGAGAACCGGAAGCCGTAGACGAGGTTTTACGGCATTACAGCAAGCGAATCCGAATTGCTTCCCTTGAAAACGGACACGTCAACAAAGATACAGAGGACAACATTAAACGGCGGCTTATCGCTGCCCTGTTCCAGTTCCGCTTTGATGAACAGCCATACCCCAAAACTGAATAACCGCCGCCACATAGAACGGCACACCAAAAC
>CAJTRU010000135.1:0-638 GCA_910579085.1 uncultured Lachnospiraceae bacterium | reverse complement strand
GTTTAAGTTCCGCTTTGATGAACAGCCGACCTAAAACTGAATAACTACCGTACATATAGAACGGCATACCGAAACAGGAAATCATAAAAAGGTTTCCTGTTTTTTTGCGTTTATTTTCGGCGTTTTTGAAAAACCGCCGTATTGCCCCACGAAAAGGGAAACATGACACGCTCTTTGTTTGGCAGTTTTCAATTTTCGGTGGTGTGGGGAATGAAAGGAAAATGAAGAAATTTCTCAAAATTCCCGCCTATCCGGGCTTGTGTGGTTTTGTAAGAAATGAGGGGAAATTTCCGCAAATCACCGTCATTTTTGCTTTGCGTGGTGTTGTAGGTAGTAGGGGGAGAAATACCGCCGCCGAGTTGGCAAAATCCCCGCCCTGTCCGTCGAGGGTATCAGAAAATTCCATAAGATATTTTCGCCGGAACGCAACAAACCAGCCGCCAATAGCCGGATAGTAAGCGAACAGACCACACAGCGCAGTTTCTTAGAGCAAGATTCTACCACAGTACCAAATTTCGCTAATCGCTCATTTTGTCCTATGGGAATCTTGTTGGGGTTGCCACCCCAAGCCCGCCTTTTTGCGGCTTGCGCCGCTTGAAAAAATCCACCCACGAAAGGAGGTTCACAGCCATGAAAAG
>CAJTRU010000134.1 GCA_910579085.1 uncultured Lachnospiraceae bacterium | reverse complement strand
CAAGATGGGTAATTCCTTACTGGCTGTAAGGGATATTAACCATAAATATATTGTAGTAGGAAGGAGACTATTCCCCAGATAAAGTTAGGGATGTATTTGGGCTACATGATAGTAAAACAAGAAGGGCAAAGGAGGCAGAAATATTTATCAATGGATATGAGTAAAATAGCAATGATAGTTGTACTTGTCTGTTTAATGATATGTGGTTGTGCGAAAAGCACATCGGAAAATATTGATAAAGTAAGAATGCCTATCGATGTTGAAGACAAATTGCCTCAAGATGTAAGTATAGAGGGAAAAAAAATGTTATACGGAGAATGGCAAATTGATCGGGCTGTGCTTAAATCGAATATGTATACTGGAACACCATTGGATGGTGATTTTGAGAATAACATATTTGATCCAGAAGATTATGTGGGATATATTTTAAGGTATTCAGAGGAAAGTTTTTCATTAGGAGATGTGGAGTTTGCGAACCCTAGCTATTTAGTGAGCAAAATAACAGTAGCGGAATATAATGAGGGGGGAGATTTTAGAAATCCAGATTTATATACCATAATAGCAGAAGAAGGAATAGAAGTGGGAGGGGCTGAGAATATTCTCAATTTATCACAAGTCGAACTGATGCGGATAGATGTAAAATTTGATTATGAAACTAATTACCAAGATTATCCTTTTATACCCGTGGGAACACAGGCTGTACTTCTCAATTCAAACACAATGATGATTGGAGTATGGGGAAAAGTATTACTGGCATATAGAATACAGTAGAGATTAAGATTAGGTGACTTGACCAGCGATAATAATGGAAATGGAAGTAATGGCAACGGAAACAGCAATAGCGGCAATGGTAATTCCAGTGACAACAGCACCGGGAACGGTAACGCCACCAACGCTGAGACAAACAACAGCCAGAACCAGAGCGGTATCCTGTTCCCCATTGCCAGCGAGACCAGCGATACGGAAAGTTATCTCATTGGCCTGATCAAAACCTCCGGCAAAGAAAAGAACTATGAACTGATCGAGTACATCAACGATGTAAACCGTGCATATGCAGAAGTCCTGGTGGGACAGAACATCAATGGAGCACTGGATACAGCCTATGTCTACAGAGCAGCCATAGGCACAGGATCAGACCGCCTATCCTTGGATCGCTTTGACGGCAGTATAGGCTACTACCTCTATGACCCCAGAGGCAGTGTGACGGGAATTATCAACGAGGAGGGGATTTATGAACAAGGAAAAAGAAGAATACATATCATTGCGACAGGAAATAGTTGAGTTATGTTCTGCCGCTGATCGAATTATTAACATTTTATATTTGTTTTTGGCAACATATCTTTGCTTTGTCTTTAATAAAGAAGATACAATTTATGCGTTGTCAATCCATATTGTTATCCTTCCTTTGTATTTATTAGCTATAGATAGACGAATAGCCACTTGTAAAATATCAGCATATATTTCAGTATTTCACGAAAATGAGAAAAACAAGTGGGAAACAAGGTTAATAAATTACAAAAACTTAAACGCACCTTCTATTTTTAAGTTTTTTTCTGCAAAGCATTTTCCATTTGTTTTTGCAAACTGTATAGGTCTAATATTATTTATATGTAATACAAGATGGAATGCAAATGCTACTTGCTATGATATAGTCAAAATTGTAGTAGAATTGTTGTTGTTTTTATTGATAATGTATATTTTTGTAAAACACAGAAAAATACAAGTAGAGGACTATGTCAAGGAATGGAAAAATATAAAACAACAAGAGATAAATGCAAATCAAGAACAATATGAAAAGTTCATTAAAGAAATGCCACAGAAAATAAAGGAAGAACTAATAGCTCAGGCACAAAATGAGAAACAACGGACGCAAAGGCCCCCGTTTGATTAAAAAATTTATTAGAAGTTCATGGTTATAATATAAGTCGCTGCGCAAACATTAACAGCATAGGCAGGTGCAGGTAAATGAAAAAAAAGATAATTCAGGTTTTTGTAATAGTAGCTATATTAATTATTTTTGTAATCGGCGATATAGTAGTCTCGAATGGATCTAATACAATTGAGGTGTATGAAGGTAAATGGAAAGTTACACAACAGCTTACAGAATATTCGAAAGCCCGAATGACATTTTTTTCTCACCACTACCTAGGAAGAACAGTAGTCTTGGGAGAGACATTTATAGAGAAAAGTATTTTGGAGTGGCCATATTATTTGGATTGGATAAAAGAAGAATATGATTTTTCTGAAGTGGTGTGGATACCTAAAAATGATCCGTGGATTCAAGGAAATGTTGCGGAGGATTTTGATGAGTTTGTAAAAAGTGAAGAGATACGATTTATTAGATATCTAAACAAGGGAATTAATGAGAGTGTGTATTGTGCAAATAAATTTATTGTGTTAGACAATACACATTTGGCCTATTCATTCATAGGGGGTTATTACTTGCTGGAGCCTTTCCAATATTGCGATCCTAAAATAGATTCAAGTGCCTTATTAGGTAACTGGGAGATTATTTATCTTGATAGTTATGATAATCTCTACGTGGGGGGATTTGAAGAAATTGCGGAACTTACAAAATATGGGAGCGCAATGAGGGAACAGATGAACTTTCTAACTGGTACTGATTTTGCTGCAGAAGAGTGGTTAGGAAAAATGGTCTTTATTTCGGAGGATACACTTTGTTTATCTGAAGTGTCGTTAAAAATAGAAGAAGTAGAAAAACATAGTGTATCAAGGGAAAACTTTGAAAAAGAAAATGGAATTCATGATGGACTTAGCATTTATGATGATGAAATTAACGTATGTAAAATAAAGTGTGATAATGGAGAGGATGTTGTCTGTGTGTTGGTTAATAAAGATAATATAATACTTCATATTGAACAGGGATGGTTTATGCTGAATAGACAACAGTAATTTACTGGTAATACTCTCCTTTGCTGACCAAAATGGCGTTACGGAAAGTTACCTCATTGGCTTGATCAAAATCTCCGATTAAGGAAAGAACGAGAAAATGAGTTTGGACACATGATTTAAATTATTGTGATGTGCAGGCTCATTTTTTATTATAGATAAAAACGAGATTGAAATAATTTGAGTAAAATAATATGATTGATTATGTTCTAAGAACAGAAACAGGTTGTTAATTTTATTTGTAGGAGAAAACAAAAATGTTTGCATATCATGTTATCACAGACAGGCCTATTCAATTAGGGGAGCAAATTATCTTTGACGAAACACATCATAATGGAGTGTATAAGAGGGTTTATGATAAAATAGAAATTGTAAATGATATATATAATAATCCGGCCAAATACAAACAGGATTCTTTAGAATACCCTGTTAAGGTTGCTTTGAGGGAATTGGCACTTGAGGAAGTCAGACTGGAAAAGTATCCTGCATACCCATCCAGAATGAGTTGCTTATATGTGTCTAAGACTTTTAAAGAAGCTGATAATTGGGCAAAGTATTTCGCAGAAATAGGTCGTCCAACGTATAGCATTGCCAAAGTGGAGACAGAGGGCAACTGTTTCGTTGGTGATGCCGCAAAATGCTTTGACGGCAGTTTAGACAAACAAGAAAACTTAAGACTTGCTAATGTATATTGGGAAAATAAGCATAACGATATCACCAATCCACCTGTTTGCGAAATGTTAGTTGATGGTACAATAACGGTAATTGAAATAATAAAGGAAATAAACGCTAATATGGAATAGTCTATTATAGGTACGAGTGGGCAGAGCCGGATTTTTCGGCTCTGCCTTTAGGACAGTCCCCCAACCTTTTATCCATTTAGGTAGTGTAAAATAGTTTGTGTCTTTGGAAAAAAATACCTCTTTTTTGGTAAGAATCAAGATATGACAATTCTTATCGAAAAGGAGTATTTTTATGCCAGCAACAAAACAGCAAATACGACAGATTATTGCAGATAACAACCTTAACAGCGTGGCTGATGTTTACAGCCTGCTAAGGGACAGCTTCAAAGATATCCTTCAGGAGCTTATGGAGGCGGAACTGGATGCATCCCTTGGCTACGAAAAAAACCAGAAAGGGGATGCTCCCACATCCAACAAACGTAACGGACATTCTCCCAAAACCCTCAAGAGCCAGTATGGGGAATTCCAGATCGATGTTCCAAGAGACCGTGAAGGGG
>CAJTRU010000133.1 GCA_910579085.1 uncultured Lachnospiraceae bacterium | reverse complement strand
TTATGTGCTGCTGCGTGGGTTAACGTAGCGGAAGCGTGCCCCTGTACGGAATATTGTGGCTCTGGTACTAAAAACCGTCCGATATACAATAACAAAAGATAACTGGAAATTATCCTATAAATATTAGATTTAGTGCACTTTAAGTTCTTTCCACAGCCTGTTATATAATTCTTCTGCCTCTGGTCCAAGATACGTAAACATTTCACACCTTTCCAGTACGTTTTCATCAGGGAATATTGCAGTATCTTCCTCTTTTTCTTCTTCATCAATATTATCAAGTACGGATTGGTTAGGTGTTGAATAATAAACATATTCAAAATTCTTTTCTGCGATATCAGTACGGCATAGGAAGTCAAGAAATTTAACAGCACCGTTATAATTTTCTGAACATTCTGGAATAACCCAGCTATCCATCCATACATTAGAGCCTTCTTTTGGAACTACATATGCAAGGTCTTCATTATATTCTGTTGCCAGGCTGGCTTCACCAGAATAAATAACTGCCATTGCCGCCTGTTCATTTACCATATCATCCCTTACTTCATCTACGAGATATGACTGTACAAGGCTTTTTTGTTCTTTTAACGCTTCAAGTGCTTTTCTTAAACTCCCTTCATCTGTTGTATTAATTGAGCATCCATCAAGTATAAGTGGTGGTATAAAACTGTCACGGACACTGTTTTGCATAATTATATTATTTTTATATTTATTGTTCCATAAATCATTCCAGCTTGCAGGAACACCATCTACCATTGTAGTATTATAAAGAATTCCAACTGTGCCCCAGAAATATGGTATGGTATACTTTCGTTCTTTATCAAAATTTTCAGAAACCTGCCAGTAAGTATCACCAATATTTCCTATGTGCTCCATAACATTATAATCAATTTCCCTGACCTCTTTTTCTTTAATCATTTTATCAAGCATATAGTCAGAACAACATATTAAATCATACTTTACAGTACCATTCTTATATTTTGTATACATTGCTTCAGGTGTCAGGAATTCTTCATAAACAACTTTAATTCCTGTTTCTTTTTCAAATTGTCCAAGTATATCCCTGTCTATATAGTCACCATAGTTAAATACAATAATCTGTTTTTCTGCTTTTTCCCCTGTATTTCTGTTACATGATGAAAGCAGCATGGCGGTAATTGTTAGTGCTGATATAACCTTGGTTATTAATGGATATTTCTGCATTATAAAGCCACCCCGCTTTCTTCTCTTTGTTTATATAATTTTTCACTTCTTCTGTTAATTATAAAAAGTACAAAAAGAACTATAATAAATACAATAGTTGATAAGGCATATATTTCTGTCTGTATACCTTTACGGTATTCCGCATTTATCATTGTGGACATTGTATTAAGCCCTGGCGCTTTAGTAAAATATGTTACTGAAAAGTCATCAAGTGACATTGTAAATGCAAGCAGGAAGCCAGATAATATACCAGGCATTATTTCTGGAATAATTACTTTCCACATTGCATATAAGTGTGATGCACCAAGGTCAAGAGCAGCTTCATATGTGCTTAAATTTAATTGCAGCACCTTTGGCTGTACACTTAATACAACATATGGGATAATAAATGTTACATGGGCAACCAGCATTGTTGCAAAGCTTAAATCTGCAAACCTGGTAAAAAGCAGCATAAGCGAAATACCTGTTACAATATCAGAATTAAGCAGTGGTATTTGTGTAACTCCCATAATAAGCGATTTGGAACGTTTCTTCATATTTATCATGCCTATACATACAAGAGTCCCAAGAATTGTAGCAATAAGCGAAGCCCCGCCCGCAAGCAGCAATGTGTTATAAAGTGCGCTCATTACTATTTCATCCTGCACAAGTTCTGTATACGCTTTAAATGTAAATCCTCCCCATATTGCTTTGTTTCTTTCTGATGCATTAAAAGAAGAAACTATAAGCAAGGCAATCGGAATATATAGGAGAAGCAGTATTAATATAAGATAAATTCTTTCTGCTGTTTTTTTGATACCATTTACCATATTCCATGTCCTCCTTCCCCTTTGTCAAAGAACTTGTATATTGCCATGCTGATAATTATAAGCCCCATAAGCGAAAGTGAAAGCCCAGAGCCAAGATGTACATCTGCATATCCTGAATTAAATGCCTGTTCTATAACATTTCCTATAAGATAGACTTTATTACCTCCAAGCATATCAGCAATTACAAATTCACTCATAGATGGCACAAAAACCATTGTAATCCCGCTTACTATGCCAGGAAGGCTTAAAGGAAGCATAATTCTTTTTAATATAATAAGACTTGTTGCACCAAGGTCTTTAGCTGCATTTATAACATCTTTATCAATTTTAACAAGTGCATTATATATAGGAAGCAGCATAAAAGGAAAATAGTCATATGCTGTGCCCAGAATAACAGCAGCTTTTGTATTCATAAGGTAAACAGGGTTAAAACCAAATATGTCCAGCCCTTTGTTTAAAAAACCATTATTAAGCAGTATAAGACGCCACGCAAGTGTGCGCAGCATAAAATTCATCCACATAGGCAATATAAATACCATTACGATAATACTGTTTTTATTTTTTGAATATTTGCTAAGTACCAGTGCAAGCGGAAATGACAGCAAAAAACATATTAAAGTAACAATTAGTGACATATTTAAACTTAATAAAAGCGGTTTTGCATTGACATAATCAGCTATTGCAGTTACATTGCTAACAGTAAAACTGCCTTCAAATGTAGTAAATGCATTATATAAAATAAGACATAATGGAATAATGGTAAATAAAACCATCCATATAAGATATGGTCCGGCCAGAAGCCTTGAACCCAGTTTTTTCATCTATGCACCTCCTATTCTTCTATAAAGATTTCTTCATCTTCTGATTCAGGTTTATTCATTATTTGTATATTGAACGGGTCAATCCAAAGCCCGGCCTCTGTACCTGGTTCTACAAGGACTGTACTGTGTACAAGCCAGTCAAACCCGCAGGCTTCAACCTCCATTTCATAGTGGACTCCTTTAAAGATAGCAGAAACTACCCTGCCATTTATTATTCCCTTTCCGGGTTTTGTAAGTACAATATCTTCTGGACGCACCACAACATCAACAGGCTTGTTGCTGCCAAAGCCTTCATCAACACACTGGAATTTTGTGCCAAGTATTTCAACCAGCTTGTCTTCCAGCATAATTCCGTTAATAATATTGCTGTCACCAATAAAATCAGCTACAAATGCATTTTGTGGTTCATTATATATATCCTCTGGTGTACCTATCTGCTGTATATATCCCTTATTCATTACTACAATTGTATCAGACATCGTAAGTGCTTCTTCCTGGTCATGTGTAACATAAATAAATGTAATTCCAAGTTCGTTTTTAAGACGGATAAGTTCATACTGCATGTCCTGTCTGAGTTTTAAATCAAGTGCTCCGAGTGGTTCATCAAGAAGAAGTACGCGTGGTTCATTAACAATAGCCCGTGCAATAGCAATTCTCTGCTGCTGTCCACCGCTCAGTGAATCTGGCATACGTTTTTCATATCCATCCAGATTTACAAGCTTCAAGGCATATTTAACTTTATCATTTATATAATTCTTTGGCTTATTTTTAATTTTAAGGCCAAATGCTATATTTTCTTCTATATTCATATGCGTAAAAAGTGCATACTTCTGGAATACGGTATTAAAAGGCCTGCCATTTGGCGGAGTATTTGTAATATCCCTGCCTTCAAAAAGCACTTTTCCACTGTCTGGCATTTCAAAACCGCCTATAATCCTAAGTGTTGTAGTTTTGCCACAGCCGCTAGGGCCAAGAAGGGTAAGAAACCTGTTCTCATTCATAAACAAGTCCATTTCATCTAGTATGGTTTTATCTCCATAAGATTTTGTAATTCCAGCAAGTTCAATTAATTTGTTTGCCATATCCAGCCTCCTTTATGACGTTTTATTTTCTAAAATTAATACTGTAAAGTAATTATTATACAATATGTATGGTTAATGTCAATATTTTGGAAGTAGTTTTACACAGCCATTCCATAAAAATTTCTACAATTTACTTGATGTGGGATAATTTCCAGTTATCTTGTATTATTGTATATCGGACGGTTTTTAACGCCAGAGCCACAATATTCCATACAGGGGCACGCTTCCGCTACGTTAACCCACGCA
>CAJTRU010000132.1 GCA_910579085.1 uncultured Lachnospiraceae bacterium | reverse complement strand
TATTAAAAATGGGGCTTGATGACACTTAAACTTAAAAAATGGGGAAACTCAAATTTATAAATTATTTGACAAGCAGGATTTAATGTATTATACTGCCATATAAGTCCGATTTCGGACAAAAGCATGATATGGAAGGAGGCACTAAATGGAAGGAAAAGACCAGGATACAGAAGATAATAATAGTAAGATTATTAACAAGAAACTTTCGGAGTATAACAGCATTATCAAGGAAAATGAAGGGATTTACCACAGGGTTGCAAAAAAGAACGGGCTTTCTAATGGTGCTTTCTGGATATTGTATATGATGTGTGAAGAAGAGGGAAACCTTACACAAAGTACGGTTTGTGATATGTTTTACCAGCCTAAGCAGACAGTAAATTCTGCACTTAAAAAACTGGCACAAGAAGGATTTGTAGAACTAGAAACAGTAACTGGCAGCCATGTAAAACATATTAATTTTACACAAAAAGGATGGAAATTTGCAGAAGATACAATTTTTAAAGTTATTGCAAGCGAACAGAAAGCCCTTGATGGTTTAACCTTAAAAGAACAGGAGGAGTTTTTCCGTTTATTCCGTAAGTTTACAAAGCTGTTAAAAGAAAACATGGAAGAAATATAATGCTGGCTTAAGGAGGGTTAAAATGGGTATACAATTATCAGACAGGTTTACATTAAAGAAATTACTCCGCTTTTGTCTGCCGCCAATAATAATGATGGTTTTCACTTCAATTTATGGTGTAGTGGACGGGCTGTTTGTATCTAACTTTGTTGGCAAAGTGCCATTTGCAGCAGTAAACCTGGTTATGCCATTTATTATGGTAATCGGCGGCATAGGCTTTATGATTGGTACTGGCGGAAGCGCACTTGTCGCCAAAACAGCAGGTGAAGGTGACAAGGTTAATGCAAACCGTTATTTTACAATGATGATAAAGCTTACAGTTATTTTAGGAGTTACTTTTTCAGTTATAGGTATTATTTTTATAAAGCAGATAGTAATAATGCTTGGGGCAACAGATGCGATGCTTGGCGACTGTATTATATATGGAAGGATTGCGTTATTGTTTAATACAGTTTTTATGCTTCAGAGTGTGTTCCAGACATTCCTTACAACAGCCGAAAAGCCAGAACTGGGATTAATAACAACAGTTTCAGCTGGTGTTACTAATATGGTACTTGATGCATTATTTGTGGGTGTTTTCAGATGGGGTGTTGCAGGTGCAGCATTTGCTACAGGTATAAGTGAATGTGTGGGCGGTGCTATTCCGTTAATTTATTTCCTGCGTCCTAACAACAGCCTTTTGCAGCTTGTCAGGACAAAGCTTGAAGCAAAGGTGTTATTAAAGGCATGTACAAATGGTTCTTCTGAGCTTATGTCAAGCATATCTTCATCATTTGTAAGTATGCTTTATAACTTCCAGCTTCTTAAATTTGCTGGGGAAGACGGTGTAGCAGTTTATGGCGTGCTTATGTATATACAGTTTATATTTATAGCAATATTTATTGGTTACACAATCGGGACATCGCCAATAGCAGGATATAATTATGGTGCAAAGAACCATAAAGAACTAAAAAGCCTGTTAAAAAAGAGCTGGCTGCTTATGCTGGCAGCAGGAATTATTATGATGTGTCTTGCGCAGGCGCTTGCATATCCGCTTGCAAAGATTTTTACTGGATATGACGCAAATCTTTTTGAAATGGCAAGACATGCTTTCAGGATATTCTCATTTTCATTTATCCTGGCAGGAATAAATATTTTTACATCATCATTTTTTACAGCATTAAATAATGGTGCTATTTCAGCAGCAGTTTCATTTTTGCGTACACTGGTGTTCCAGACTGCTTCTGTGTTACTGCTTCCATTAATATTTGAACTGGATGGAATATGGTGTGCAAATGTGGTTGCAGAAGTATTTGCGTTTATAATATCACAGTCTTTACTGTTTATTAACAGAAAGAAATACCACTATATGTAATATGTCATATATATGTAGTAAATAACCTCGGGAAAGCCGCTGGCATTACTGGGGTTAAAATGGCATATGCCGGTATCTTCCAAGGCAAAGGCTGTCAAACTCATCTTTTCCACGTTCCCTGTATACGCCAATATCCCTTAAAAGCCCGTTAATAATACCATCCCTGCATACAGGGCCATTGGCGGCTTTCCCATTTTCAAACAAAACACCTGCCTGTGTGCCATATCCTCCTGCATAATCTGTTTCAATATAAATTAATTGTGAGCGGAAAGAGTAGTGTTTAAGGAAATGTACCACTGGCGTTGTATAACAAACCATTTCTTCAAAATCTTCAACCTTTTCCATATTTTCATTTTCAAAAAGTTCTTCAATATCATCAAAAAGTGCATTTGTTAAAAAAAGCAGGCTGTATCCCTGTGGAAGTTCCCTGGTCTGTGCCTTTGCCCAGTCACCAGCTATTTTTTTTATAATATCTTCCTTTCCAATAACTGCTTGTATCATATGTCCCATATATTTTCCTCGTGTTTTTTCCTTATAATATTATATTGTCTGTTCTATATAGTATAGCAAATATAAAACCAAAGTCAAATATTCTGGTGCAGCAAATAAAAGATGGATTATATTTATTGTTGTTATTTTTGGGGAGCTGGTACAGGGTTTCCATGTTAAGCTAAATATTACATTAACAAAAAAGTGCTATGCTTTTATAACCGCAAATTATGTTGCAGGATAGATGATTTAGACAGGCGGCAGACCAGTGATACACTTTAAGCCACTGTGTAGCAGAATAAGCGTAATCTAATGATGGATATGGGTATTTTATGTGCTGGCTTGCAATCCAACTTAATTTATGATACAATTTTAAAAGAAAACATATGTCTTTATATTTTGCAAGATATATGTATTAAAAATACTGTAGAGTGAGAAGGTTTCAAGAAAGGATAAGGTGTTAAAAATGATTACAAGAAAATTACATAAGCAGCAGCGTGGGGCTTTATACATATCCCTGGTATGGGCCGCACTGGGTGCATTTCTTATATATTTATGTGCCCAGATATGGATTAACGGATTAGGGGAAGAAGGCAATGGAGGTTTTGGGCTTAAGCACCTGTTGTCTTCCCTGGTTTATAATTTGTCAGAACAGGGTGGTGAAAATCTTGCGAAAGGCATAATTACAGCTTTTATTGCTGCTGCCTTTATATATATCCTGGTACATCTTTTTAAAGCATTACATAGTATACTGCCACAAAATACACAGCTTGGAAAGTCAATTTACAGGCAGATGCCTTCTAATTCAGACTTTAAAAGCTTTTGCAGGCAGATTGACAATGATATGTCAGGCGGATATAAAGATTTTGGTGGTGTTGTATTTGCAAGTTCTTCATGGATTTTTGAAGATGAAGCAATGTGCCTTAAAAATGTACAAATAGTTTATGATGATATAGCAATTGGAGGAAAAACCATTACATTAAAGGATACAGAAGGTAACAGCCTGGAATTTGAATTTATATTCCAGCAATTTGCTGTTGAACTAATAGAATATCTTAGAAAATGCCTGCCAGCGGCAAAGTTTATATCAGATAATACAGAAGAAACAGAAGAAAAAGTTATACCTGAAATTGGAATAATACATAGCTGGCATATCCAGAAAACACCTGAAGAAGTGAAACATTATAAAGAACTTGCAGAAAAAGGGGACGCTTATGCACAAACAGAATATGGCAAATGCCTTCTGTTTGGCAAAGGTGGCGTAACTCCAGATGGTAATATGGCATACCAGTGGTTTGAAAAGGCAGCAGAACAGCAATATGAAGTTGCAAAAATGTATGTGGGACATTGTGTTTTATATGGAATTGGTGTAAAGAAAAGGGAGGTAAAAGGCTGGCAGATGCTTGATGCGGCACTCAATTATAACTATCCCGAAGAAAGCTCAAGCCAGCCGCTTGCAGAATATTCAGAATTTACAAATGAAGACCTTGTGCAGCTTTTCTGGGATTTAGGAGATGCCCTTGAAAAAAGCATTGGTGTTATAACAAATTACAACATTGCTGTTTATTACTTTAATATGATTAATGAGTGGGGGCATCCAGAAGGCGGGGAACGTATGAGCCACTATAAACAAAAAGGAGAGGACTGGGTAAAAATAGTATAATTTGCAGTTATCCTGCGTTTGTGTAAATTGACGGACGGTTTCTGTTGCCAGAGCCACAATATTCCATACAGGG
>CAJTRU010000131.1 GCA_910579085.1 uncultured Lachnospiraceae bacterium | reverse complement strand
ATATAACAAAAGTCGAAAAAACAAGACATGAAGAGCCTGTGGCAGTGTATAATTTTCATGTAAAGGACTGGGCATCATACTTTGTTGGGAAAATAAAGTGCTATGTTCATAATGATGAAAGAAATCATAAAGAAATTTTTTCTAGTTTAAGTGACCTGATGACTCCAGATGAAGCAGCTAGATACGAAGCATATTTTACTAAAGATGCACCAGATATGGTTATTCCAGGTATAAAGGAATTGGATGGAATACATCTGCATCATAATAGTTTGAAAGGTATTGACGAAATTCAACCATGGAAGGCATACTATGATGATTATGGAAGGTTAATGGCAAGAACCGATTACAATGCCGGAAATAAGGCAGCAGGTATACCAAATATACATTATCATTTATATGAATGGGGAAAAGGGTATGCAAATTGGAAAAAACCTCATGAATATGCAAGTCATTTGAAAGGAGAATTTAGATGAGTAAAGAAAAATTAAATGAAATTTATAAATTAGTAAAAGAAACAGGATATGTTCAATCTATCAATATGTACAGGGAAATGGATAATGATAGTACAAAAGAATATAATTTGATTTTAAGTTTGAGTACATGTCCATTTTATGAAGGAGATACACGAATTAAGTTAGTATTTTATAATATTCAGGATTTTAAATTAGGTGATATTAACAATTTTTATAAAGTATTATTTGAGATAACAAATGTAGCTGATAGGCAATTAGAAGATATTAGATATTATGTTAATGAAATTGAATACAATATGGTTTCTTTTTGGTGTTCAGACATTGAATATAAAAGTTTCTAGCTTATAGTATATTGTTTATAATTTTAAAGCAAAAATTAAGATATAGAATATTTTGGAAAAAGGAAAACTAGAACTACCAGATGAAATAAGCTCTGTTCTGATTGAAAGGGCAAAAAAGATTGGAGGTATTGGTAGTTTAGGTGTTACAAATAAGAATACTGTTGGAGTCTGTGCTGAATTTAGGGCGGTAAACAGGCTTTTACTTAATAAAAGTGATATAGTTAATATAAGGTTAACAGAAGCAATAAGCCCACGGACTGGCTAAGTGCAGCCGTATTGTGATAATTGTGTGGAAATGTTTTCTGATATATTAGGTAATTATAACAATCCAATAAATAGATAATAAACAGAAATGCATTTGATATTTTTAATACTTATAATTTTTCTTTGACCATTTTTTATCAATGCTATTGGTATTTTCTTGGATTGCTATAGTTTAGTGGTATTATGAGAATAACAGCAATTGATTTACAGTGTGAAGATATTATGTGGGTTGGTATAGATAATCATAACCATATATTTGAGTGTACATCTGCTGGATGTGGAAATGTTCCATAATTTGTTTGTATAAGCAAAGAAAATGCAGAGAAACTTTTAAATTTCTTTATGAATGAATTAGATGAATTTACAGAAGAAAAAATACTTGTAGAATATATTGATACAAATCCGTTATTGGAAGATCGTATTCATTTATCGAGAGAGGGAATATATTGTTATGATATATACGCAAAGGTGACGAAGTTTATTCAAGAGATGAAAAAACAGGAGAAACAAGTCTTAAAGAAGTAATTGAAATATTCCGCACATCAACCCATACAGTTTATCATATATGGGCTGGTGGAAAGGAGAAATTTAAAACAACAGCATACCATCCTGTTTATGTAAAGGAGCAGGGATGGGTAATAGCCATTAACTTGCGCAAAGGTGATACAATAGAAACAATGGATGGTTTTGTGCATATAACAAAAGTTGAAAGAACAAGACATGAAGAGCCAGTACCAGTATATAATTTCCATGTAAAAGACTGGGTATTTTATTTTGTTGGAGCAGCGATGGTTTATGTACATAATAGCCCAGGAGAACATATTGGAAGCTTAGAGTCTATCATTAAGAATGGGAAAGTATCAATAGATGACTTAAAAGCTAATCCAAAAGTATTTAGTGGAAAATCAGTAGATGATATAGCACATGCTCTTACAGATTCTGGTTATGATGTTACAATAAAGAAATCTACGAGATCGAAAAGTGGAGCACAAAATATAATAATTAACAATCCAGGTAGTGGAAAGAATATTGTAAAAGTACAGGTATCACCAGGTGGAGGAAGACATGGAAAAAATCCATATGTAAAAATTAGCACTATAGACCAAGGCAAGATAAAAATGGTTGATGGTTCAAAAAGTCTTTACAAAACAGATGGAAAAGAAACAGCAACAATTATTTTTTCAGGAGGTAACTAATATGAAATTAGACATTACAGCTTCAATTATACCATTCATAGGATTTGGAGAATTAAGATTATATAGTACAAGGGATGAACTCAATGATCTATTATCATTAAATAATGTTGAAGCTACAATAATCAATAAAAATTGGATTAGATATGATATACAGAATGCAATAGAGTTATTTTTTCATCTTGGAAACAATAAATTGTTCCGAATAACAACACTAGATAATTATAAGGGAAAGTTATTTGAAAAGATAGGTGTTGGAACGACTGAAGAGGAAATGTTAAAAATTGAACCATCATTTGTGTATGATGATTTTGAAGAAGTATGGGAGTCTGATAAAGGCGTATTTATTGAAATGGATGCTGAAACAAATAGGGTTAGATGGATTTCAGTATATATACCAGAATTAGTTTTAGAAGATTTTGAAGAATGTAAATGGTGAGAGTATTCAATAAAAAAATAAAGTTAATATATATAGCAATTTTATTATAAAGAAATATTCAGGTGTTATCTATTTTATACCAGTCAGATACATAAACTTATAAATGAAATACGCAAAGGTGATGAAGTTTATTTCAGAGATGAAAAAACAGGAAAAATAAATTTTAAAGAGGTTGTAAAAGTATTTTATACACCAACCCATACAGTTTATCATATATGGGCTGGTATAAAGGAGAAATTTAAAACAACAGCATACCATCCTGTTTATGTATAAGAGCAGGGATGGGTAACAGCCATTAACCTGCGCGAAGGTGATACAATAGAAATAATGAATGGTTTTGTGCATATAACAAAAGTCGAAAAAACAAGACATGAAGAAAAAGTAACAGTGTATAATTTTCATGTGAAGGATTGGACATCATACTTTGTTGGAAAAATAAAGTGTTATGTACATAATGATGAAAAGATGAAGAATTTGAGTTATTTGAGGAGGCTATAGAGAAATTACAAGAAAACATAGATATTGATGATGTTTATGAAATATGCAATGCTTTTTGTGATGACACTAAAGATGATGAAACTATGTTTGAAATTATACACCTCATTGAACAATTACAAGGGGACGAATATTTAAAATGTATTGCAATTTGTTCATCGGACATGGTGGAGGCACATGAGTGGGCAATGACCTTAAATAAAAGAATAATTAACAGTCAAAGATATTTTAAAAAATATATTGATGTTATTGATAAACTGGAGAAAGCAGATAAAGAAAAAATACTAAAGCTGTTATTAGATGTAAAAAATGACAATCCTAATAGATTTGCATCGAAAGTTGATTTAATATACGAAAAAGTGATGCATTAAATTATAGTTATACTTTATGACTTTAGGTATTTTTAATAATCTGGATCAAACGCACTTTTTGCAACAAAAAAATTTGTTGTGAAAGGTGTGTTTTATTATGCAAATAAAAGAAGTGACTTCTAAATCAAATAAATTATATGAAAGAAACAAGGTAAGTTACAATAATATATCATGAAAATAGCATGAAATTTTAAACAAAATCAAAATAGATACTTGAAATCAAGTGTAAAAGACAATGCAGTAAAACTTGAGAGTGGTGGCAAGAGTGTGGACATATCCTCTGGCAAGACAGTTTCAATAGATGGTAAAAATACAATGGATATAAAAAGCACACAGGCAATGAACCTGTCATCATCACAAAATGTCAGTGTATCAGCAGGGCAGGGACTTTCACTGTCAGCTAAAAGCACACTTGAAGAAGAATGTAAAGGAAGTTCTGTAAAACTGGACGGGGATATTAACCTGAAAGCAAAACTTATAAAAGAGAATTAGCGTAAAAGAGAATTAACATAAAATGGCTAATAAGGAAGACTGGACACTGGACAAAGAAAGTTCAAGAAAGACTGGTAAAAATGGTATACAGTATACAAACAGATAGCGGGTACATATAAGGAGAGGGTAAGAATGGGGTTTCTAAGTGGTATAACATCATTTGTAAAAGAACATTCAGAAGTTATCCATGGGGTATTAGATGTGGCAGGGTTTATACCAGGTGTGGGTGCAGTAGCAGACCTTGCAAATGCAGGGTTTTATGCTGCGGAAGGTGACTACCTTAATGCCGAGTTAAGCCTTGTATCAGCAATCCCTGGAATTGGCGATACAGTAGCGCTGGCAAAAAAATCAGTAAATGCTGTAAAAGGCGGGTTAAAAAGCTTAAAGGGATTAAAAAATATAAATGCCCTGAAAAAAGCAAAGGGGATTAAGAAAGCACTTGCAGGGATGTGTGGAAAAGCAAAAATAGGCGCATCAAGGCTGAAAAAAGGAAAAGTAAAGAAAAAGGGAAAACTAGAACCACCAGATGAAGCAATAGATGCAATAAAAA
>CAJTRU010000130.1 GCA_910579085.1 uncultured Lachnospiraceae bacterium | reverse complement strand
GACCGGGGAATATAAAAAGATAGAGCCGGATTGCCGGGAGGGAGTGCGGGCGCAGTTGGAGCGCATGAAAGAACTCTGCAAAGAGCGCAATAGTCTGTATGAGAAACAGAACGATTTGAAAGGGCAGAAACAGAAGATAGAGAGAGCATTGGAGCGATAAAAAATGTGGGGCGTGGCGGTTGCTATGCTCCACATTTTTATGGCAAATGGAGAATGAACGTGGTATAATTTAACTTATCAATTTGAGCTGTGGAGGTGATCTTAATGGATTTTATTAGAACAGACGGCAGGAATAAAGATTTTATAGAAAACTGCCGACTTCTTGATATTGATTTGGACAGGCGTGTGGGAAAAAAGATAAAGAGAGATAAATACAAGAAATATAACCAGCTAGATGAAATAAAAGAAGCAATCGTTGTTTATGAAAATGATAAGGTGGTTGGCGGTGGTGCTATAAGAAAGTATGATGAAGAAAATATAGAACTAAAGAGAGTGTTTGTGCATACTGAATATCAAGGACGGGGGATAGGGAGTAAACTTGTTGCCTTGTTGATAGAGTGGGCTATGGAATTGGGATATAAAAGGATGATTCTTGAAACAGGAGAGTTATTAGCTGAATCTTGTGCTGTATATAAAAAATTGGGATTTGATATTATTCCCAATTATGCTCCATATGTGAATATGCCAGAATCATTGTGTATGGCAAAGGATTTGAGAGGCAGATAAATTCCTATATTGCGAGAAAGATAGAATAAATTTTTTAGTAATGATTTTAACATGATGGTATTATGTAATATAGGTGGTTAGAGAAAAATTTGTATTTAGATATTTTGGGAGGAAAGTATGGAATATGTAACGGCGGCTTCTGACATGGCGAGTGCGATTTATAATGTTTTACATACAACGATTAAAGTGGTATATGCAAAGTATTATCCCAAAGAGGTAGTGGATTTCTTTTGCCAACATCATAGTAAAGAACATATTTTAGATGGTATAGCGTCTGGAAATATGGGCGTATTATTTGAGAATGGTGCGATTGTTGGAACGGGCTGCTTTGATAATAATCATATTACGGGATTATATGTGCTGCCTATTTATCAGAAGCAAGGCTTCGGATCGTATATTATGGATTGTTTGGAAATGGAAATTTCAAAAAAATTTGATGTTGCTGTTTTAGACGCTTCACTTCCAGCAGTGTTTTTATATGAGCATAGAGGTTATAAAACTGTAGGGCATGGAATTTATGAGTTAGAAAATGATGTGAAGCTGGTCTATGAAGTTATGGAGAAAAAACTTAAAAATTAGTTGGTGTCAACGTACATAAAAGGCGGTATAAAATGAAATGCAATATAAGAAAATGGAAATTGTCAGATGCAAAAGATTTAGCAGTGGCTCTTTCCAATAGAAAGATACAAGATAATCTTCGGGACGGATTACCATATCCTTATACAGAACAAGATGGAGCAGACTATATTTCTTCTATGCTCTCTGCAAATGAAAATGATACTTTTGCATTTGCAATTACAGTAGATAACAAAGTGGTTGGAAGTATCGGAGTTTTCCGGCAGGAAAACATACATAGGCAGACTGCTGAATTAGGATATTATGTTGCGGAAGAATATTGGGGCAGGGGTATTATGACCGAAGCAGTAAAGCAGATTTGTGAATATGTTTTTTGCAAAAGCGATATTCTCCGTATTTATGCAGAACCGTTTGCGTATAATGCTGCTTCTTGCCGAGTGCTTGAAAAAGCAGGATTTCAGTACGAAGGTACATTGAGAAGTAATGCTGTGAAGAATGGGAAAGTCATTGACATGAAGATGTATTCTTTACTGAAAACAGAAATGTGATTTTCAATGCGATATTTCGTAGAGGTATATAGGGAAATATATTCTCTTATTAACGATATGAACATGGTGCTAGCACCATGTAATAAAGGCAGTTAAGGAGAAAATAGGAGTGGGTGAACGATTTGTTACGCTTTAGCCATTTTGAAAACCTTATTTTGCAAGGTCTTTAGGACGTAAATAAATGCAGAACGATATTTTATACCTTTACCCTCAAAAATAGGTTTTTACTGCGTAACATTTGAAAAATGGCTTGCTAATTTGTGGGGTTTTGCTATAATAAATGCGTGGCAACATTTTGGCAACGGTTGTTGCCGACAAAACATGAAATGCCGTAAAATCAACGGTTACAGCCTTATATTTTAGATATTTATTTCAATTTACATCAGTTTGACATCAAAACTGATAGTCTTTGGTGGATATATTTGGACTTATATGGTGTGAACAGAGAATAGATGTATACTCACAACTTAATAGTTAATGCTATTAAAGGGACATTTTCCAATTATACGGAGAGTGTCCTTTTTCTGTTGTTATGGTTAAAAAATCAGAAATTAAATTAAGGAGGTTCACACATGAACAACACAGCGTTAAGAGCAGAGGCGCAGAGCGCCGACAACACACACATGGTTTTTGCAGACGAGGAACATGAGAAATTTTATTATGAAAAATTGGAACAGGCAAGGTATCAGGACTGTTACCATAAGGCACTGATTTACATTCTTGGTATTTCAGAGGACACAAGGAATCATTTCAGCCAGATTTATGATATTAAGTCCGGGTACATCAAAACAGAGTGTCTGCATCAGGGCTGGCAGACAAGCGGAAGTGTCAGGGTGATAAGGCTTGCATTTAACCTTTACACGGACGGTACGCCAAGCGTTGATGACTATAAACGCAGGGACGAGCAGACTGACGAGTGCAGGAGGTATTCCGTAAGCGGTATTTTCTGCTGCGGCTATGCCCTGTACTTCTGGCAGGGCATCCAGCTCCGTTATCCGGAATACTGCCGGGAACAAAGGTCTGTAGAGGAAATCCTTGCAGAAATGGAGAGGAAACGTGCTGAAAATTCGACTGATGGGAACAAGGAATGATATTAAGTGGTTCGAGAAAATCCTGAAAAGACAGCCGAAAGTTGTCGTGACAGAATTTTCTGAACTATACAGGAACAAAGGGACTAACAGGTTTTACAGGGCTTATGTGGAAGTGCAGAAAGCGAATGTAAAGGAAAAATAAACAAACCGGAGGAATAAGACCATGTGTAAAGTGATAGCAATAGCAAACCAAAAGGGCGGTGTGGGCAAGACCACCACAACAAGCAGCTTAGGGATTGGGCTGGCAAAACAGGGGGAGAAAGTATTAGTGATTGATGCGGACGCACAGGGAAGCCTGACCGCAAGTTTAGGCTTCACGGAGCCGGACAAGCTGGATGTCACCCTTGCAAATGTACTGGAGAGGGTAATCAACGATGAAGAAATGGAACCGGTCTACGGTATCTTAAAGCATGGGGAGGGCATTGACCTGATGCCGGGAAACATTGAGCTGTCAGGCTTGGAAGTATCCCTTGTGAATGTCATGAGCCGTGAGCTGGTGCTTCGTTCCTACATAGAGCAGGTGAGGGACAGATACAGCTATATCCTGATTGACTGTATGCCATCTTTGGGCATGATTACCATAAATGCCTTTGCCTGTGCGGACAGTATACTCATTCCGGTCCAGGCGGCATACCTGCCCGTAAAAGGACTGGAACAGCTTATTAAGACCATAGGCAAGGTAAAGCGGCAGATTAACCCCAAACTGGACATTGAGGGTATTCTGCTGACAATGGTGGATAACCGTACCAACTATGCAAGGGACATTACGGCGCTGCTTATCGAAACTTATGGAAGCAAAGTAAGGATATTTGAGAACAGCATACCGATGTCGGTGAGGGCGGCAGAAACGTCCGCAGAGGGCATAAGCATCTATGAGCATGACCCAAAAGGCAAGGTTGCGGGAGCGTACCAGTCTTTGACAAAGGAGGTGCTTGGCAATGGGCAGTAAGGCAGGGAGCGCATCAAAAGTCAGGCTGAACAGCTTTGATGATTTATTTGGCGGTGCAGAGAGCGCATCAGGGGAGCAGATTATCCATGCGAAGCTGGAGGAGCTGCATACATTCAAGGGACACCCGTTCCGTGTCCTTGATGATGAAAAAATGGAGGAAACCACGGAGAGCATCGGGAAGTATGGGGTGTTAGTACCCGGAATTGTCAGACCAAGAGCGGGCGGCGGCTATGAGATCATAGCCGGACACCGCAGGAAACGGGGTTCTGAAAGGGCAGGGTTAGACACAATGCCCGTAATCGTAAGGAATTATACGGACGATGAAGCTACAATTATCATGGTGGATTCCAATATCCAGCGTGAGGATATCCTGCCCAGCGAGAAGGCAAAGGCTTATGCCATGAAGTATGAAGCGATGAAGCATCAGGGCAGCAGGGGCGGCAGCACCCTTGACGAAGTGGGGGAAGCTGCCGGGGAAAGCAGAAAGACGGTACAGAGGTATGTGTGGCTTGCAAGGCTCTCGGACGAGCTGCTTGGCATGGTGGACGCAAAAAAGATAGGGATAGCGCAGGGAGTGGACATTTCTTTCCTGTCGGAAGAACAGCAGCAGTATGTAACAGTCATTCTCCAGGAAACGGGTGCTTCGGTTTCCAACGCACAGGCGGCGAAGCTGAAAGAATATGGAAAAAGCGGAGAGCTGACGCTGGCAATGGTCAGGATGATACTGGAGGAAGAAAAGCCAAAAGAGAGAAAGGTAACAATTAAGGGCGATAAGATTAGCAGATATTTTTCGGAGGACTATTCCAGTGATGACATAGAGGGCATCATTATCCAGCTT
>CAJTRU010000129.1 GCA_910579085.1 uncultured Lachnospiraceae bacterium | reverse complement strand
TAATAAAGGCTTTTAGCCGCAGAGCAAACCACCCGTTATACGGGTGGTGCTGATTGGAAATGCAAGTACAGGTGCAGATTTATCCTGTTATGACATAACAGCAGAGTTAAAAGATGGCACAGTTGTAAAACAAGCTAATTCAGCAGGTTCATGGGGCATAGGATATGAAAACTTTGACTATGTTAAAACTATACTATTTAAATCACCAGTTGATATAAATGAATTTGCAGGAGTGCGTATAAAAGACAGGTATGGTTAATTATGTATTGCTAACAGTATCCAGTAGTGATATAATAAATTTATAATTATACCAGATTGTTATAAGGGAGGGATAATATGCATTATTTTGAGCCAGCAGATATTAGCATTTATATACAAGGCAGAGGAGTAATTTTAAAAGAAAAATCACTTATAGCATATAATGAGACAAGTGGCAAGATACTTGCATATGGTGAAGAGGCTGTACATGCAGCAGAAAATACACCAGATAATGTAAAAATTATATCACCACTTTACAGAGGGATAATAGCAGATTATATGGCAGCAGTAAATCTTTTTGCTTTCCTTTTAAATAAAGCATGGGGAAAAAGACCACTCCGTAAACCGCCAGTTGCAGTCTGTGTTCCAGAAAATATTACAATAACAGGGAAAAAGGTAATTGAAGACACATTGTACCAGGCAGGGACAGGGGAAGTTTTAGTATCTTTACTTCCATTGGAACAGCTTCTGGAAGAAATACCAGGATTTTCTGGAAACTGGCATAAGGTAAAAACATTTATCTCTATTGGAAAGGATGAGCCGTGGGGATATATTAAAGAACAGCTTTCCGAAATTACCAGTTATGCAGGGCGTGAGGGAATAGCTGCCAGTGAGATTGTAAAAGTGTTCCAGGATATGTACAAATGACTTGCTATAATATGTGTAAAATGAAAGAAAGTGTAATAAGTAATTGCTGGCATCTGGCACACAAAACCTGTAATTAGCGATTTCCATTAAAAACCAGAATAACTAGTATAACTGTAAATGTGGCTGGACATTATTCTGCCAGCCACGTATTAAGCAGTTTTAGTGTGGTAAATAGTTCAATAATTATATACAAAGAAGTTACACAACAATTTTTACAAGGCTTCAAATATAAAAATTGTCTGTATTTAATTCTTTTGATTAGCACTTCTTGCAAACAATGAATAAACGCATACAAGTATAATCCAGAAACCAGTACCAAACATAAATATCATGTTATTATCTGGAAAAAATAATACGAGTAAACATTGTATAATACCTAATGGAATTGCCGTATATCCTGCAAACCTATGTGTTTTTTGCCAGCATAGCTTGTCTTTTAATATCCAAGGTAATTTAAAACCAATACGGCTACGAAAAGGCATTTGTGGCAAAAAATTTCCTATCAAAATCATCAAAATTCCAATAATAAGAGCCACTACTTTCAAATAATCTATTTGAAATCCATTGTACTTTGATATAACAGCGGAATAATAAAGAAATATACCAGTTCCCAAAAGATTTAAAACAACTATTGTAAGTTCATTTCTTACTTGGTTATTGCTTCTTGATATTTTTTGTGGATATAATGAAACAAACGCCAGTGTTAAGAGAATGACGAAATTAATTCCAGCGAAAACATCCCGGCTAGGACTTTGCATAAACAATTCAATTTCATAAGGTAGATTTTCGTAGGAGAAAATTGTCCCTATAATGAAAATAACCAACAAAAGTATATTCAAATATTTATATATTTTCATTTTCACTATCCTCTTTTCCAGTTGCTTTATTGTCAAAAAAATCTAAAAAAGCGCCTAATGTTGTTTGTAAAACAGAAGCATTAAGGGAGTATGTAACCGACATGCCTGTCCGCTCACTTGTTACCAGCCTGGCTCCTTTCAAAATATCAAGATGTTTTGATATAGCAGGTTTTGATATTGAGAAATTTTCGGAAATTTCCTTTGCTGTCATATCACCATTGGCAAGCAATTTTAAAATTTGCCGCCTTGTATCGTCAGATAAAGCCTTAAATACAGTAGTCATTAATGATAATCTCCTTTCTGAATGTTACTGTATTCATTTTTTCTTGTGCGTAAATTGATGATAAATTAAATATGGAACAGGTGTAAGCAATAAGATAAAATATTTACTTGCATACCAGCCAGCTTCTCCATTAGCGTCAAAATGGAATGGTATCTTTTCTGGAAGAAAAAATGCCGCCACAAGCAAAACTATAAATGTCCCAATTAATAATACAGAAGTAATCAAATTCTTTTTACCCATAAATCATTCCTCCTTTTTAAATGAATATATATGAAAGGCCATTACTATTTGGTTGATGTAATACCTTTACACACAAGAAATATCAAAGCGGACAAACTGCAAAATGTAAAGCATATAATTGTATAGATAGATAAATTATTTTGTATCATCTTCAATGTAACAAAACAAAATCCTGCACAAATAGAGATGCATAAAATAATAGATAGGATTACATTGATGTTTTGCTTGATTGCTTCTGCTTCATTTGTCCAGTCTAATTTAGGACGTTTCATATCAATAAATACCCCTATTAAATTCCACAGGATAGCAAATAATGTACTAACTAAAACAATCCAACCAATTTGAATAAATCTATAATGAAAATAGAATTTGAATATAAAGCAGTTTATAATAATTCCCGTAATGGATATACTTGTAGAAAATAAAACTTTAACAAAAGCCTGTTGTTTCAATGAATAAGGAATTATTTCAGCTATCCAGAAATTTGCCCCCTCTCTGGAGAAACTACTTGGAGCAGCCACATTGATTGACAATGTAAATATAATTACTGCAAGTGCAAATAGTACGGCATAAAACGAAAACTCTGGTGTTATTACTAGTGTCCTTATTTGTTCCAAACTTTTGGCGGTAGCGGTTAGCCGGAAAAACAGCGGTAATAAAAATGGTGTAATAAAAATCCCGAATAACCCATTTATTACATATACAGGGTTACGAAAAAATGTTTTATATTCTTTTTTTAAGTAACTTTTCAACATTGTTGATGAATGAAATTCTATTTTTTCCAATTTGATTTTTACTTCTTTATCATAAAGGGCATATTTTTTCCCAAGTATAAAGTTGCTTAAATAGTAATAACTTACAACTGGTATTAAAGCGGAGATAATACAGAATAGCTTTAAACCTATATGTAAATTAATATATTGTTCAAAGAATGGAAAAGGTGCAAGTAAATCATTTAACTTACTCAGAAAATCCTGTTTAGACGACATTATCTGCTTTATGGACAATATCTTGTAAACGGTTATTCCTATAAAATATATAATTATTCCAGTAATAGCAAAAAGCGTTTCCGGACGCTTGAAAATCATAGAAATTTTTAAGCAAATTGTAATAATAACTGATAGTGGAAGTGCTACAATATGCGGAAGTATCAGTGCAATAGAAAGATAAGTAATGATAACAGAAAATTCTCCTGCATATTGGGTTTGAATAATACATATAGGAAATAATAACAGGATTTCTATTCCGTAACAAAATAGAATTACTATTATATATTTACTTGTAAAAAAATCGCATGGTTCTATAGGAAATAATTGCAAATTTTCTATATCTTTTGAAAAACAAAAAATATTTATCAACAAAAAGATACTTATTATTGTAAGTACAATGGATATTCCGCATGATACAAGGTGGCAGAACAATGCACTTATCCCTAATACTTCCAGTCCAATGTAAACTTGATTAATTAGTTGAAAGTAATAATAATAAATCACGCCTGCAATACTTAGAATAAAATAAGTAAGTACTATGAAATAAATACTGGGACGCTCTTTGAATTTATACCGGAAATTCAAAAAGCTAAAATTTATTTTCCCAAGATTTCTACTTAATTGAAAAATTTTTATCCAGTGCTTCATAATTAACCACCTCTTATATAAGTTTGTAGTTAAGAAAAATCAGGTTACAGACTCTATATAAATATCTTCTAATGTAATGTTAGGAGGATTGTCATGGAGTGTAATTGTTTTCTTAATCGTCCCAGATTGTATAATAGCAACCTTATCGCACACTTTCCCGCATATTTCCAGTATATGGGATGAAAACAAAACAGACTTTTGGCTGTCTTTCCTAGATTTAATTATTTTTTTTAGGGCTTGGACAGCTTCTACATCTAAACCCGTCATAGGTTCGTCTAATACCCAAAGTTGTGGGTCATTTACCAGGGAAGATATAATAGCAATTTTTTGTTTTGTCCCATGAGATAATTTTTTAATTGGCTGGTTTAGATATTTTTCAACTTGAAATACTTTAACCAGTGGAGCGTAAATTTTAGTCCTGGTTTCAGTTGATACCTCATACATATCCGCTATAAAATTTAGATATTCTTTTCCAGTAAGATTATTATATATCCCGTGATTGTCAGAAACATAATTAATTCGTTTTTTGTATTGTAAAGGGTGTGTATCCAATGAATATTTTCCTAGAGTAATAGTTCCTTTTTCTATTGGCAACAATCCTAAAATTAATTTTAAAGTTGTAGTTTTACCAACGCCATTTTTTCCTAATAAGCCTACTATTTCTCCATCTGGAACAGAAAATGTAAGATTATTCAGAACGGTAATATTAGGTTGGTAATGAAACGAAAGATTGGAAACTTGCAACATATTAAATCCCTTCTTCTCTATGCTTTTAACCTTTTGGTTAATAGGTTAATTATATTGTATTCCTATTTTTTAAAAATGTCAATAGGAAATACCAGGCACTCACGTCCGTTTCATAAATTCCTGTACAATAAACTGTATACAGGATAATTTGCAG
>CAJTRU010000128.1 GCA_910579085.1 uncultured Lachnospiraceae bacterium | reverse complement strand
TACTATGCACTGCTGCGTGGGCTGACGTAGCGGGAGCGTGCCCTGGAATGGAATAATTTAGTGGAACATCGGAAACCCTGCGTCCGTCCGCAAATAAAAGATAACTGGAAATTATCCCATTTTTTTATTGTGTATTTTTTTACTTTATGATAATGTTATAATAAAATTTTTTAAACAAAAGTTCCACTAAAGGAGGAAATTAATTATGGGCACTAAACTTATTTATCCATACCCGCCACCCGCAGAAATACCTAAACCAGTATTTAAAAAAGGAAATGACCGTCCAGATGATAATACAGGTTTATGGTTTATACATGACCCTGCAATTTATAAAGACAGTATTTCTGGTAAATATTATATATATTGTACAGGTGCAGGATGCCACCGCTCAGATGATTTAATACACTGGGAAAGAGTTGGAAAGGTGGTTGACACTCCGCCAGAAGAGGCTTATAGATGGACTGGAAGCAAAGATATATGGGCACCTGATATTGTTAAAGTTAATGGTGAATACAGGCTCTACTGTTCCAATTCCAAATGGGGAGTCCGCCAGTCGTGTATCTTCCTGGCTGTTTCAGACAATCCAGAAGGCCCGTTCCTTCCACGTGGATGTGTACTAAAGACAACTGAAAATATGCCTGTTAACGCCATTGATGCCAATATTATTACAGACCACAAGACAGGTGAAATGTATATGTTATATGGCTCTTTCTGGGGAGGATGCCATATGCTGCTTCTTGATGGAAAGACAGGGCTTGCAGCAGAAGAAGGCATTGGCACATGTGTTGCCAGAAGGCCAGAGTGGATGAGTGCTGCAATAGAAGGCCCATATATAGTATATAACCCTGGTACAGACTATTACTACTTATTTGTTTCATATGGCTCATTAAAAAGCGATTATAATGTAAGGGTTGCAAGAAGCCGCAATATTACTGGTCCATATACAGACTTTAATGGCAGGGACATGACAGATATGTCTGATAATGACAACTCTACAGGACTGCTGTTACACTGTGGTTACAGATGGAATGATGGCAAAGCATATATGGCACCTGGACACAATTCGGTACTGCATGATACGGATGGCTCATGGTATATGGTTTTCCATATAAGGGAACATAATTTTACAGGAACACCAGAACCATCTAAAATGCAGATACGTAAAATATACTGGTCTGATGACGGATGGCCATTCTTAAGTGCACAGCCATATGCAGGTGAAAAAGAACAGGACATACCAGAAAGTGAGCTATATGGTTTATATGAAAGAATAACATTGAAACCAGAACTCCCACAAGGAATTACCTGTTCTGTTCCAATGAAACTTGGCAAAAACGGATATTATGAATGTTGTTCTATACAGGGAAGCTGGGAATATAAAGACAACAAATTACATATAAAATATGGGAAACATACAGAAACAGCACACGTATATGTTACATGGGATGCAGAAAGAAACTGTCCTGCCATTGCCATATCCGGCATATCTTGCAGCGGACTGGCATTTATGGCAAAGAAAACAGGGGATATCTGATTATTTATTACAGTTACAGCACTTCTTCTTTTTGCAAGGACAGGCACAGCTTAATATATCAAGTATTTTAGAAACTTCATCCCATGAACGTTTAATACACATTGCTTTGCGGTTTAAAGAATTATTACATTGTGTATGCATAATTATAATTTTTTTAAATCTCATATCCAGTTCCCCATTCTGTATTAATCTGATATATTATTATATGGAACAAACCATTTTTTGTGCTATACAGGTTAAAATATTTTAGAAAGGCTGGTATTTACTATGGAATATGCATTAGTTACTGGGGCTACAAGTGGTATTGGCATTGCAATCTCAAGGGTTCTTGCACGCAAGGGATATGGAATTGTAATGGTCTCTTCATCACAACACCATCTTGTACAAGCAGAAAAAAGCATGAAAAAAAGATTTCCAAAAACCAGTATATATACAATTAAAGAAGATTTAAGCCAGAAAAACTCAGCAAAACATCTGTACCGCCAGATTAAAGAAATGGGGCTTGTTATAGATGTGCTTGTAAATAATGCTGGAAAAGGCCTTATTGGCACTACTGAAAAAATTGATATAAACAAGGATGAGGGGCTTCTTTATCTAAATATGGTTACTCCTACCCTGTTATGTAAAATGTTTCTAAGGGACATGTATAAAAGAAAAAGGGGCAGCATACTAAATGTTGCCTCAACTGCATCATTCCAGCCAGGCCCGTATAATTCAACTTATTTTGCAAGCAAAGCATATATATACAGTTACAGCAGGGCAATAAGATATGAAGCAAACAGCCGTGGTGTAAAGATATGTACGCTTTGCCCTGGTACAACAGAAACTAAATTTTTTGAAAAAGAAGGAATAAAAACACCTGCATGGGCAATGTCTGCTGTAAAAGTTGCAGAATATGCAGTAGATGGGCTTGAGAAAAACAAAGCGGTTATTATCCCTGGCAAAACAAATAAAATTTTCCGCATAATACCAGCAGAGATTAAACTTCTGGCAATTGCATTATTAAAAAAGCCAAGGAGTAAACATAACGGGTAAATTATATTAGTTAATTATTAATTATAAATAAGATAAAAGGCACTGGATATCCAGTGCCTTTTATCTTATGCGCCTCCAGGGGTTCGAACCCTGGACACCCTGATTAAGAGTCAGGTGCTCTGCCAGCTGAGCTAGAAGCGCTAACAGATTTACTATACCACAATTTTAAAATAGATGCAAGCACTTTTTGAAAAAAATTTTTCCTATACAGCTTGCATTAATATAAAAACCAGTGTATACTTTTGACTATATAGCTGTAAATGATATCCGGGAAATACCGCCATCAGGCTGGATAATGGTGAATATATATGGACAGGTTTAAAAACGGCAATTCAATGCAGGATAAAATTAACCAGCTTACAAAAGAGAATGAAAATTTAAAGCATATGGTTAAAAAACAACAGAAAAAACGCAGATTGCACAATATAATTGGAATTATACTGATTGTCACAGGGCTTTTATTCCTTGGAATACTTGCTTATGGCGAATGGAAAGGTTATTTAAGCGCCAGAAAGGTCAAGAAACTACAAGAGCAGAAAAATTCAGCATATAATGGCACAGATATACCATTGTCTGACATACTTCCTGAATACCATAAAATGTACGAAACAAACTCTGACCTTGCAGGATGGATTGTAATTGACGGCACAGATATTAACTATCCAGTAGTACAAAGCAAAGTCTACCAGGAATTTTACCTTGACCACAACTTTGATGGTGAAAAGGATGATGCAGGTTCTATATTTGCTGATGCAAGGAATGATTTACTGCTTCCTGATGACAATATTATAATTTATGGCCATAATATGAAAGATGGTTCTATGTTCGGGACACTCCAGTATTATCTTGATAAAGATTATTATGACAAGCATAATATGCTTTCTTTTGATACACTGCATAAACATGGCACATACAAAATTGCAGTTGTGGGTTTGTCAAAGATATCAGAAGAAAGTGATGACACATTCAAATATTATGATTTTATCAATGCAGACAGTAAAAAAGAATTTAAAAAATATGTGGAAAATATAAAGAAACTTGAAGCATATGATACAGGCACAAGCCTGGAATATGGCGACAAACTTATTACCCTTTCCACATGCAACAGCGTAGAAAAGGATGGAAGGTTATTTATAGTAGCCAAGGAGGTTAAAAATGAACAAGATTAGGAAATACCAGTTTGCAGGAATAATAATGTCATTATGCATGGCATTTGTTCCAAAAACATTTACAAGTGCAGATGAGGGTGACGCATATAAGGTATCTTATAACCTTACAGGTGTTACAGTTTCACCACAGGAAACGGAAGCAGCAGAAGGCACAAGCATGGATATGACATTTACTGCTAACCCAGGGTATACTCTTCCAGAAGAACTGCCAGAAGGGGCTATACAGATTGGCGGTACATATCTGTCTGAGTCAGATTATACATATATGGATGGAGACCTTACAATTAATGAAGTATTTGGTGATGTAGTTATCACAGTTGCCGGCATTTCAGATGACAGCAGCACAGAAGACCCAGGTTCTTCCAGTTCTGGAGGCCCATACAGCATAGTTTATGATTTATATGAAGTTACAGCAAGCAAACAGGATGGCAATGTAAAAGAAGGTACAAGATATTCAGTGAAGCTTAAGGCAAATAAAGGATTTAAGCTTAACCCTTCCAATGTTGCAGTCCAGGTTAATAATGAATATGTCTATAGTGGGTATTCATATAATGAAGGCGTACTGGAAATTGATTCGGTTACTGGTGATATAATTATTGAAGCCATTGCAATACCTAAAGCATCATCAAATAAGACAAACAACAATAAAAACAATAGTACATCTAGTAACAAAAAACCAGCAGGCAGCAAAACATCCACAAGCAGCAGCGGAAGCAATTCAAAATCTTCACAAGCACTTGCAAACTCAGGCAAAAGCGCATCAAATTACAGTACAGGCTCATACCGTGCACCAAGGACTGGTGATGGCATGGACATACGCTACTATGGTGCTTTTGGTTTAATATTCCTCGGCACTGGATGCCTTTTAGCTGGAAAGAAATTTAAATAAAAAGAAAACCAGATAAAATCTTTAAATAAATAATAGTTTTCCAGATAAACAATAAAATACTAAAATTAATATAAGCAGCAGAATTATTATATCTGCTGCTTATTTACTGTACATAAAATAACAAAAATAAAAAAGCCCTTACCCAGCGCATTAAACGCCAAACGAGGACTTAAGTGCGCCTCCAGGGGTTCGAACCCTGGACACCCTGATTAAGAGTCAGGTGCTCTGC
>CAJTRU010000127.1 GCA_910579085.1 uncultured Lachnospiraceae bacterium | reverse complement strand
AGGAAAGGGGCAGCTATGGCAGAGAATAAGAAATATTATTTCCTCAAGCTCAAAGAGGATTTTTTTGACCAACGTGAGATTGTGGTATTGGAAGGTTCAAAAGATGGCGTTTTATATGTGAATATCCTGCTCAAGCTGTATTTAAAATCATTGCAGCATAACGGAAAACTGCTCTTAAATGAGATGACGCCGCTTTCTGCGGAGATGATCGCACTGCTCACAAGGCATGAGATAGGAACAGTGGAAAGGGCGATACGGGCATTCATGCAGCTTGGGCTTGTGGAGGTATTGGAAGATAACACTTACTATATGCCGGAAATTCAGGAAATGACAGGAAAAGGCTCGTCCGATGCAGAACGCAAGGCAAGATACCGCAGATTGAGGTCAGAGGGAAAAACGCCACTTCTTACAGACAAAAATACGGGCATAGAACAAAATTGGGACAATGTCCCACCTGTGTCCCAATTCTGTCCACCAGAGATTAGAGATAAGAGTACAGAGAATAGAGATAAGAACTTAGATAAAAGAGAGTGTGTGAAAGAGAAAATTACTCCCCCACGCTCATTGAGATGGTATAATAAAGTTGTAACACCAAACAGGAAATAAATGATATATTCAATATAATGAAAAGGAAGGGGTTACACATGCCAAAAATAAAGGTTTATGAGCCAGAATTCAAAAAGAAAATAGTACAACTGTATTTAGAAGAAGGACGTACGATAAAAAGTCTAAACGAAGAATACCAGTTAGGAGACGGAACTGTCCGTAAATGGGTGCGGGCATTCCGCGAAGAATGCGAAACTAACCCAGACTTATATCACACAAAGAATCTTTATGAGGAAAACCGTAAACTGCGCAGAGAGCTGGAGGAAAAGAAAAAGGAAATTGCATTCTTAAAAAAAGCCGCCGCATTCTTCGCAAAGGAAACCGATTAGAACAATACCAGTTTATTGACAGACATAAGCAGGAGTACGGCGTCCGCTGGCTTCTGCGCCAGATGGGCATCTGCCCAAATGCCTATTACAATTATAAAAAGAACAGGAAAGCAGGCTACAGGGAGAAGAAAGATAAATTTAAAAATAAGATTCTACAAATATACCATGAATACTCTGGAAATCCAGGATACCGGATGATGAGGGTTTATTTGCTGCGGGCGAAAATCAGTTTGAGCAATACAACAGTATTAAAATATATGCAGGAATTGGGGATCCGATCCACAGTGACGCCAAAAAAGCCTGCATACAAAAAGGGGGACTGCTATAAAAAGTTTGAAAATCATCTAAACAGGAAATTTCATGCGGAAAAGCCAAATGAAAAATGGTGTACAGATTTTACCTATATTTTTATGGAAGATGGAAGGAAGCGATATAACTGTAGCATTATTGACCTGTTTGACAGATCTGTGGTGGCAACTCTCAACAGCAGCCATATCGATGCAGAGCTGGCTGTGCAGACACTGAAAGCAGCTCTGGAAAGAAATCATCATCCAAAAAACCTGATGCTGCACAGTGACCAGGGTTCACAGTATACCTCGCGGGCATTTACAGATTACTGTACAGAAGAAGGGATTCAGCAGAGTATGAGTAAAGCGGGATGCCCCTATGACAACTCCCCAATGGAAAGCTATTATGGGACGTTCAAAGCGGAATTCATCAGCAAACACCGTTTTTCAACAGATGAAGAACTAAATCATGCAACTATGGATTATGTATATGTGTATTACAATCATATCCGCCCACATTCATCAAATGGATATATGACACCATTTGAAAAGAGAATGCAGGCATGATTATGTCAAAACTTTTCCTTGTAAGTGTTACAAAAAAGCTTGACCATCTCAAGCCAGCCCTTTCCGGATGGGTAAAAAAATATAGCGGAGAATGCCAAATCCCACAACCACATACTACAAATTTCCCTGTCTTTTCTCCAAAAGAAATCCAGGCTCTTCACAAAAGAACCGCAGAACTGGAAAAGCCAGTGCAAAGCACCTATGATGACAAGGTAAAAGGGCTGATACCCGAAGTGGTCTGCATTGAACTACTGGACAAGTACCAGACGGAACGGACGGAGAAAGCCGCCCAGCTTAGGGAACTGGAACAGCAGATAGCGGACAGACAGTGCAGAATAATGTGCAGAATGGGTGAGCCTTATCCGGCAGTACCATAATCTGGAAAACTTTGACCAGGAAACGCTTCTCCGTCTGATTGATAAAATCGAGATAGGCGAACAGCGGATTGTGTACGGGCTGAAAGAACGAGAGATACGGATTTACTACAAATTTGCAGACTATATTGGATAATATTAGCTTCCATTCTTAATGAGAACACATCATTGATGATGTTGCGGGACGGTGTAATGTCCATTTGTGCGTTGTCTATGGAGTCCACGCCGTCATTGATAGCAATGTAACGTACATTATGGCTAGGGAAAAACACCTTGATATATGTACCCGTTTCAAGATAATCCCCCCCCCAATATGACAGGTCTTTTGTGATGAGCATTGACACTTCCCCGTCCTGTATGTCCTCAATAAGCTGTCTGAAAGATGGCGGTCATAGTTTGTACCGCTGTAACCGTCATCAACGTAAAACTGGCAGTCCAGAAAACCGTTGCGCTTTGCATAATCTTTCAGCATTTTTTTCTGTGTGCTGATACTCATGCTCTCATTGTTCGTGAACCTTTTTTGTTATCTGTTCCCTGGCTATCCGCTTGAATACCGTTTCCATTTTTTCAGTACCTGCATAGTACCTTTCCACGATTATTTTTGTGGGTGGGTGCTGCCGTGTGGCTCTTTGTCCTGCCTTTTTGTCTTTACCCATAAATCTGCTCCTTTACAATAAAATAGAGCGCATAGATTTGTTTTCTATACGCTCTGACGCTGTGTTGCTTATTCAGTTATAATTATGATAATAGTGTTTAGGCAAACGGAAATTTAACTATCTCTTAATTAACCGTTTAATTTTAGGAAGCATGAAACTCCCTATCAAATAGAAATTACACAGATATACAAATAGATTTCCAATATACGAATAAAGAGTAAACCGCCCTTTCGTGATAACCTGCGCGGATAATGTCTTTGTATCAGACTGAAAATAACCGGCCCGTGCCAGCACACTGCCTTTAAAATCTGAAACAACCGACATTCCCTTATTTGTATGTCTGATTATATTACTTCCATTTTCAACTCCACGCACAACCGCTGTCTTTGTAGCTAATAATGTCATTTCTTTCCAATCTGAAGCTGGAACAATTAGTATATCTACACTATCTTTACCTGCCTGCTGTATTTTCGACAAAAATGCCATATCAGAACATATAAACGGCGCAATTCTCCCATATTCTGTATCGAAACTTTTTAGCATTCCATCTCCTTTTTGGCACAGTTCTCCGATTGAACGTCCATGCTTAAAATATTCTGATATTAGTTCTCCTTGTGGATTAAATGCTACCGTTTTATTTTCCTTTAAGTCCACGTAAGGAGTTTTCACCAGCAATGAAACAATCAAATAGATTTCTTCCTGTTTTGCTATATCTGACGCCCGTTGCAGAAGCATATCTTCATCTTGTTTTAAAACCGCTCCATTCAGTTCAGACCAAAAAACAATCTTTGCACCTGCTTGTGCTTCCAACTCTGTTTTTAAGAAAAGTTCATCAGCTACTGATGATAGTTTATTCCTTGTATTGGTAATGTTTTCATCAGTAAATGTATTGGTATAAAATGTAGAATATATATCTTTGTCATCATTTAGCAGATGTGAAATGGGAACTGTTACACCAGCTATTCTAACACTTTTATCTGAATTTCCTACAAAATGAAACATTACAATTCCATAAGCAAATACTAATCCGGTTACAGAACAATATATGGTAATGTATTTTTTGATGTATTCTTTTTTGCTTTTATTGTTCCAAATCCATATAACTACTGCCGCCGTCCATGATATTAAAAAGGTGATTCCATAAATTCCTGTTACCGTTACTATTTGTAGCAAGTATAGATTTTGGTATTGTGTATATGCGTCAGACAACCCGCCCAAAATAGGATATATCAAATAGATGATATATTCTATTGATACCATTATACTTGCAAAAATAACAGTATCTTGAAATTTCATTTTGGATTTTGACCAATAGATATATGGTAAAACTTTCAGAAAAGATACCAAAAAAGCTACCACTATACATATTTTTATATCCATTCCGATGGCTTTTTCAAACTGGAAAACAAACCCAATGGCATATATAGAGCCAATTATAAGATATACTTTCCGGGTATGATTAAGAGAAAGCATATGTAAAAACAAAATTGGATAAATCCATGCAAAAACCGGGATACACCATTCTCCATTAGACATTACATAGATTAAAAAAGTTAAGATTATGAAAACTGCAAACCGGTTATTTTTCAAAAGATTTTTCATTGCTAAACTCCTTACTTACATTCTTTTTTTACCTATAACAGAATACCACAATCACATTCACATTTCTATCAGTTTTTCATTATATTTCTTCCTCCCTCCGCTTAGTTTTGTTTTGCCGCTTATTATGCTGCCGGCTCTCGTTCTGAAGTTCCCTTTCAAAGTTCTTTCTGTTGTAGCTGGTTATCCCGGCATAAGCTAATTCTGCGGTGGTCTTGGCCTGCTCTTTGCCGATACTGCCATACCCGCCTTGCAAAGACTGTATCTCGGCTTTCCACTGTTTCGGCGTTATCTTCCTGCCGTTCTGTAAAAGGCTCTGCATACGCTCCTTTAATCCGGGACACTTCAATAAGCTGTCCTTATGCTCCTTATCATATCCCCCTTTCCCTTGATATGGGTTTTGTGCTTTTTTCCCTCGGCAACTGCCGGCTGTTTTGCCTGTGCATTTGCTTTGGCTAACCTTGTCTTTATGGAATGGTCACGCCCTGCCAGTTTCCGTCTTTTGGTGGTGGCGGTCAGTTCCGCGCACGTTTCCGCTTTGCCCTGTTCCCCAAAATGATAGATTAAATTAATTTCATCAGTGTTAAAAGGTATCTGAAAATTTGCGCCCTCACATAAACGCTCCACGCCCACGCAC
>CAJTRU010000126.1 GCA_910579085.1 uncultured Lachnospiraceae bacterium | reverse complement strand
ATTTAAGCCCGTATATTATATATTCCAGGGAAACGTAAGTTTTATCTGGAATATAATAATATACGGGCTTTATGTGCCGTTGCGTGGGTTAACGTAGTGAGAACGTGCCCCTGTACGGAATACTCTGGCTCTGGCACTAAAAACCGTCCGTTAACCCAACAACAAAAGATAACTGGAAATTATCCACCATTGAAATTGACAAAACATGCACAATATCCTATACTTTACCAAAATTCACATATAGAATTATTATTTTCACAAAAACCAGATTTATAACATTATATGTATATGGAGGGTATAATGGAAAACAAAATGAAAATCCAGGTATATTACAAACTGCCAGAAGAAGCTGTGTCAATACGCCAGGCAGTATTTGTTGAAGAACAAGGTTTTAATGAAGAATTTGACAGTATTGACAATAATGCAGTACACCTTGTCCTGTTTGATGGCAATACCCCTGTTGCAACATGCCGCTTTTTTAAAGATAAAGAACCAGGTACATACATAATAGGACGTATTGCAGTAATGCGTACACACAGGGGAAAGAACCTTGGTTCTGCACTTCTTATAAAAGCAAACCAGCTTATAAAAGAAGCAGGCGGAATTAAAATATGCCTTCATTCCCAAAAACGTGTAAAAGAATTTTATGAAAAACAAGGATACCAGGTATTTGGCGCAGAAGACTTTGACGAAGGATGCCCACACATATGGATGTACAAAGAAATAAAATAAACTTTTCCAACACAAATTATATAAGGGGAGATTTTAATGTGTAAAATACTTTGCTCCACAGGAGCATTAATTGGCTTGCCAAATAACAGAAATTACAAATTGCTTAAACCATTGTCAAAAGAACTTCTATGTGATGGTTTTGAGTTTATGATGTACAGTTCATGGTATGATAAAGCAGATGAAATAACAGATTACCTGCAAAATACTGGATTATACACACCAGTAATGCACTGTGAAAAACATATAGGTGAAGCAATAAGCAAAAATAAAACTGATGAGGCTTTACGCCTTTTTAAAATTAACTGCAATATAGCAAATAAAACCAATGCCAGTAAACTTGTTATACACTTATGGGATGGTGTTACATCAGACAGAAACTTCCAGAATAACCTTAAATTATATAAGGAACTAGAAGCAATCTCAAACAGCTATGGCTTATGCCTTCTGGTAGAAAACGTTGTATGTAATTTAGAAAATCCTATGAAACACTGGCTTGAACTTGTAGAATGTTATCCTGGAATAAATTTTGTATTTGACACAAAGATGGCTGCTTTCCACCAGCAGCTTGAACTTCTATATAGTAATGAATACAGATGGCTATGGCAGGACGGGCATATAAAACATTACCATATAAATGACTATGCAGGAGGCTATATGGAATGGGAAAAGTTACGCTCACTGCCTCCCGGGACTGGAAATATTGATTTTAAAAAATTCTTTTCATTTATACATAAAATAAACTATAGTGATACATTTACAATAGAAGCAACAGCATTTAACCAAAATGGGGAAATTGATACAGATATGTTAAACCTCTGTTTTGAAAATGTACGGCATTATCTCCAGGAAAATCAATAAACAATTATTTTAATTTCCATTCTGGCTAATGTAATTATAAATTCCCTATAATTATTTTTTTCAAATGGAAAAACACTGGTATTATAAATACAAAAATGTTATAATATTCTTTATTATAATTTATTACAACAATTTAAACGTAACCAGGTTAAAAGCAGATATATGCAGTCTGCATACACATATATCTGGCAAGCCAGTGCTTTTCCACAGAAAAAATATTTCTGGTACTGGTAAATTATATACAAATAACCTGGAAACAAAATACACTTTGGAGGAAATGAAAATGGGGTTAAGATTTGGATTAGACATAGGGGTAGCTTCTGTAGGATGGGCTGTTGTAAATGATAATTACGAAGTTGAAGAAGCAGGTTCAAATTTATTTACATCAGCAGATGCAAACCAGAACGTTGAGCGCAGGTCATTCCGCCAGATAAGGCGTCTGCACAGAAGACGTGGAAACCGCGTTAATGATTTTAAAAAACTCTGGACAAATACAGGGCTTCCACTTCCTGTCACAAATATTCCTGATATGTTAGAACTACGTACCAGGGGACTAAATGGCAAGTTATCAGAAGAAGAAATGTTCCATGTATTAAAGAATGAATTGCTGCACCGTGGGATTTCATATCTCGATGATGCAACAGATGGTTCTGAAACTGTACAAGGTGACTATGCAAAAGGAATAAACGAAAACCAGAAAGAACTGGACAGTGGTAAATTTCCTTGCGAAATACAGTCAGAACGTTTGAAAAAATATGGTAAATACCACGGCAATATTTCTGTTGGCAATGGAGAAGAAAAAATTATTTTATCTAATGTCTTTACAACAGGGGCATATAAAAAAGAAATCCTTGCTATCCTGGAACAACAGAAAAAATTCCTTGGATTTCTTACAGAAAGCTTTTGTGAAAAATACATAGAAATATTTTTAAGAAAACGTGAATATTATACTGGCCCAGGCAATGAAAAATCACGTACCGATTATGGCAGATATACTACCAGGACTGACGAAACAGGAAAATATATAACAGAAGATAATATATTTGAAAAACTTATAGGAAAATGCAGCGTATATAAACACCTGACACGTGCAGCAGGTGCAACATATACAGCCCAGGAATTTAACTTATTAAATGACCTTAATAATATAACTGTTAATGGAAAAAAACTATCCCAGGAAGAAAAAGAAGTTATAATTAATGAAGTAAAAAATGCCAATTCATTTAATATGAGGAAGATACTTAAAAAAGCCATTGGGGAAGATATAGAAACATTAACAGGGGCAAGGCTTGATAAAAACGAAAAAGAAGACTTCCATAAATTTGCACAATACAATGCAATAAGAAAAGAATTTGAAAAAAACGGATGGGATATAACCGCTCTTTCCAGGGAAGAACTTGACAGCATAGGAAATGTATTAACCCTTAACACAGAAAAAGAAGCTATATTAAACGGCTTTAAACGTGAAGGGCTGTCACTTACAGAAGAAATGGAGAACTGCCTTATATCCTTGCGCAAACAAAAAGGCCCTTTATTTAGCAAATGGCAGTCATTCTCATTAGATATTATGCTTGAACTTATACCTGGTCTTTATGAACAGCCAAAAAACCAGATGGAACTGCTTACAGACATGGGAATATTCAAAAGTAACAAAGATATATTTAAAAATTACAGCAGTATTCCAGCAAATGCAATACTTGAAAATATATACAACCCTGTAGTAACACGTTCTATTCGTATAACAATACAAATAATAAATGCTTTAATAAAAAAATATGGATATCCAGACCAGATAATTATAGAAATGCCACGTGAAAAAAACGAAGAAGAAGAGAAAAAAAATATTGCTGAAAGACAAAAAAAGAACCAGAAAGAATTAGACGGTATTATTAAAAAGATTTCTTCTGAATATGAAATTAAAATAACAGAACAGGATTTCCACCAGCATAAAAAACTTGTATTAAAACTAAAACTCTGGAACGAACAAGGCGGAAAATGCCTGTATTCAGGCAGGACAATAAATATACAGGATTTATTAGACAACCCCTCACTTTTTGAGGTTGACCATATAATACCAAAATCCATTTCATTTGACGACAGCCGTTCAAACAAAGTGCTTGTGTACAGTACAGAAAACCAGAAAAAAGGTAATACTACCCCATATAACTATTTAAGACATTTAAACGGTAACTGGGGATATAAAGAATACTTTGATTACGTATGCAAGCTTAGAAAAGACAATATGATAACCAAACGCAAAATGGAAAATTTATTATTTACAGAAGATATAAACAAAATTGAAGTATTAAAAGGATTTATAACAAGAAATATTAATGATACACGATATGCCTCAAGAATGGTATTAAATACATTACAAGGATACTTCCAGGCAAAAGAAGCACCAACAAAAATCAAAGTAGTACGTGGAAGTTTTACACACCAGTTCCGCAATAACTTATACCTGGAAAAAAACAGGGACGAAAGTTATTCACACCATGCAGTAGATGCCATGATTATGTGCTACTCACAAATGGGATTTGATGAATACCATAAACTGCGCTCAGAAATAATAGATTTTGAAACTGGGGAAATCCTTGATATAAAAAGGTGGGAAGAAGAAGTAAATGAGAAAACTTACAATGAACTTATATACCAGAACAAAATGATACAAATACGTGCCAATATACAAAAGGCAGAAAAAAAAGTAAAATTCTGGCATAAACGTGATTCAAAACCTAACAGGGGACTATGTAACCAGACAATACGTGGAACACGTAATGATAATGGTGTAATTAAAAAAGTAAACAAATTAAACATATATGACCCATCTGATGTAGAAACACTGAAAAAAATGATTAACAACGGTAAACAAGACTGCTTTTTAATGTATAAACATGACAAAAGGACATGGGAAAATATGTTGCAGATTATGGAGGACTACAGGGAAACCAAAAATCCATTTACAGAATATGAAAATGAAACAGGAGATTATTTAAGAAAATACTCAAAAAAACACAATGGCCCACGTATAATAAAATTAAAATATCTTGACGGGGAAGTTGGAAGCTGTATAGATATCTCACATAAATATGGATTTGAAACTGGAAGCAGGAAAGTTATACTCGAAAGTTTAAAACCATACCGTATGGATGTTTACTACAACGAAAAAGACCAAAAATATTATTTAATTGGGGTAAAATATTCAGACTTAAAATTTAACAAAGGAACATATATTATTAATGAAGCTGCTTATAATAAAACATTAGTATCTGAGAAATTAATTAAACCAGGGCAGACAAGAAGTGATTTAGAAAAACTGGGATATAAATTTATGCTTTCATTCTATAAAAATGAAATAATAGAATATGAAAAAGATGGAGAGTATTATACAGAATGTTTCCTTTCAAGAACAATGCCCAAAAAAAGAAATTATATTGAGACCAAACCATTAGATTCACCAAATTTCAAAAACCTAAAGCAAGTTGATTCTTCAAAAACTATTTTTAAACGGAAGCAAATTGGTCTTTCAAAAACTACTTCTATAAAAAAAGTCCGCCTTGATATACTTGGCAACAGATACTATTCTGGAC
>CAJTRU010000125.1 GCA_910579085.1 uncultured Lachnospiraceae bacterium | reverse complement strand
TTTTCAGGGATTTTGAAGCTATTACAGGTGTCCATCTTTCAGGGAATTATACTTCGTTAAAAAGAACATACCATTTGACAGGTGGACATGATTACAATGGATGGGAATGGTATACAAGTATTAACAAAGAAGAATTTAAACAGAAGTATGGTTTTGATTATGGGGATGACCAGTGCATGATGTATCTTTATCCATGCGGCATAGTAAAAGCATTGGATATATTTAAAAAAGAAAATCCAGACAAATACATGGAGACCTGTACAATGATTACATCCGAGCTTAAGCAACTGGCAGCAGGCAGAATACCTAAAAAACAAGAAACAGGAATACCTGCTTCTATAAATGAAACATGTATGGAAGATATTCCTGTCCAAGTTAAAATTTTTGTAAACGGCAAAACAGTTATATTCTAAAAAGTATATTCTATATTTACAGATAACACCCAGATTAGTAGCTCTGGGTGTTATTTCATGATACTTCCGCAAAACTATTATCTGGTAATTAAACTGCTGCCATAAACAGGAAATGCCAGGGATTATATCCTGCACTCAAAATCTTTTAAAATCTGGCATACTTTTTTAAACCCTAGCAGTTTTTCCAGGCCTTTGTTCCTGTAGTTAAAAAGTGAGCTCCTGCTTAAATGCATTTCTTTTTCAATATTTGTCCAGTTCTTGCAGTCAACAAAACGCAGTTCCAGTACCATCCTTTCTGTGCTGTTTTCTTCTAAAAAATCCATAATATCCATGACTTTTAAAAGAGATTTTTCTACCTGGTTTTTCTGGTTTTCTATCCGCGTTTCAATTTCACTTATACGGTATACAAATGAAGCTGCACCTGCCCCTGTTTTATTTGTACCTCCATAATTAACAGGGGAATACCCATAACCGCCTATCGGCGAATCCATTTCCTGCTTAATATTTTTAAGCCGCCTTTCAAGCTGCGCCTTTTTCATGCGGCCAGCATAATACTGGTTCAGGTACTCTTCCAGCAGTTCCCTTTCCCTGCATTGTTTATTTTTCTTCTGGCTGTTCCTGCTGTAATCCATTGTCATCATTCTCCTTGCTGCTTATTTGCCCAGGCCTGTCAAGTTCGGATGCTAAAAAATAAACCTTCCTGCCAAAAACTTTCAGCCTGTAAAGTTCCCTTTTTTATTGTCCCAGTCTGAAATAATAACACCTCTTTTTTGTAATATGCCAAGGCTGTTATTAATCCCTGCTACCAGAGTGGCATCAGGAAGGCTTTCAAGCATCTCCTGTGCCTGTTCTGGGTCATTTAAATTTGTCCCTTTACTTCTCCTGTATTTTAAATCCCTTCTTTGTTTTCTGTTCATAATATCCCCCAATCATTTAAAAAGCCCTTTTGGTGTACTGCTGCCATTGTATTTATCATAAACTGGCTCAATTTTCTCTAACATTTCCATTGTTGCACTGGCTATAGCCATCTTATCCTGCATTTCAAGTTTATTTTTATCTATCCTTGAAATCCAGGCATTAATCTGCTTCATTTTCTGTTCTGTCATTTTCCTCTTCTCTCCCTTCATTTTGCGCCTGCACCATCTGTTCAATTATTGCCTGGAATGGATTAAATGCTGGTTCTTTTGGTTCTGTCATAAGCATGACCATGATAACATTTGTTGCTATCTGTACTGCAAGGTTAGGATTTCTTGTCATTTCCATTGCCACGTTATATGAATGTATATATGCCCGTGTGGCATTTTCTGTTTTTTCTTTACTTAACATTTTCTTTCCCTTCTTCCGTCTATTCCATCCAGAATATCTGTCTTGTTTGTATAATGCCTGTTTGAATTATATTTCTCTGCTTTGCGCACTTCACCAAGAAGCCTTTCCAGTGAACTGGTAAACTTAGTATTTTCTTTTATCCACTGCACTACAGGTTCAGCTTCTGTTTTTGTATCTTTTGCTTTCCTGCGTTTAAGACGTACAGATTTTATTGTTTTAGACATCCGTGCCATGTCATGGTAACTGTCACTGCCAAGTTCAAGCCTGTGAAGGATGTCCTGTGTTTCCCTGTCAGCTTCTTTCTCCGTTTCCAGGGCTATGTTGTAATCTGTCTGTATATCTTTTAGAAATTTTAAAAAGCTGGAAATATGTTCACTGTTCTTCATCCCTGCCCCCTATAAATAAGATTTGCCATAGCGTGCCATGAAGTCCTGCCTGTCACCAACTTCCAGTTCAAATACTGCCTGTCCTAACATTTTTGATAATTTTTCAGCCATAGGGTTATCATGTATACGCCCTGTTACTGTGCCAAGTGTATGGCACTGGTTACATGCTGGCACTTTCAGTCCGTCTTCTTCTGCAAGTTTCCTTGTGCCGTTGCCAAATAAAAGATGGTGCTCACACTCTGCTGGTTTCCCGCAAAAGAAACATATGTCTTTGTAATTTGTTATAATACTTTTAGTCCCTGCCATCCTGTCCCTCCTTGTTTTTAATTTTAAATTCCTGCCTTGCTTTATATATGGCATAAATTTTATTTCATGTATCTGTGAAGAAATGTAAAAATCCTTCCACAGGTTTATATTTGCTGGCACACTTCCGCCTCGCTTTACCCAGCCGTCCTGCTGCCATTTCTGCATCCAGCCATTTACCACACATGATTTTATATATGTATTGTCTGTATATATGGTTACTGTGCATGGTTTAACCAGCATTTTTAAAGCCTGGACTGCTGCCTTTAAGGCTATGCTGTTTTTTGTGCCGCCTTCCTCCGTGGTTTCTGCCATCCTGGTATGTGGCTTACCCTTGTTGTCTATAAATTCCAGGAGTGCATCAGCCTTTACCATATTACTGGTTTTATCTTTATTACTTATGTGTATATAAATACTAACTTCCAAAACAGCCACCTTCTTTACTGCCTTTATGTCTAACAAACGTTAGACCTCCGAGGGTTACAAGCCTTTTTCTTGTAATATATGTATTTATAAATATTATGTTTCAAAAAAGCTTTCCTGCTATCTGTCTTTATGTCTAATAAACGTTAGACCTCTAAGAGTTATCAACATGTTATCCACAGTTATCCACAATTATCCACATTTGCTGTCTGGCAGTTTCCGCAAGCGGAGGTATACGCTCCATCCAGTGTATATATTATACTGGTAATCTATCTTTACAGGTTCATAGCCTTTATACTGCCTGCGCCATACCTCTTTATCTTCTGGTGTCTTTGCCATTTCACGCAATTTTTTAAAGCTGTACTTGTAATCGTTCTTATTTTCCTTTGGCTTTTCAAGATTTTGTGAAGTGCTCCATTTCCGCGCGCTTTTTTTACGTTTATTGATGTAATTTGCCAGCCCTTCAAGACCATTTTCATCAGGCTGTAACCTGTCACAGTTAATAAAGCCAATCCTGTCTATGCTGCGGCAATACCCTGCATCATGGATTTTATTCCAGTTTATGCGTGTGGTGCTCCACAGAAGTTCAAGTTCATCACGGCTTAAACCTCCATTAATGATTAAATGGTGGTGTACCCTGACTGGCTTTGTCCTTTTATCCTCCATGCCTTCAAGAACCATCTGCTGCCCGTCCTCTTCTTCTGGTGTGTATTCTGTCACAAGCATCCATTTAAGTTCTTTGCCTTTCTTTTTCATCCTGCGTTTTACCCTGTTTAAATAGTTATGCACTGCTTTTTCTGCTTCACTAAGGCTTAAAGGAAGATGTGCATTGTTGTATGTAAGGGAGATGTGGTAATCACCATGCCCAAAGTTGGCATGTGCTATTTGTACAAAACGCCTTTTACTTCTTTTATCATTAAGGTTCTTCTGTTTCTGGCAGGTAACACCTGTTTTTTTCTTCCCTGCTTCTGGGATGTTGGTCACTGGGACTATATCCACTTCCAGCCATTCCTTACCACAGTAGATTTTCTTTTCACGTATAAAGTTTTTTCTTTTATCTTTCTTATACTTTTTCTGTTTCCTTCCTGCCATATGCATACCCCTCTTATACTTTGTGTAAAATACACCTGGTTATATTAATATTTAATGCTAATATTATTTATTCAATGGATATTAATATAATATTAATGATATATGTTTTAATAGTTTTTATATTATATAAATTAAATATATGGAAAATATTAATGGCTAAGTTGTTAATACCTTATACAAGCTGTTTAAAAACCTTGCCTGGCTTAATTTTTAAATACCTGTTGACTTTTTCCGTTTACGCATAGTATAATAAGGGTGCTCCAAAGCGTAATGGATTAAGCATCTGCATAGCTTCCTTCTATACAGATGCTCCTTTTTATTGTCCTGTATTGTATATTTCTTTCCTGTGCAGTGCTTGGATTTTATGTCCAGCACAGAAATCAAATTCCATCTGTGTGCCTCTGGCAGCAAGCATGTCCTGTTTTTCTTTCTGCCTTTCCATGCTATTCCTGCAATCATCACATATGCCGTTTATAATGTCTGCATTGTCACAGTTACAGCCACATTTCCTGCATTTAAACATTATCTGTCCACACCTTTCTGGTTTTAAAACCTAAAGATTATCCCTGGTTATTTTTCCATTGTTTTCTTCCTGCATATCCCCGGCTTTCTTCTTTTCTTCCTTTAACAACATAAACGCTTCTTTTTCCAATGTTTTCAAACGCTCTGAATGTTCAAATGCCAGATTATAAAGAAAATTAAATGCTTCTTCGTATTCTTCTGCCCCGTAATCACCATTAAATGCTGCTTCTATTGTTGCCAGGAATAAATTCCTGAAAGCTGATGCTTCCCTTGCAGCATCTTCAATTTTAAATGCAAGTTCCATGTTGCAACCTCCCTTTAATTCATGATAGAATAAAATGTTACTATATATTTTTACAATAAACAGTTTCAAATTGAAACGCTTTATTGTATTATACCGTTTCAAATCGAAACGGTCAAGTCTTTTTAGGAGGTTTTATGCAATTTAATGAACGTCTTAAGCAACTACGTCAACAGTCACCACTTATGCAAAAAGATGTTGCGGAATTATTAGGCATATCTGCTATAACATTACGACAATACGAACTAGGAACACGCGAACCAAACATTGATAAATTACTTAAGCTTGCTATTATATTCAATGTTTCTTTGGATGATTTATTATGTCTGGAAGATTTTAAATCATCTTACGTAATTCCCTCTGATGGACATTGAATAAATCTTCCAGGCTGTCCCAAGTCTTTATCGAACCTATGCGCCTGCCTGCTTCTATTTGCCTATATCCACTTTCACTTATTTTCAGATATTCTGCTACCTGCTTCTGTGTCATGCCTGCCTTTTGGCGGGCTTCTTTTAATTTTTCCCTTGCCATTAATATCCTTTCCTTGCCAGTAA
>CAJTRU010000124.1 GCA_910579085.1 uncultured Lachnospiraceae bacterium | reverse complement strand
ACGTTGGAATATACGCCTTGTAGAGTGTTTGGGGGATATTAGTAATCAATATTCTATAGAATGTATATTGAAAATGCTTAATATTGATAATGATGATTTATTTATATCTTGTATTAGTGCATTAAGAGATAAGGATATATTATTACTTGATGAAGAAAATATAAAAAGGCTAAAAAGAAAAGCAGTATTATTATTAAAAGAAAGCGTATTACCAGTTCAAAAATTATTAGAAAATTTTATGGAAAATGTAAATATTTAAAAATATAATAACTATTTATTCTATGGAGATGAAGCTTTATGATGTCTGGATTGAGGGGAAGGAGGAATTTAAAATAACAGATTACCATTCTGTTTATGTACAGGAGCAGGGATAGTTATTAGCAATTAACCTGCATGGAGGTGATACAATAAAAATAATAAATGGTTTTGCGTATATAACAAAAGTTGAAAAAACAAGACATTAAAAACCAGTATATAGTTTAAATATAAAGGTTATAGATAAAGGGATGGGTAGTCCAGAAGGAAAAGGTGGAATAAAATGGTTAAAAGTAAGCAATATAAGGATAAATATACATATGAAATAAAATTATAAAACAAATAATATGGAAATTATAGAAAATATGGATACATAAATTAATGTAGGAACATAATTTTTGAGCATTTTAGCAAAGGATTATATTAAAATGATTTATGCTATTTATTTGGAGGTGTTTTAAATGGAGTTAGAACTATGGTTAGATGAATATGATATAAAAAATGGCAATGAGAGATTTAAAACATTATTTGCCTGGGTATAAAGAAGAGGAAGAAGAAGATTTTAATGAATGGCATACCAGTGAGGATGAGAAGCGTAAATATATTTCTGCAAAGGTGTATTTAAAATATAATGATAGTGTTTTTGCAGAATGTTACAGGGGGACAGGAAAATGTTTAAATTTATAAAGGAACAGAAAAATATAAATAAAATCATTATTATTTCTTTTTTATGCGTTTTTATTACTGGGTGTTCCCAGCCAGTAAAAGAAGAAACATCCCAGGCTGTTGTTAAAGAAGATGAAATACAGGAAGATAAGGGAGTACAGCCAGTACAGGAAAAGAAAAAAGAAAAATTATCAGAAATGTATGACTGGAACAAAGCAAAAATTCCAATGGACTGGTATTATCCAAATTTTGGTGAAGGACAGGTTTTACAGAACCAGGATTATATTTTTTACCCAGAAAAAGGTAATAAAATTATCCGTATCCGTAAATCTGATGGCATGAAAGAAATTATATGTGAATTTGATTATAATAAAAAGGCGGATATCCATTACTGTCTGGCGGATAACGGGATGTTTGTTGAATATGCTTCAGATATTTACTTCTGTGGCCTGAATGGGAAAAACCAGTATAAAATAATATCACGTAAAAAATTAAAAAAACAGATTACTGCCATAGAGGATAAAGGATGGATGAGAGGAATATGTACTTTATATTTTTATAAAGATAGTTTATATCTGGTTTCCCATTACTATATGTGGAAATTAGATTTAACAACAAAAAAAATCACAAAAATGTCAGGACTTACTATGGGAGGATGTTTCCGTGGCAATTCATTATATTATATGGATTTTAGCCAAAGAACGGTTTACAAGACAAATATCCATACAGGGAAAAGTACTCTTGTTCTAGGAAATAAAGAAGATTCATCCATATCTTATTATGGGCTTACGGAAACAGATGGGAAATTGTATTATGTTAAATGTAAAGGATGGAGTAAATTTATTGTTTATATGTACCGTAAAGGAAGAAAAGATAAAAAAATATATGAATTTAATTTAGATGATTCAATAGTGTATAGTATAAAATCTAGATCAGGTAAAATTGCGATTCACTACAGGGATGATAAAAGAGAAAAAGACAGTGTTATTATATATGATATAAAATCATCTGCTGTAAGCAAAATAGAAAATATAAAAGGTTTTAATGGGCTGGTGTATATAGCTGGGGATATGGTATTTTACGCTGGCATGACAGAGATGGAATATGACAGATATCTTTCAAGTATTGCATACTAAATAAGGATAAATTAATAAAATATATATTTAAAAACATGTAAATAAGTACCAGAGTTATAAATAAAATATAAAGGAGAGTTAAAATGGGGATTACAAACAACAAGCCGTTTTTAATTAAAAAATGTACAGAAATTATAAATGGAATATCTTCTGTGAATGGAGCTGTGCCTGTTATGGGGGGCAGTACCATACAATGATTATACAATTGAAAATGCCAATAATGAAAAATGTATTGGGATTACTGTATTACTGGCTATTCCAGTAATCGGGGATTTAGTAAGGCTGAAAGAAAAATTATATATATCCATAAGTTCTGGCCAGGAAGTCATGGGAGAAATAAATGCGTTAAAAAAAGCATATTATATGAATTTATTGCCTGGAATGTTTTATGGCAATGCAAAAACAGGAGCAGAAAGGTTATCCAAGGGATTACAGGAAGCAGATAATGAATATTTAGAACACAGGTTATCTGATATAAAGAATAATATTAAAAAAGAAAGAGTAAAAGAATATATAGCTAAAAATAAAGGGGAAGTATATGAAGAGAAGAAAAGGAAATTGAAAATCTGTACAGATGGAAAAGTATCAAAATTGATGGAGACAACTGGAAATTATGGTGATGAACATCATGGAAAGGGCAACACTACGCGTTTTTTATATGGAGATATAAGTGCTGATGAAATTCCTTATATAGTTGTACCAGAAGGTGGAGAGTATGATAAATTTGCACATTCAGTGGGAGTGGTTATAACTGAAGATGGAAATTATTTATATTGTGTTGTCGCTGAAACTGGACCTATAGAAAATGGACTGGGTGAAGTATCAATTTATGCAGCCTGGAAATTACATAAATTATCTACACCTCCTGAATTTAACAAATTTGGGAAGTTAGATGATGGTTATATGCTTGGAGAAGATAGTAAGGATGAAAAAAAGTATAGATTTATATTATTTGAAAAATCAGCTCCTGACCCTAAAAAAACCAGAAGTGGCTGGAAATATAAAAACGCCAAGGCATTTAGGCAGCAAATTGTGAAAGAAGGCAGGAAATGTTACAGGGGGACAGGAAAATGTTTAAATTTATTAAAAAATAAAGAAAAATAAAAAAGTACAGGCAGTTTATTGGATTAGCAGTATAGCTGGTCCAATAAACTAACTGTACATTTCTGGCTTTGTAAAATTACACAAATTATTTTATGCAACTATGAACAAAGATATTTATTATCCTGTCTGATTTTTTAATAAAATAATACTATGAAAAGCTTTGTTTTTTTCATCATAATATACTTGTAATTTCCCATTATATTTTTTAATAATTTTTTGTATGCTTTTTATTCCATAGCCATGATATATATTATTCTTTTTATGAGATACTAGTGTGCCTGTTTTTTCTGAAAAAGGGTTTTTGGTACAGGAATTAACTAGTGAGATTATAGTAATTTCTTTTTCTTTCTTATAGGTTATGCTAAGGTCAATATATGCTTCTGGAATTTTTTCTGTAGATTCAGTTGCATTATCTAACAGGTTGCAAAATAATGCAGTAAGTTCATCATCTGCCATAAATTCCAGAAGCCCTGCCCTTATATCTGTATGTAGTATTGTATCCTGTCCATTACAAATACTATTATAATGGCAAATGATAGAATTTAAAAGCTGGTTTCCACATATTTGTACAGAACCAAGTAAACCAGGGGAATTTATAATATTTCTAATATATGCAGCAATTTTTTCCCTTTCCCCATTTTCATTAAGCCTAGATATTGACATCAGATGTTTTTTTATATCATGTATAAGTATTTTCTGGTTTTCGTCTTGTTTTATGAGCATATTGTAGTATTCTAAATAGTTGTTTTCTTTTTGTATCTGCATCTGAAGTATAGTAAACTCATAATTTTTATTTTGTATATAGTTATAGGTATAAAAAACCAAAATGTTAATTGCAAGAAGAAGTATAGTACAAATAGAAACCATATAGCCAAGTATACGTGGCAGTGGAATTGCAAGGCATAATGTTATTAGTATTATAACAATAACCAGGGAAATAACAGGTACAGTATTAAGCAGGAATGTCCCCTTATCTGGTTTTATATTCCTTTTTTTATTTTTTTTAAATATATGTATAATGATTTGTAACACAAAGAAATACAGCAGTTTGCTGGAAACCATTAAAATTAGCATATTTCTGGCATAGAGCTGTTCTGTAAAAAAGGTTGGTGCAAGGTTGCCGCAGCTTATTACAACCAGTTCACTAAGGTTCATTGCTATAGTTATAACTAATGAATAAAAAACAGCAGAATACCATGGTTCTTTATATAGTAAAAGAATAAAAATAAAATTAAATAACATGAAAAAAATAGTATTAATCCACGTAATCCCTGCCAGTGATACTATAAATGATACAGAATATAAAACAAACAGGCATATTCCTTCAGCTTTTTTTATATACACAGTAATAAACATACAGGAACAAAATTGCCATAAAATAAAAGCTTCAAGTATATAAGCAATTATAAAGAATACTGTTTTTTCCATAATTTAGTCACCTTGTACTTTCCAGATATAAAAAATATGCCTCTTTGAACTGTGTGTATTTTCTGCGTGCTATATATGCTGTGGACTGGCCATTGCATAAACTGATTGTTGTATGGCTGAAATTTGACACATATTCCATATTTACAATAAAACTTCTGTGTGAAGTGAAAAAACATGGCATATCAAGTTTCCTAATCCAGTATTTTAGGTTGTATATGGACATATAGTTATTACAAGTAGTATGTACAGCAGATTTATTGCCAAAAGATTCAATATATACAATATCTGATGAGTGTACAATATATATCCCGTCTTTTGTTTCAATTGGGATTTTTGTAACAGATGAACTATATAACAGCAGGGCATCTTTAAGATTTCTTAAGACCCTTTTCTTATCCAGTGGTTTGGAAATATACCGGAATACATTAAATTGCATTGCTTCATCAAGATATTCTATATAAGATGTTATTATAAATATGATTACATTTCTGTTTGACTGTTTAAGTTTTCTGCCAGTATGTATACCACTTAATCCTGGCATTTCTATATCAAGAAATACAATATCTTTTTCACCTGTATCAGAGAGGAGGGCTTCACCATTTTCATAACGCAGGATTTCTGGAGATGCCAGTTTATTTTTTGAAAAAAATTCCTGGATATACTGCTGGAGTATTGATGAAATGTATATATCGTCATCACAGATTAAAATACGCATATATTTGTTCCTCCTTATAAATATAAATAATAGATAACTTAATTAT
>CAJTRU010000123.1 GCA_910579085.1 uncultured Lachnospiraceae bacterium | reverse complement strand
TTAAAGGCAGGAAGTAAAAAATATGCAGAAACAGAAGTCCTTTTATGGCTGGTAATATGGGCAATACCAGAACGGCAGCAATTCCTGGCATAATGTTTCCTTGCTGGAAAAAAGAAAACTGTAAACTGTCCTGTTTATGAAAAATGCAAAGTTTATTTTTTGCAGATAAAAGAAATTTTATGTCTGCCATGGGGACAGTTTATTAATTTTACAGATAAAAAATATTCACATTACCTGTCAAGAAAAAAGCAATACCGAAAAAACCAGAATGATGAGTTCCATACAGCAATTTTATCAGGATTGCTTGCTTAAGTTCGCACTTATGGGTATTCCTTCCCGACATCCAGCACCGCCAGTTCCTGATTGCGGACCGCTAATGTCATGCCATGCTCTGCCATATAATCCAAAATGATTTCTGCCCCGTCCTATTCCATGCGGACTTCCGAATGTACCAGATGAAGCACCAGCTCCCTCGGCGTATTTACTTCCAGCACGTCCATTCTCATGCCTTTGCACCTCCTGTTCCTTTCCATATAAAAAGCACCAGACAATTCAAGCGGCCTGATGCCATAACAACATTTTTTTCGGTGCCCCAATTACAAAAGGCACCTTTCCTTACCTGTCTTTCCTGCCTGCCGTAAATCCTCTCTGCCCCCGAAACCTTTGCCTCTTTACACTCCCAAAGGTTTCGCCAGATACGCATTTTGTGTCACAAAACGCTACTGGTTATGGACACACTTCCTAAAACCCTGATAATATACCGATAAATAGCATAAAATAGAAAATCTACATCATTACTACATCATTTTGGGCATTTTCTATATCATTCCTACACTATTATTTCTGATTTCTACACCGTTGCTACACCAAAATCTTCAGAATCTACACCATTTCTACATCATCCTGGCATATAATGTACCCCTAAATGCGGACACGAGATTTACTACCAACGGACAGGATATTTTGTGCAAACCCAATTCACGGACACCCTGTTTGATACTTTTTGTAAAAGCCCAAAAACTATATCATCTCTACAACGTTCCTACATCATGCCTATATCGTTTTTTCAATTTTTATATCATTTCTATATCACTAAAAACCTACATAGTTGCAGGCACTATATCATACCTATATCATTTTTCCGTTTTCTATTCCATTAACATATCAAAAAGGACAAATGTTATATCAATCTTATATCACTGAGACTTTCCTGAGATATATTTGATACTTTCTGCAAAACCTTTTCATTAAAAATATCTGTTGCAATTCTCAGTTCCATATGATACTATTATTTTGTAAATAGACAGCCAATAATAGTATAGGTCATGAACCTTTGTGACCATGATGTCGGATAAGTGGAAATCAGAGTGGCTGGACTTACTGTGCTGTCTATCGTGTTTTGTAAACCTTATGGAACTATCAAGGATAAACAGATGCCGATTTTCTTTGAGAAAGCAATGATAAACTCTAGGTAGGTAAATTGTTGTTCCATACGCTTTACACCATAATTACCAAAAGACAATCCCGATGGGTTGCCTTTAGTAATGCTGTGTGTAAAGTGCCTGATATAGATTATTTGAGTCTGTACACACAGCAATGTATAGACTTTTTTTAATTAAGATTGGAGGTAACAAAATGAGAATTACGAGAAAAAATGCATTGCGCCTATGGTTTCAGTATTATGGAAATTCTGAATATGCAGAGGATTTCGATGGAGGGCTTATGTACAGGGATGCCTATGGCAGGAAAGATTTTTTTATCCGGGAAAATGGGAAAAAAATCTATTGCGGATGGAATATCCATCATATTCTTCCTATCGGACGTGGCGGAACTAATAAAAAAAGTAATCTTATCTGTACGAATATTATCACAAATGACGAGGCTGGTGACAGAATTACTTACTGGATTGATGGATCTCTATATCAGGTCAAAAGAATCCATGGTACAGATCAGCATGAAATTGTCAGGCTGATCTGAGAAAAGTAATAAATCTGATTTGACACAAAGGGAATTAGCAAACAATTGTGGATTAGATAAATCCACAATCTGAAACTATGAATTTGGAAACAGATATCTGGACAAGGTAAATTTACTCAATATCGCCAATAGTCTCAATATCAGTTTTTATTCATTGTCAAATCTAATGTTGCAAACATATTCAGAGCACTTGATGTACTGTTTGACATTGAATGGGTATACAGCTACACTATACTATGAAAACGGTGAAATAGCAGAAACAGAACACTATCCCAAAGAGATAAAATTTCCAATAATTCTGATAAACCCAAATAATGAATATACAGTTTGCTTGAATCTTGATGATGCCGACCAATGGTTCAAAATGTGAATAAGGATAAAGAGCGCACTGCTGAATTATTAAAAGATCGGTTTCCTTTTTCTCTTATGTGAAGAGAAAAAAGGAAACCGAAAAAAAAATACAGGAGGTCTCGTATGAGTTTAAATAACTTATATAATTTTAAAAATACTATTCGCCACTTTATTAATATTGATAATTTATTTTATCCATCAGATGTCGCATCTTTTGATACAACTGATTTATGTTGGACAATTCCTATATCATACAGAATAAAAAAAGACGGTGATAAATATCGTACCATAAAAATGCCAAATGTATTAAATTTTGCACGCGCTTACTACTATTATTGTGATCTACCTGATTTTAACAATATCAACAACATAGATCCACAGCACAAAAGACTCTTTGTAAATGAAAATACTGGTGATTTTGTAGCCGGTAAATACAATAGCCAACTAGATGAAGATTTTACAAAACTGTGTTCATATGACTGTTTATTAAAACTTGACATAAGTGAATATTATGGAAAAATATATACTCATTACCTTGATTTAGCTAAGCACAATCTTAAAGATAATGTTTTATCCTCTCTCTATAACGGACGTACAAGTGGTGTATTAATGGGAAACTACTTATCCTTATATTTTGCTGAATATGTACTCTCAAAAATAAGCCATGAAGTACAGGATCACATTGATGGTAATGAGATTAATTGCGAATTTAATTATTTTTCTGATGACTTCTATTTCTTTTGCAACGAAAATGATAAAGAACAGATAATTAACATTTTTGATAATGCGCTTGAAAAATTTGATTTTAGCAGGAAAGAAAACAAATATACGATTTGGAGTTATGAAGCATACAATTCGTATAACATTTTGACCAGATATTGGAAAGCTACTATTCGTCACTGGAATCTTGAAGTACTAAAAGATTATGAAAATGCAAGAAAACACTCTCAATCAATACCTCATAAATTAGTATTTCTTAACCAATTAGTATATCGCCTATCAAGTATAACTGATGAAAAAAGCAAACGAACTTTTGTTACTAATTTTTTTAAGACAAATCACTTTCAAGAAACTGATTTTAATGAATATAATGTGAAGATATATGACTATCATCAGCTATTCTTTTTATTAAAATTGGCACCAGAATCTTTATTATACACTTCATATATTTTTAATAGTATGAGTTCATTTGACAATGATAGAATTAAAGACTTTTTACTTGCACGTTATAAAGAATCTCTTAATAAACCTTTACATGACGAGCAACTATATTTTTATTTTGCTTTAAAATGCTATGGATTCGACACTGTACTTACAAACACAGCAAGCCTTGTATTAAAATCTCAAAATCAGGTATTGATTTCGTATTATTTAAAAGATAATCTTTTTACACAAGCTCAAAAAGATACCTTAAAACTACTTACTGACGAACAATATTGGTTTCAAAACTATCACTTAATTTTATATTGCCCTGAATTAATGAGAGATTTAAATGCTAACATACAAAAATACCTTGTTCCAAATATGGCAATTGGAAAAAACAATAAAGAAACAAGATACAAAACCTTTTACCATGACAATCTTACTAACGGTCATTCTATTATAAACGATATATCTGTAGTTATAACAAATATAAAACAATACTTATCTTTACGCCACGAAGAAACTGCTATAGAACTTGAAGATGGAACGGATGAATAATCCTAAAATTATTATCATTTGATTGTTTTGTAACAAAAAATGAGTCAAAAAATGCCATAAATTCGGTGAGAACTGTAAAAATCTTGTGTCTATTAAATTTAGGCTTTCCTGATAAAAATTAGATATGTAAGATTTTCTGGCCGATTTTATGTTTTCGAGGTCATCAAATTAACTCTTCTATTTATTGTATACTCATTTGGAAGGGGTTATATATTTTTCCGATTTTTTATATGGCAAACAGGCATTATATCTAATTTTCATTTTATGTGAACCCTGCCCACACCCAACCTTCGGAATAAGACCGAGATTTTCTGGCAATAAAATAAATGCTGATGGAACAAAGCTGGGATGTCAGTGGTTTTCAAATGTTACCATCCAAGTCTTTATGTTTGTCCGCCATAGGCGCACAAACATAAAGCGGAACTGTTCCCGGCTAACACATCACTGCATCTACAATACTTCCCATACTAGCGTTATTGCAAAACACCTTTCAGTTCTTAAATTTGAGAATATTATGGACTGTTCTGCCCATAGTATCCTTTCTACACTTTCATCATTTTATTTTCTTTCAACCGTGCAAGTAATTCAGCTGCACCCTTTTTTGTATCTTCCACAATTTCAGCAGGCGTCATTTTAATATGGCGAAGTGAATTATATTCTCTTATCTTCATAATATCCTCCACATCAAACCGTTCACTTACTGTTGGTCTATTCATAGTCATCATCCTCGCTTTCTATCAGAACCGATGGCGGATATATCAATAAGTCCTTATATCCCTCTAATGTAGTTATGACCTTAACCCCTCTGACTGTCTTTACATTTACAATATGCTTAAAATTCCATGATGTAATAATATCGCATCCCGCAAGTATTGCTGCCGCAATATGCTGGCAGTCATCAAAACTTTTTTGCTTCAAAATTCCAAAGTCAATAAACTTCCCAGCCAATTCAACAGTATCTTCATCTGTCTCAATTATATTATAATCTATCCGTTCCAGATAATCCAATAATATTTTCAATTTTTCTGCATTGCATCCGCTGATTTCTCTTATTACAATATCTGAAATGTAAACCTCATATACATTATTTCTAAATAAGTCCCATAAATCCAATGTATTCTGCATTTTCTCTGGTGCATCCACCTGATACAGATAACTAACCACAGAAGTATCTAAATAAACTTTAAGTTTTCGCATAATGTCCTCTCCTTATTAAAATAAAGTATACCACAATCCCCCTGTTCATACCACAATTTTATAACATACAATAATTCAGAAAAACTTTTCCAAAAGAAGGGTGGGTTCCCCATAGGTGCGAACTTAAGAAAAAAGTGTCTAAAAAATGATTGATAGGAAATTAATCAAGAAAAAATCTACAGAAATAAAAAAATCCATGACAAATTCTCTTTTTAGTGTAAAATATTTTTGACGAAAAAATCTACAGAAAAGAGGATTGCCATGAATTTACAAAATAATTTTACTAAACCAAATAAAATTTTGCAAGAAGTTCTTGAAAAATGGGACAAAAAAATAATTCCTTTTTTACCAGAAGAGCTGGATGGGCTTACAAAAAAACAGGGCTGTACAAAGAAAGAGAGGGGTACGTCCTGCATCAGGTTTATTAAAAATGTTATTTTTATATGCATGTTCCAGTATTTCTTTCCGTGTCCTTGCTGCCGCTGCTTATGCACTTGGGATATCAGATATTTCTG
>CAJTRU010000122.1:4530-5881 GCA_910579085.1 uncultured Lachnospiraceae bacterium | reverse complement strand
GAACACCAGAAACCCTGCGTCCGTCCTCCAACAAAAGATAACTGGAAATTATCCTATATACGCAAGTTTTAGGTATGATGCTTTATGAAACGGACGTGATATAAATATAAATTCTATATTGCAAGTTATAGAAGGGAAGTATATAATTAAAATAATATATTAAATATAAGAACATCAGGCATTCCAGGGCCAGGATGTGTGATAGTGGGGGAGTAAAACATGGAATTAAAAAAATACCAGAAAGAACATTCGGCAATTATATGTAGCTGGATTAAAGATGAAAAGAGTTTATACCAATGGTCTGCTGGAAAGATAGGTGATTTTCCTGTTGAAGGTAATGCATTAAACAGGGAGTATGCATCTAATGTTAATAGTGGCAGGTTTATTCCATTTAGTGCGTTTGATGATAATGGCAGTCTTGCTGGACATATGTATATAAGATATCCATATGATGGGGATGACAGCATTGTACGTTTTGGTTTTGTTATAATTGACCCTGTTTTGAGAGGATTTGGAAATGGCAAGAAAATGTTACAGCTTGCAATACGTTATGCAGAGGATATTTTATATGCTTCTAAAATTACATTAGGTGTATTTGCAAATAATGATAGTGCAAGATATTGTTATGAAGCTGCTGGATTTAAGCCTGCTGGCAAAACAGAAATATATAAAATGCCAATAGGGGACTGGGAATGTATTGAAATGGAACTGGTTACTGGCAGCTAAAGAAAGGAGAGGATTGCAATGAAATTATCAGATATTTCAAATGGCCCAGGCTGGATAATATGGGTGGCATTTATTATATTCACATTAATTTCAGTAATGTTGCTTTCAGGGCACGGAAGCTGGTTTATTTCTGGATATAATGTGACATCCTCCCAGGAAAAAGAAAAATATGACGAAAAGAAATTATGCAGGACAACAGGAGCAGGAATGGCAGTTATAGCAGCACTAATACTTTTTATGGGATTATTTGAAGAAAAACTGCCAGAAGGTTTTGCGGTGGCAGCATTGTTAATAATCGTTGCGGACTGCCTGGTAATAATTATTCTAAGCCATACAAAATGCAGGAAGCAGGAGTAGCCATAATATGTACTTGGATATATAATTGTTAGGAATGAATAATTATTATTGTTTTATTTTATGCAGTATACATCCTTATTACATGTATAAACTATCGAAAAAAGAAAAAAGACATGTTAATTGCCTTAGCAAAGAAGATGTTGCCTGCCTATTACTATTTGAAAAATATTAAGTATGCGAAGCCTGAATATAAAGTACGCAGAATGTGACGTGCGAGATAAGTACTTAGAATGGGTCTGAGAGATATGATGGCAAAAAGAAAAGAATA
>CAJTRU010000122.1:3702-4520 GCA_910579085.1 uncultured Lachnospiraceae bacterium | reverse complement strand
AAGGTTTATTATCCCTATAGCTTTGCTATAGGGATTTTTTAATAAATTTTATTTTAAACTTTCTTTTTAAAACTGAATAAAATAGATTTTTCACTTTCTCCTGGGTCATAACCAGTTATATAAATTTCGTTGTCATTAACAACTGTTATATCTGTTGCGTAATTATGTCCTTTATTAATCCAGTGGTTTTGTAAATCTATAATTTTGGCCATTTTATCATTGTTCCATTTTAATTTGTAAACCCCGTCTTTTTTTACAATATAAATATAATTATTTTTGTATTCATATGAAACTATGTTTTCTTTTTTTGCATCTAAATCAAGTTCTTGAAGAATTTTTCCGTTTTTAATGCCTGATATTACAAATTTATCTTTGTTTTTATTAAAGCCAATCATATATTTGTTTTTTGCAATATTGCCAAAATCATATGAATAACCTCCGCAGAAACCTTCATTATCTGAAACCTTGCGTTTCCAAAGTAATTTTTTCTTTTTGTAATCAATTACACCTGCAAACTTTATTTCATTTTCAGTGTAACTGTTTATGCTAAACTGTACGAATATACGGTTATTTTTATAATTATGTATTTTATAATATACATTTTCATTGTTTGTAATTTTAAATATCTTTCCTAAATTGATTTTTGAAACCAGCTTTCCATTAGAGGAAATTATTATAAATAGTTTTTTTGTTTTTTTATTAGATAAACGGATAGTATAATGAATTCCCACATTTCCATTAGGCATAACACAATTATAATAAAGAGCTGGATGGTATTTAGTAATTTCGTTTAATATATTTTTTGGAGTTTTAATTTT
>CAJTRU010000122.1:314-3692 GCA_910579085.1 uncultured Lachnospiraceae bacterium | reverse complement strand
ATAATAATTATTATTGTACCAGTACAGTGAATATAATTTATTGCTTTTATCATAGAAAGTATTATATATATTGTATCTTTGTCCATTGCCAGAACGGAAAAACAATTCTTTGTTTGTTTCTTTATAAGTATTTGCAAGGGCTGTATTAGCAGTAAGGCAGAAAGATAGTGTTATAATTAGTAATTTTTTTATTGTTAATTTTAATTTTACCATAATTTAAGCCTCCTTTTAGTTTTATAATCTCTCGGAATCTTTAAGCCAGTAAATATAAGACTTTCAGATTCCTTTTTTATTAAAATCCCCCACTTTTTTGTCAAAAACACTTGACAAATCCATCGAAAAATGCGGCGCTTCGCGCCCTTATTTATAAGACATATTTTTCGATTGGAGGCGATTTTATTTGTTACCTGTTAACTGTGGCAGTCATTCCGACTACCAAAACTTTGTTGTCAAAAATTTACATAAATATTATCCTAACCCTGATTCCATTGCCCGTTCTACATGGGACATCATTGACCGCTTTTGGAATCTTGACCTTTCCTATACCGACGAAAAACTGAAAAACAGATATTCTGTCTTTGGGCCTGCGCCAAGAACTCCTTCCTGCATGCACCGTTCCTATCTGCTGTCTCTGGATTTTAAAGTCACTTCCCTGACGGAGTGGGCTGCGCAACTAAAAATCAACCCTCTTTATGCCATTCTCAGCGGTTTTGAATTCGGTGATACTCCCGGTGTTGGCACTTTCTATGACTTTTTGAACCGTCTCTGGGATTCTGATGAAGATAACCTCTCTCCTCATATACATCCCATTAAAGCTTCTGTTAAAAAGCCTTCTGCAAAAGGAGCTAAAGCGAAACCTGTTGAAAAAATCTCTGTTGAGCAACTCTTACAGTAACTGGAAAATACTTCCTTCTCCATTTCTGAACAGCCTTATGGTTCTCTATTTGACCTTTTTAATCGGGAATTCCTACAACAGTCTGTTTCTAAACAGCTTATTAATTCCGATTCGCTAGCTCTTGCCGATGACGGTACTACTTTTGTTACTTCTGCCAGGGAGCGCAGGCATCGTGTTTGTGATTGTGCTTCTAAAGGTATCAATGACTGTTCCTGTGACCGCTACTTTTCCCAGCCTGGTTGTGACATCGGATGGGATTCATCCCGTTCCTGTTTTTATCATGGATATGATTTATATATGCTGGTTGCTTCTGATTCGGAAAGCGACCTTCCTGTTTTCCCTTTGCTGAACCCTGCCTCAAGGCATGATTCCCACGGATTTCTGCATTCCTTTTTTAGAATGAAAAGCTTTTTGCCTGATTTTAAAATATCCAAGCTGCTTCTTGATTCCGCACATGATGCCATGCCTGTTTATAAATACTGTAAACGAAAAGGCATTACTCCTTTTATTGACCTGAATGAAAAACGGGGCATTAAAGTCAGGTATAAAAATGACTTTACCATTGGCATGGATGGTGTTCCTGTCTGCAAAGAAGGTCGTCGAATGAATCATGACGGTTCAGAACCTTCTAAAAACAGAATTAAATTCCGCTGTCCTCTCGCAAGCAGAAAATACGGCTGTTCATGCGAGCATCCCTGCTCTGATTCCAAGTATGGAAGAACAGTGCACCTTGCCACAAAGGACAATCCACGATTAATCAACATACCACCTCGTGACAGTGACGAATGGAAAACAGAATTTAATGCAAGAACTTCTGCAGAACGTTCCAATAAACGTGAGAAATATGATTTCCTATTAGAAAACGGCAGACACCGCTCTACTAAGATGTGGTACTGCCGCCTCTATAACATCTTGATGCTGCAACATCTTGATGCATGGGATTTGCCCTATGAATCTTCCCTGCGAAAGTTGATTCTGCAAACGGCATAATCCTATTCGTATTATACACCATTATTAGGCATAGCAACAGTTATGTCTTTTTCTCATATCCATTTTTATTTCTTTTGGATAATATTATCTTTTCAATGTTCTCTGCCAATGATATTTGGCTATAATCACTCGGAATTCCGAGTGATTATTTTTCTGTAAAATATAACCAGTAATTATTATTTTTTAAAACTAAACAGAATTGTATCTTCATTTTCATTAAAGGGGTCAAAACCTGTTATGTAGATTTCATTATCATTAACAACTGTTATATCACAGGCATAATTATGTCCCTTGCTGAGCCAGTGGTTTTGCAAGTCTATTAACTTGGTCATTTTATCCTCATTCCATTTTAATTTATAAACCCCGTCTTTTTTTGCAATATAAATAGCATTATTTTTGTATTCATATGAATATATATTTTCTTCTTCTGAATCTAAATCAAATTCTTTAAATACCTTGCCAGTTCTTATATTTGATATTACAAATTTATTGCGTGCTTTATTAAAACCAGCCATATATTTATTTTTAGCAATAATGCTATAATTATATGAAGAATAATTTTTAAAAAATCCTTCGTTATTTGACACTTTGCGTTTCCAGATTAGTTTATTTTTTTTATAGTCAATTACTCCTGCCATATATATGTCTTTTTGTTTAAGTCTGCCTATATGGATTTGCACAAATGCTTTGTTCTTTTTGTACTGGTGTATGTTATAATAGATATATTGTTTTTTGGGAATGCTGAATATTTTTTTAATGTTTATTTTTGATAATAATTTTCCTTTAGATGAAATTCTAATAAAGAAATTTTTCCAGGTATTACTTGCATTATCTTTGTATGAATATTCCATCCATATATTTCCATTAGACGTAATAGGATTAAATACAATATCGCTGTCAGCATTATATTTAGAAATTTCATTTGATATCTTTTTTGGTACTTTTAATTCCCTGGTAGTATGGCTGTCTTTACTCCATTTTATTAAATAAAGTGTATCATTAAAGGAAAGTAAGCCATCATATTGATAGTAAAGAAGAGAATATAATTTATGCTTGTTGTCATAAAAAGTCTTAGGTAAATGGTTTTTATAATTATCGCGTGTCCTGAAAAATGCCATTTGTTGTGTTTCTTTATAGGTATTTGCCAGGGCTGTATTAGCAGTAAGGCAGAAAGATAGTGTTATAACCAATAATTTTTTAATAGTTGTTTTTAGTTTTTCCATAAGATAATTATTTCCTTTGCTTTTAAATTGAGATTAAGGTATTATTTCTATATCCAGGTTGTAGTGGTTTTCCAATAAGCAACCTTCTTTTGTTTTATTTTGCTGGTATAACCCAAATTATTTTTGTCAGGAGAAGCAGACCCAGGCTTTATAATCCTTGCCGCTTCTGTAGATAAATTATTATTGTCTATCGCATCAGCTATGCCTTATTATACCATTGTTACATTAATTTACAATATAAGTATGGTATATTTTCTTAAATTTTATTTT
>CAJTRU010000122.1:0-304 GCA_910579085.1 uncultured Lachnospiraceae bacterium | reverse complement strand
AATTAAAATATATATTTATAATATGAATATTTTGTGTTTTACTATAGCATACTTTAAAATATATCTATAATTAAAGAAATGCGTTCGTTGTTAAAGCGGGTGGAATTTATATTGAATATAGATACACTGGCTAAATAATTAATATGTAACTATAGACTTTGTAATATGGCAAGCCTAGGGGACGGGCTGGTTTGTCAAAAAACATAAAATTATGTCTTTTTAGTGATAAAATTTTGAAAAAAGTTAATTTTTTATAAAAAAAAGCTTGATTTTTTTTTTTGCTCCTGCTATAATACCTTTTGTC
>CAJTRU010000121.1 GCA_910579085.1 uncultured Lachnospiraceae bacterium | reverse complement strand
ATATGGCTTTATGTGCCGCTGCGTGGCTTACCGTAGCGGAAGCGTACCCCTTTTACTGGATATTCTGGCTCTGGCACTGGAAAACCGTCCGTTAGTTTATACAAAAACACCAATAAAAGATAACTGGCAATTATCTTATCCCCACTTTTTTTAATGTTGAATAACTACTAAATTTATGATAGTATTATCAAATAATGTTTGAAAGGGGTCTTACAAAATGAAAAAATCAATAAACCAGTCAACTATAACATTTATCCTTAATGGAATATCTATTATATCACTTATTTTTATGGTGTTTTCACTGTCCTCATACAATAAAATAAATAACCAGCTTAACAGGGCACAGACAGGACGTTTTGAGCTTACATATAATGCCAACCGCTTTATGAATGGCTCTGCATACCTTACAAATGAGGTAAGGGCTTTTGCCTCTACTGGAATACAAGAACACTATGACAATTACTGGAACGAAGTTAATAACCTTAAAAACCGGGATATTGGCGTCAAGAAAATGCAGGAAATAGGAATTACGAAAGAAGAGCAGGATTTAATTAACAATATGTCTTCAATTTCTAATGAACTTGTCCCTCTTGAAGAAGATGCAATGGAACAGGCAATGGCAGGCCAGAAACAGCAGGCTATTAATTATGTATATGGTACAACATATAATGAAGCTATTACAAAAATCAGTTCCCTTAAAGAACAGTTCCTTGATATGCTTGATACAAGAACAAGTTCCAAAGTTACTACACTTACAAATGAAGCTGGCTATGTTAAAAATAAAATGATTGTTTCACTTGCAATTGTTATTATAATGCAGTTACTTGTTTCAATATATACTAAAATAAAAATTATTAACCCTGTAAGGATTGTACGTGACCAGATGTGTGAAATCTCAAAGGGAAGCCTTTCAGCAAATTTTGCATTAAAACCAGATACATCTGAAATAGGGATGCTTGCAGACTCCATACACTCTACCAAAAAAGAACTTAAAAAATATATACATGATATTGATATAAAACTTGCAGATATGGCAAATGGAAACATGGATTTTGAAGTTGGCAGCGACTATCTTGGTGAATTTATGCCAATACAGGATGCAATGCGTAAAATCCTTGACTCTCTTAATATTGCACTATCACATATAAATTCAACCGCCTACAAAGTTTCTATAGAGTCAGAACGCACGGCAGCAGGCTCTAAAACCCTTTCTGACGGGGCAGTACAACAAGCAGCAGCAGTACAGGAACTGTCTTCTAATATACAGGAACTGTCAAGGCAGGTTGACAGCACCACCCATGATGCAGAGGACGCAAGAAAATGTTCTGCTGATGCTAATATACAGCTTTCGGAATGTAGCCAGAAGATGGAAGAACTCTCTGCTGCTATGGAAAATATATCAAATGCTTCCCATGAAATTGGCGGAATTATTAAAACTATTGAAGATATTTCTTTCCAGACAAATATACTTGCCTTAAATGCTGCTGTTGAAGCAGCAAGGGCTGGCGAAGCTGGAAAGGGGTTTGCAGTAGTAGCTGGCGAAGTACAGAACCTTGCTAATAAGAGTTCTGTTGCTGCTAATAATATTTCAGAACTTATTGAAAACTCAATGGTAATAGTAGAACACGGCACCGGGCTTACAGCCAGCACTAAAGAAGCCCTGGCAAAGGTAGTTTCTGGTACAGAAATATCTGCTGGCACAGTAAACAGTATAGCCGAGTCTGCAATACAGCAGTCTATAGCATTAAAGCAAATAACTATTGGAATGGACCAGATTTCATCTGTAGTACAGACCACCGCATCAACCGCGGAAGAACTTGCAGAAACAGCAAGAGAACTTTACGGCCATTCAGAAGGCTTAAAAACAGCAGTCCAGAAGTTCCACCTACGCAATACAGGTTCTTATAATAATACTTATACTAATACTAACACTGCTAATACTGGCAGTAACATAAGCCTGGCAGATAACAGCAGTAATAATAACCTGCTTCTTATAGGAAACAGCCAGAAATATAATTAATACAGAATGGCATATAAAAAGCCAGGAAGCACTTATATCAAATATATTATATAAGTGCCTCCTGGCTGCTTTGTTTGTATCAAGGAAGTTTATATTTCTTACGGTATTCTTTATATTCCCTGTTAAACCTTATTGAATCATTTTCTTTAAGGTTATCAATATATTCATGCGTTTCCAGTGCGTCCTCTTTAGTCTGTATTAAACATGCAGCAATATTTGAGCAATGGTCTGCTACCCTTTCATAGTTTGTCGTCAAATCAGAAAGTATAAACCCAAGCCCTATAGTACATTTGCCTTTTCTTAAGCGCTTGACATGCTTCTTTTTTACTTCTTCGTTTATATTGTCAATTACTTCTTCCAATGGTTCTACATGGGTAGCAAGTTCTGTATCTTCACCAGCAAAGACATTATATGTCATTGATACAATTTCACGTAAAGCCGCCTCATAAATATCCAGTTCAGCCCTTGCTTTTTCAGAGAAATGTTCCTCTTTTTTTGTAACTTCCCTGGCAGTTTCCATAATATTGACAGCATGGTCTGAAATCCTTTCAAAATCACCAATACAGTGCAGTATCATTGTAACATCCTGTGAATCTTCCTGTGCCAGTTCAGCATTATTTATCTTCATAAGGTAAGTGCCTATTTCATCCTCATACCTGTCCACAAGGCTTTCCAGCTCCATAACATTTTCCGCACCAGCTTCATCATATTTATGTCTTAAATCTATCGCTTTAAATAAAGCGTCTTGTGATGCTTTAGCCATCTGTATAGCAGTTTTCTTCGCCTGTGCCACTGCAAATGCTGGCTGCTCAAGGAAACGCTCGTCAAGAAGCGCAACCACATTTTCCTCTGCCTGCACTTCATCATCACGTATTGTAAACATTGCAAGGCTTACAAGGCCTTTTCTGAATGGCAGCAGGCACAATGTTGCCGCTATATTAAATATTGAATGTACAATTGCAATGCCAGCCGCACCAGCCGCATCATCAAGGAAATTAAAATCTATAAATACATTCAGGAAATAAAATACTGCCATAAATATAACAGTTCCTATCAGGTTGAAATAAAAATGCACAAGTGCAGCCCTTTTTGCGTTTTTGGTTGCACCAATACCTGAAATAAGTGCAGTTACACATGTGCCTATATTCTGCCCCATAATAATAGGTATTGCAGAAGCATATGTTATTGAACCTGTCAGGCAAAGTGCCTGCAAAATACCTACTGACGCTGAAGAACTTTGTATAAGTGCGGTAAGGAGTGCCCCTGCAATAACACCAAGTACAGGATTTTTAAACATTGTAAATAACCCTGTAAATCCAGGTACTTCTGCAAGTGGTGCAAGTGCCTTGCTCATAGTGTCCATACCTGTCATAAGAATTGCAAAACCTGCAAGTATTGTGCCTATATCCCTCTTTTTAATACTTTTGGAAAAAAGCATCATGCTTACGCCAATTATCGCAAAAACAGGCGCAAATGATGATGGTTTAAGCAGCTTCATAAATACATTATCGCTTTCAATTCCAGCAAGGCTTAAAATCCATGATGTTACAGTAGTACCGATATTAGCACCCATAATAATCCCAACTGCCTGGTTCAGTTTCATGATTCCTGAATTAACAAAACCTACAACCATTACAGTAGTTGCAGAAGACGACTGTATAACTGCTGTAACACCAGCTCCTAAAAGTACGGCCAGCGATGTCCTGGATGTGAACTTTTCAAGTATTCCCTCCAGCCTTCCTCCTGATGTCTTAGCAAGCCCGTCTCCCATCACATGCATTCCATAAAGGAATAAAGCAAGTCCTCCTATCATTGTCAATACACTGAATACATCCATTATTAATCCTCCTGTGCCCAAAAGCCTTTGTACCTGCCTTTTAAGCCTGTATATATTTTCTTATGCCTGGCGGAACTTTTTACACTGCTGTTCCATAGTATCAACCACCTGCATGCTGCCAGATATCTCATCATTAATATTCTGTACTTCTTCTGCAAGTGATGTAGTTGCGTTTGCTGCATTTCCTATTCCAGTTGCACTGTCTTCTATTACAATAGAAATATTACTTAATGACTGCGCCAGATTGCCAATTACCTCTTTCAGGTCTTCTGTCTTATCTGCAAATGTCTTCATCTCTCCATTAACATATACCGCATCACTGCTGTATTTACGGCCTGAAGCAACAAAATTTTTATAATCAGGCATAATATTTTCATCAATATATTTAACCATCCTGTTTGAATTAGCACTTAATTCATTTACAGCCGCTATAACACTTTCATTAATTAACTGTATATTATTAGCAGTTTCACGGCTGCTGTCTGCAAGTTGCCTTATTTCATCTGCCACAACTGCAAACCCTTTTCCTGCCTCCCCTGCACGTGCTGCTTCAATGGAAGCATTAAGTGCAAGCAGGTTTGTCTGGCTTGATATTGATAGTATTTCATTAGTAAGGTTCTCAACCTGTTCTACACTTTTACTATGTTCTATTGCCTTCTTAAGGCTGCCAATTATTTCACCAACCATAGATTCAGTGCTGTTCTGGCTGTCCACAGCCCCCTGTTCAAGTTCTTCTGCACGTGCCTGCATCTCTTCGGAATATGAAAGCACTGCATTGCTTGCTTTTGTAAATTCCATAATACTTTCATCTACATCCTGGACATTCTTGTCAATGCCTGAAATAGTAGCTGAAACCTCTTCCATAGATGCAGATAACTGTTCCATTACAGCCGAAACATCACATGAATTGCTGTTAGCGCTTCCCACACTTGAAATAACGCCATCAAAGGACGTTTTAAGCTTGCCAGAACTGTCCGACATACCACCAATAACATCCTGGAGCACACCCATAAACCTGTTAATCCCCTTTACAAGCTGGCCTATTTCATCCTTTGTTTCGACAGGAATACGTACTGAAAGGTCTGCCTCATTCCCTTCAAGCTTTGTAATTATCTCCTGAAGCCTTTTTATTGCCCTGGATACAGGATTTATTATAGTTATAATACATGAAAACAGCGAAATAACGCTAAATGCACATGACACAATAATCATTATAAAATTAAGGCGTATTGAAGCATTAAATGTAGCAATCTGTTCTTTATTGGAATTTTCTATACTCTGCTGCCGGAAAGCAATCAGGTTTGAAATATTGCCCTCTGCAATATTTACATATTCTGCAAGCTCATTATTTGCCATTTCTATTGCAGTACCAACATCAGATGTGCAATACTCTGCTGCTGTTGCATATATTTCGTCCAGCTTAATATAATTATCATTAAATATATTATACTCTTTCTTTTCCTCTTCTATAGTAACAAGCTGGCTGTATTCTGTAATCTCATCTTTAACCTGCTTTCGTATTGCCTCAATCTGGTTCTGCACCTCAACTTTAGCATCAACATTGCCAGTTACAAAATATGTATATAAAAGCTTCTGCATTGTCTGGAAGTCTGTTGACAACATATCAAGCAAATGTATAGCATCAACATTCTGCTGCGCTTTTTGTATGCTTGCATCCTTAAGCTTTGAAGTAGAACTAATCCCCCATGCAGAATATGCAATACACATTGTTGCAAATACAATTACTGGTACAACAATTTTTAGCCTTAACAACTTCATAAAACACCTCGTTCCCCTGCTGGAAAGCTTTTTCCACCAGAATTCTTTTTTACGCCGATATAACCATTATATACTTTTTTATAAAAATAGTCTATCTATTTGTTAAGATTTTATACCAGTATTTTAATATACTATAATTTTCTGCTATCTTGCAGTTGTAAAACGGAAATTACCATACCACTTCACGGATATTTCATAAATCCCCTTACAAACTGTATGTAAGATAATTTCCAGTTATTTTTTGTTGGTGTTTGTGTATGGCGGACGCAGGGTTTCTGGTGTTCCACTAAATTATTCCGTTCCAGGGGCACGCTTGCGCTACGACACAATGTCATTTAGTTAAGGGAGATGCTGAAATTTAGCAATGATGGGATGCGCTG
>CAJTRU010000120.1 GCA_910579085.1 uncultured Lachnospiraceae bacterium | reverse complement strand
CTGTCGTAGCGCAAGCGTGCCCTGGAATGGAATAATTTAGTGGAACACCAGAAACTCTGCGTCCGCCCGCCAATAAAAGATAACTGGAAATTATCCATCATATATTTTCATTATTTTTTAGAAATAGTGCCTGCCATAAAAGGTGCTTTATAATTATCATCAATACATGCTGCCACTATCATTTTTCTTTCCTCATCATAACCACATGCTGCCTTGCCCCATGAAAGTACCTGTGGTTTTAACTGGGACAAATCTATTCCCATTTCTTCTGCTGTTTCTTCTATCTCATCAGACTCATATATATTATAGTCCCATCCGTCTTCACTTAATACCTTCCATGCAGTCCTGTATTGCTTACACAACAAAGTATCACATAATACAAGCATAAAATATTCTGATAATGTATTACATAAAAGCTTCCAGTCTGTCATCTCATCTTCTTCATTAAGATAATAAACAGGAGGGTCTTCTTTATCTAAGTCTTCTATGCGTATTCCATAATTAACAACACCTGCCCCATAGTCCACGCCTATTTCCAGGTAATTTGTAACATGTCCTGGCCACTCTTCCTTTGGTATTTTTGCTAAAGACTGTGAAAACATATAATACTCATCATCAGCCCCTTCTTCTGGATTATCTTTGTATTCCTCTTCAAATTCTTCAATTTGTTCTTCTATTACTTCGTATAAAGTGCAGAACCTGTCTGTCCATATATCTGCTGTTGATAAAAGCGGACAGCAATATGCTGCTTTATAAAATCCACGCAAAACTTCTGGAAGTTTTATATTATATTCTTCTTCAACCCCGTCAAGGAACTTGCCACTTTCCGGGTTATCATATCCAAGTATCCTAAGAACCTGGCCTGCTGTAATATTATAATTTACTGCCATATTATCTCCTCCATCTGTAACCTGGCCTGCTGGCTGTTTTTATAACTGGTATTTATTTCCTCATTTAGATTTCATTATATAACACTAAGTTAAAGCATACAAGTTTAAATTTTCTTTTACAAAAACACACCATTTACCTTAAAATTTTAAGTACAGCCATAAAATTTCTGGTATTATTTAACATGTATGTGCAGGCACAAATAATAAAATACACGTAACATGGATTTTCTTCATGAATATAATAATGAAAAAAGGATTTTAATAATATGAAATACCTTTTAAAGAGCAACCCAGAACCTTGTGCATATTCTGTTATTAATGGAAATAAAGACAACCGCAGGCTGAATGGTACAATATATTTTTATAATACACCTTTTGGCGGTACTTTAGTTGAGGCTGAAGTTGATGGACTGCCTGTAAATCCTGACAATCCGGTTGCATTTTATGGTATGCATATACACGAAAATGGTGACTGCACTCTTCCATTTGATAAAACAGGAGACCACTATAACCCGTCTTCTTCCCCGCATCCTGAACATGCAGGCGACCTTCCGCCACTGTTAGGAAACTATGGCTATGCTTATACAGTTTTTTATACTGACCGTTTTAATATAGATGAAATTGCAGGACGTTCTATTATTATACACAGCAGCCCTGACGATTTTACAAGCCAGCCATCTGGCAATTCAGGAACTAAAATTGGATGTGGCATTATACAGAAAACAGATAATTGTAGTGCTTGTTAAACACCCTTTAGAAATTTATAATATAAAAAACATCTGGTTTTAACAGGAGTAAAACAAAATTACTGCACAATACAATATTATGCAGGTTTTGTTTTATCCTGTTGATGGAAATAATTGTAAACGTAATCTTTTAACCATTATTATACTGGTTAATTTCTTATATTGGTTAATTACCGTATTCAGGATTTTTTAATTCCAGTGATACCATAATAATTGCTGCTATGCCTGCCATACAGTCAGCTACAGGACCTGCATACATTATCCCGTCAATTCCCATTATAAGCGGAAGTAAAAGAAGCAGTGGAAGCAGGAATATTATCTGCCTTGTAAGCGAGAGGAATATCCCTCTTTTGGGTTTTCCTATTGAAGTAAAAAAATTTGATGATATTGGCTGCATAAAATTTATAAAAGTAAAAAACAAAAATATCCTGAAATAATTAGTAGCGAACTGGAAATATTCTTCACTTCCATCACCAAATACTGCTATTATATTTCTTGGAAATACCTGGAACATTATAAATGCAATTACAGATAAAATACTGCCATAAAATACAGCCCTTAAATAAACTTTCTTAACCCTGGAATATTTCCTTGCGCCATAATTAAAGCTGGCAATAGGCTGCAGTCCTTGTGAAATACCTATTAAAAATGAAAAAAACACCTGGTTTACTTTAGTTATAATTCCCACACATGCTATAGGCACTGCCTCACCATAAACAGATAACGACCCATAATATTTTAATGACTTATTCATTACAATCTGGACAACCATCATTGCAACCTGGTTACTAAATGGTGATGCACCAAGTGATAAAATTTTAGAAATATATTTCCCCTGTGGTTTTAAATGCTTTAATTCTAACTTTACAGTTTTATAATGGAACATATAATTAACAGCTATTAAAGCAGAAATAACCTGTCCAATTATAGTTGCAAGGGCCGCCCCTGCCATTCCCATTTTAAAGCCAAATACAAATATTGCATCAAGTATTGTATTAATAACCGCCCCTGCCATATTACAGACCATAGTCATCGCAGGGCTTCCGTCTGCCCTTATAAGGTGTCCGCCACCTGTTGCAAATATAAGAAACGGAAAACCAATAGATGTAATCCTTGTATATGTTACCGCATAACCTATTACATCAGAAGGAGAACCAAAGAATTTTAATAATGGTGTCATAAAAATTTGCGTAAATATACACAATAAAGTCCCCAGCCCGAAAAGCATAACAGCCGAATTTCCAATATAATATGCTGCTGTTTTTTTGTCACCTGCACCCATTGAAAGGTTAAATGCTGATGCCCCTCCTATTCCAAAAAGCAGTGCTATTGCAATACATGTAATAGAAAGCGGAAATGCTATATTAGTAGCAGCATTTCCAAGGTTTCCAACGCTTCTTCCTATAAAAAACTGGTCAACAATATTATAAAGTGCACTCACAAGCATTGCAATAATACTTGGTACAGCAAACTTTATTAAAAGGTTATTAACAGGCTGTACGCCTAATGGGTTATCTGTATTGTTTTCTACATTTTTCTTTTTATCAATATGTTGCACTTTAATCCTCATTTCTGCGCTGCATACAATTCCATATATAATATTATATCCTGTTTGAGCCAGGCAGCACACAGGCCCAAAAACCAGATATCTTTACTGCAACTGTAAGAAAAAAGCTTCCAGCAGCCTGGAATATTATCTATAATTATAATTAAAGTATACAGATTTTTCAAATAAATTTCAAATATTTTCTAAAACACAAACCAGAAAACATGCCATATGTATTTATAAGTTTTGCCATCCGGCAATAAATAAAAACAGCAGTGTATATATCCGTTGCCAGGATATTATACACTGCTGCATAAATCTTATAAAATTATATAGAAGCGGCTAAAAGCTTCCTGCTAATTTCTCCATAAGAGCCAGTGCCTCTGTATCAGCCTTCTTAGCTTTTTCAATTAATACACATATTTTGTCTCTTATTTCTTTGTCTGCAAATTTCTTTAACATATCATCCATGCTTGTATTGCCATTATCATTATATAAATTCTGCATCTCTAAAATTGTATCACTACACTTCCTGAATAATCCCGAAATTTCTAAATAATCATTCTGGAGGGAACTGTCTGCTTTTGCCAGTTCTTCAAAATATAATGATGCACAATAACGCCCATCAGACAGGCATGACACCGCATCATTCTGGCACAACATCTTCTCAAATAAAAGCATGTAATTACCATCAACAGAAAAATTACTTTCATCAGAAATTGCTTCTTTCCATGCGTCATATGCTTTTACTCCTTTGGCATATCCACAATCAATTCTTCCTGATAAAGCTTTAACAGCATTTGCAATAACATCTGCTGTTGTATACTGGTCTTTTTCAATTGCACCTAAACACATAACAGCCTGTGTATCTGTATTTTCCCACCAGTTACTACATACAAAATATCCACTTTCATCTATTGTAATTCCAGAAGCAAATTCAGGGTCTGCCTGGAAGAAATTCCATCCAAGAAGTTCCATGCCGTTTTTACGGTAACCAGTAATTATACATGCCTCTGGAGGCCCAATAATGCCCAATGCAATACATGGATACCCCTCATCAATATGTTCTTTTATAAACGAAATAAATTCCTCTTTTGTTGTATTTTCATCCCTTCCCAGAAATGAAAATTCCCTTCCCAGCGCTTTTGCACCAATACTATATACCTCATTACTTTCTTCAAAAGTATGGTAAATATCAACATTACTTAAATCCCATGCTTCCGTATTCCATACAAACCTGAAGGCTGCACCGCATAATGCCATTGTAAAATAATACTTTAAATTATCACCAAGATACTCTGAACATGCTTTAAGACATATTGGATATGGGGTTCCGCCTCCATATGCACCATAAAATACTTTAGGTACATTATATAAAATAGTGCTGTCATTTTCCTTTAAAAAATCTTTTGCCATATTAATATCACTCCTGCTTTCTTTTTTCTCCAGAATTCCAATACTATATACACCAGGAAATATTTCTTCCTTTCCTGCAATTAAATCCTTTCTACGGAATGTGCTTGGTGTCACACCTGTAATTTTATAAAAAGCCCTTGTATATGTTTCTGGATTATTAAATCCGAATTTATATGCAATTTCTATAATTGTTTTATCCGAATTTATCAAATCCATTGCAGAACATTTTATACGCCTCTCCCTTATATACTCTGCAATAGGGCATCCCATATCATTACGGAATATTTCACGTATATATGACTGTGAAAACCCAATACTTTTCCCAAGCATGGCATAATCAAACTTCCCGTTCATTATATTAGCTTCTATATAACACAATATAGACTTAGTGTATATTGGATAACCCATATTGAACTCCTTTAAACCTTAATGATGCTTTTAACTTGAAACAGTTCATTCATGAATGATAACATAATTATAATAAATAAATTTATGGCTGTCTTGACTTTTTTAAGGATACTTTATTTACATATATTTCCAGTTGTCTTTTATTTACAAACAAACACATGGTTTCTGCTGTACACAACAAACACAAAAAATATAACATACACGCAAAATAAGTATTATAACTGGAAATTATGGTGGATGGCAGATGCATTTATTTTTTTATTTTGTGTTTTAATCCGTCTTCATTGAAAGACAAAGACCAATATTGTATAATATATTTTAATATAATTATTTAAAATATATTATATTTAGTTTCCAGCAAAATATAGAAATTATATATACTGGAATTATATATCAGGATTATATGTATGTTAAATATATATTATAGGCTAATTCATAATAAAATACCAGAACAGTTTACATTATATAACAGCCTGGTTCCTGTTTTTCATAAGTACCATCTTTAACATTAATTTTAAACCAGGACTTTAGAAAGGGAACAATAAATGGAATTAAAATATATCCGGATACAAGGCAGGGAGTTATCATATATTACACAAAAACCCAAGGGAATTTTTTCAGTATGCTGGAGAATGGTAAATGATGGTATTATGACAGAAGCAGATGCAAATAAATTTAAGAATATTGACTGCTGGTTTAAAGAAAACCTCCCAGAACCTGACCCCTGTAAAAACAGGCAAAAAGTAATTACATATTTTAAAACAGGCACTTCCAAAGATATGCTTAAAATGTTACAGCCTGTACTTGGATTGCTTGACAAATACAACCACCCTTATGATATTGTTTATACAAATTTTATTGGGGAAATAATTTATGAAGATAAATGGCAGGTTGCAGTACGTGTTGATGGTTAATTTTAAAACATTATTATCTAGAGATAAAATGGACAATTTTTATCTCCAGATATAGGCATTATTACTTATATAACTTTGTATTAACTCTCCGTTTTCCAACTATTTGCAAGAATATCCTTTAACACTAATAATGCATCAACATCATTATATCCATATTCCCTTTGCAAACTGCCAAGAAGCTCTTTTAACTTACCAGAATACTTTTTAATATTAACATTTTGCTGGTAAGTTGTTAAAACAGGATATTTTTTACCCCATACATCTGTCCAGTTAATACTTTGCTGATGAAAAAGTTATTTTAATCCACACTCCCACAAGGGGAGCAACCCCATAAGTGCGAACTTAAGCAAGCAATCCTGGTAAAATTGCTGTATGGAACTCG
>CAJTRU010000119.1 GCA_910579085.1 uncultured Lachnospiraceae bacterium | reverse complement strand
TTGTTAGTGGACGTACGGCTTCCAGTGCCAGAGCCAGAATATCCAGTAAAAAAAAGCATGCCGGAGGCATGGCTTTTGTACGCATTCCGCTACGGTAATCCACGCTGCGGCACATAAAGCCATGTCTTTAATGTTCAAAAATAAACTGGCGTTTCTTTCGTAATATTAAAGATATAGCTTAAATGCCTTTTTTGTGACATATGGGCTTTAAATCTCCATTTTTTAATCCTATTTACATATTGACATGGTAGGTAATTAAGGTTAATATATATGTTACCATTAAAAATAAAGGAGAATATAATATGGCAAAGAAATCATATAAAGACCGTAATTTTAAGTTTGAGACAATCCAGCTCCATGCAGGCCAGGAGAACCCAGATCCTGTTACAGATGCAAGGGCAGTCCCTATTTACCAGACATCATCATATGTATTCCATAATTCTGCACATGCAGCGGACAGATTTGCTCTTAAAGATGCGGGCAATATTTATGGAAGGCTTACTAATCCCACACAGGATGTTTTTGAGAAAAGGATTGCTGCACTTGAAGGAGGTATTGCTGCGATAGCCACAGCTTCCGGGGCAGCAGCGGTTACATATACAATACAGAACCTTGCATTTGCAGGCGGACATATTGTGGCAGCAAAGAATATCTATGGAGGTACATATAATCTCTTAGCCCATACCCTTGCCAGCTATAATGTAAACACAACATTCGCTGACCCGTTAAACCCACAGTCATTTGAGGCAGCAATACAAGATAATACCAAAGCACTTTATATTGAAACACTTGGAAACCCTAATTCAGAAGTTACTGATATTGAAGCAATTGCAGAAATTGCACATGCACACAATATACCACTTGTTATAGATAACACATTTGGCACACCATACCTTATACGCCCTATAGAATATGGAGCAGATATAGTTATACATTCAGCAACAAAGTTTATAGGCGGACATGGTACAACAATAGGCGGTGTTATAGTAGATGCAGGCAGGTTTGACTGGAAAGCCTCAGGAAAGTTCCCACAGTTTACAGACCCAGACCCTTGTTATCATGGAATAAGCTTTTTGGAAGCTGCTGGTGCTGCTGCTTTTGTTACAAGGATAAGGGCTATACTGCTCCGTGATATGGGGGCAACCCTTTCACCATTCCATGCATGGATTTTCTTACAGGGACTGGAAACATTGTCATTAAGGGTAGAAAGGCATGTTGCCAACGCCATTAAGGTAATTGATTACCTTAAAAAACAGCCTTTAGTTGAAGCAATACACCATCCTTCTGTGTCAGAAAACCAGGAACAGCAGAGGCTTTATAAAAAATACTTTCCAAATGGCGGAGGTTCAATATTCACATTTGAGATTAAAGGGGATGAACAAAAAGCCAAAGATTTTATTGATAACCTGGAACTTTTCTCACTGCTTGCCAATGTAGCAGATGTTAAATCACTTGTAATACATCCAGCCTCAACAACACATGCAGAACTGGACAGCCATGAAAAGGAAGAACAGGGGATTAAACCAAATACTATAAGGCTGTCTATCGGCACTGAAAATATAGATGATATTATTGAAGATTTGGACGAGGCGTTTAAAAACATATAAATATATATTTATGCTTTTAAACGGAAGGTACATTGTATAATTAAAATTTAAACAGAATATATAAATATATACTGGAATTAATATATTATTTAATAAACATGGAGGGTATATATGTCTAAAATTTATAGCAGTGCTGCTGCACTTATCGGAAATACGCCGCTTATAGAACTGTCAAATATTATGAAAAAATACAATCTTGAAGCAAGGCTGCTTGCCAAACTTGAGTATTTTAACCCGTCAGGAAGTGCAAAAGACAGGATTGCAAAAGAAATGATTGAGGATGCAGAAAAAAGAGGCATACTTAAGCCAGGTGCTGTAATAATTGAGCCAACATCAGGCAATACAGGAATAGGACTTGCTGCCATTGCCGCTGCCAAAGGATATAAATTAATTATTGTGCTTCCAGAAACAATGAGCGTAGAACGCCGGAATATTATTAAAGCATATGGGGCAGAAATTGTGCTTACAGATGGAAGCAAGGGAATGAATGGCGCTATAGAAAAAGCGAAAGAAATTGCAAATAATACAGAAGGAAGTTTTATACCAGGACAGTTTGAAAATCCTGCTAACCCTGAAGCACACAGAAAGACAACAGGCCCTGAAATCTGGGAAGACACAGATGGACAAACTGATATCTTTATTGCAGGTGTTGGCACTGGCGGTACAATCACTGGTGTGGGCGGATACCTTAAAGAGAAAAATCCTAAAATTAAAGTTATAGCAGTAGAACCAGAAAACTCCCCAGTGCTTTCAAAGGGCACAGCAGGAGCGCATAAAATCCAGGGAATAGGTGCAGGATTTGTGCCAAAGATATTAGATACAAAAATATATGATGAAATAATTACTATAAGTGATGAGGAGTCCTTTATTTATAGTAAAGAACTTGCAAAAGAAGAAGGAATATTAACTGGCATATCCTCTGGTGCTGCTGCCTGTGCTGCAATAAACACTGCAAAGAAAGGAGAAAATAAAGGGAAAACTATAGTTGTACTGCTTCCAGACAGTGGGGACAGGTACTATTCAACTCCGCTTTTTACAAATTAAAATATTATGTCTGCAAAAAATAATTTTTTAGACCTGGATATGGGTCTTGTTAAAGAAAACTATATTATAATAAAAAACAGCGATAAGGAACTCTGGCAGTCAAGAGGATTTGAAACGGTTAAAAAATATCCTGTATTTCTTTACCAGCCATCCCATGATGAAAGTATTATGCTTGGGAAACCATTGTATATGGATGAATTTGGAATTGAAAACATTAAAAACAGCAAAATCCTTGAAATCTGCACATGTTGTGGCACTTATGGAATGGGAGGCCCTGGATTTTTTGGCATTAAATTCCAGGGAAGCCTTGGAATAAGGTGGCTGGTATATTGTATATGGAACGCATCTGAACATATCCTGTTTAATGGCAGGGTTATTGAATGTCACCCTTTGTTCCAGCAAAAATATAATCCCTGGATTGGATATAATGAACATAAAGAAGGCAGTATACAGCTAAATAATATGTTTTCAGGCTCTATAATAGATGATATTAATTTTACAGATACAGAAATAACTATTAATTTCAAAAATAATAATTTTGCAGAAAATACTTTATGTTCATATAAATATTCAGATAAATTTCCTGAACAGGGCGGGACAAGAAAGAAAAGAAATTCATTTGAAAATGGGGTAATGAAAGATTACTGGCTGGTTATATATGACAAAACAGTGTTAAGTATATAAAAAACCTGTTTGTGAAGCTGTTTCAATATATTACATAAATGGCATATGAGGAAATGTTTTCCTGTGTGGCCTGCAAACCACAGGAATAAATTCCTGCATATGCCTTTACTACATAAACTTCTGTTATTTCTTTAATTTTCAGCTTTTAAGCCATGCCATTCCTGGATACAACTGCCCTGTACGCACAAAGTATTCAACACACCTGGCAGCAAGCTCATGGTCATCCATTGTATAACGCATTAAAATAACTGACTGTCCGTCAGAAGCCTCTATAGGCGACCATTCATCTGAGTCCAGGTAATCCGGGTTAAAGCATGAATAAATACATTCATCTGAAGTACAATAATTTTCAACATATTGTAAAAAAATCAAATTACCATCAGCTTCAATCTGCATATAATCCCCTTCTAAATCCGGGTCTTCATATAAGGAAATTCCAACACCTTCTTTATTTCTTATATCTTCCAGTAACTTGCTTAAAGCTTCCTCCGTTATTCTTTTGCCATTTTCTTCTCTACATTCATCCAATATATAGAATTCTTTTATTCCAGATGGCATCTTTTCTGGAGGGTTTCCCTTAGGAATAACAGACTGGTGGTTTATATCCAAAACAACCCACTTCCTTTCATTTTATTTTATTATTTTTATAATACTTCCTTTGCATCTTTTGGAAGGTTTCTTACATGTTTAAGAAATGTTTCTGCTGCTTTTCCTTCTTGTCCATTATATGTATAACCAAGTCCTGCTGCCACATATTCTGTTGCAGAGTTAAATAGATTACACATTTTAAAAACAGCTTCCCATGCTTCCTCTGTACTGCCTCCGAAATATGTATCCAGATATTCCTGGTATTCCTCTTTTCCAATCCACTTATACAAATACTTAGCAGATTTGCCTGTACTAACACTAAAACCTGTTATTATTCCAGCTTTCCATGACAGCATTTTTTCAAGCTGTTTACGTACAACAAAGTTTGCCATATCCTGTACATATGGCATCTCTTCACGCCATAAACCTTTTGCCAGGTTATTGCTGCACCACCAGAATTCATTTATACATTCCCTGAACTGGGCTTCGGAAGGCTTCTTTACATGATAATCCTTATCCGTTGGCTCTGGTATGGCTGGCAGGATATTTTCTTTATCCAGTAAAATCCTGCAAAGCCTGTCACACAGAATATTCTCTTTAGCATGTATAACTGTTTCCACATGAAGGTCAATCCTGTTGCCATCATCAAACTGCATCAGCCATCCATAAAAGTTTTCCTTATCACCTGGATTTTCTACACTTTCATCTGGATATTGCATATATAAAATATTCCCAAACTTCTTAATCCAGTCCTTATCACTAATAAAAACCTCTGTTTCCTTAACTACAAATACTATATCATAATCCTGGAAAATATCCTTTGGCACATTTTTATTTGTTCTTGAACCATTCATATAAACAGCTAAAATCCTGTTATCTGCATTTGCTATATCTATAAATAGATTATACATCTCTGCTTCACTTCGCATAATCCGTTCCTCCTTATAACACAGCAGCTTTTGTGTGCTGTTTTAATAGTTCAAAAAATTCTTCTTCTGGCATAGGCTTTGCATAATAATACCCCTGTACCTGGTCACACCCTATACTTTGCAGAAGTTCTATCTGGTCTTTTGTTTCAACTCCTTCTGCAAGCAGCCCTAAGTCAAGTTTGCCAGCCATTGAAACTACCTGCTCCAGCAAAAGCCTTCCCTTTTTTGAAAGCATCATGTTTTCTATAAACTTTTTATCAAGTTTAATTACATCAAAAGGCGTTTCAAGCAGGATGTTTAAAGAAGAATACCCGCTTCCAAAATCGTCCATAAGCAGGGTAAAACCCTCTTCCTTTAACTGTAACGCTTTAAGGCTTATCTGCTGGTTATCTGCTGTTTCCGTTATTTCAAGTTCAAGAAGGTTTTTAGGAATTCCATACTCTTCTATCATGTTAGAAAGCACATATAAACATTCATCATCACGCAAATGCACCCTTGACACATTTACAGAAACAGGACACGTCTTAATTCCATAATCCATGCACTGCCTTATAAAGCAACATGCCTTTTCCCAGATATAATAATCAACTTTTCTTATAAAACCATTCTCTTCAATAACAGGTATAAACTGGTCAGGATAAATCATGCCACGTTCAGGGTTTTTCCATCTTACAAGCGCTTCTGCCCCTATAATCTCATTTTTTGCAATACTATATTTAGGCTGTAAATACATTAAAAACTGCTTTTCTGCAATAGCAGCCTGCATATTTTCCTCAATAAATTTCCTGTTATAAAGTGAGTCCTTAAACTGCTCTTTATAGAACAAAATATTCTTTAAAATATTGTTTTTGGCAGCTTTTCTTGCCATTGCTGCCCTGTCCTCCATCTGGCGCAGTTCCATCTTCTTGTCCTCTACTGTATAAACACCATAAGACATCTGTAGCTTTATATTTTTAAAGTAACTTACCCTTGAGTCAATTTCCTGTATAAATTCTACAAGTTCCTCTTCACTGTTATACTCTGTCACTATCATAAACACATCGCTACGGAGGTTTATAAAAAACTGTTCTTCATTGCAGCTTTCTGCTAACTGGTTTGTAATAAAATCTAAAACTTCATCCCCAAACTTCTCACCATACAGGTCATTTACTATTTTGAATTTACGTATATCAAACTGTATAAAACTTATTTCTTTTGATGATGAATACAAAAGGTTATTGACACTTCTCCTGAAACGGTGCAGTCTGCTAACAGATTTAAGCAGGCTCCGCATTTCATCATCCTCAGGAATATCTTCTAAACTTATACTGCTTTCTGTTATATATTTAAGATGTTCCTTTAACATATCTTCTAATATATCAATACTAACATTTAACGCCCTTGGGCATTTTCTAAGTATAAGCCCTTCTTTACGTATTGTAGCCATCCCTTCTGGCTCTGATATATCCCTGCCCAGGATATCACGGCAGTTAGTATCCCCATACATCTGCTCAGTAAAACGTTTTATAAATTCATCTGTCTTTTTATTAACATATAATTCAAGCTCCTTATCCTGGGAATCATAAAACCCTATTGCCATCCCCAGTACAAGCATGGCAGCCGTAATACAGCCACATATACCACCCTGGCGCATCCCTCCGCCAAAGCATGTACTAATCTTAAATGCTGTCTTTAAATCTAAACCAATTTCTTCTGCAAATGCCCCAAATAATGCCTGTGAACAATGGTACTGCTGTTGCAGGAGCTGTTCTGCCTTTTCCTTATGTGTCATAAAACACCCCATTTCTTTATTCCCACATGTAAATAACCGTGGATTACCACTACTATTATCTATATTATTTATTCTAACATATAAATAATATAATTTCCAGTTATCTTGTGTCCGTTGGAAGACGGACGGTTTTTAGTGCCAGAGCCACAATATTCCATACAGGGGCACGCTTGCGC
>CAJTRU010000118.1 GCA_910579085.1 uncultured Lachnospiraceae bacterium | reverse complement strand
ATAAAAAAACTAAAAAATTTTAATAAGGCATATGATACTATAAAAAGAATAACAACATTATTGGACAGTATAATATTTGACCAGCAAAATTCCCCATATGATGAATTTTGTAATGATTTATTACTGTCACGCTATTATACACTAAAAGAATTATCTGCTGGTATATATCCAGAACTTTATACTATGCCAAAGGAAGATGGAAAGAAAACTGAATTAATTTCAGTACGGCTTGACAAAAAAGACATTAAAAGATTAGAAAATATTGCAGATTTTTATAACTGTAAAAAATCAAGTATTGCACCAGTATTATTACTGGAAAAGAAAGATACAGATATAATTTACTGTATTTCAACATGTTTTTGTTATATAACAGATATAATGGACTATTTTTATGAAAAACACATTGATATAAAAAATTTTGAAAGGGAGTATAAATTATTATGGAAAATACTAGAATAAAAACATATAAAGATATTGTTGTCCAGAATATAAACTGTGGCAAGTACAAAACAAAAAAAGATGCAATGAACCTTATAAAATATATTACTGGAAAAAGCTGTATCACTGAAAAACAAAAAGAAGTAAGGTATAAAGGAGGCTGTGGTGTTCCAGATTATGACCATGAACTATGTCATAATGCTATGTATATTATTAAAAAACTTTATAAAAAAACGGGAAAAAACTTACGCTGCTCATACCATTTTATAATCTCATTGCCAGCATATATCCAGGATGTTAATATTATAAAATTAGTTTCTATTGAAACATGCCAGCTTTTTTATAATAAAGGCTTCCAATGTATATATGGTATTCACGAAGATACAGACAATCTTCACATACATATAGTAGTAAACAGTACAAATTTTAAAACTGGAAAACAGTTGCACATGTCTATAAAAGAATTGAAAAACTTTACAACAGAATTAAAAAAAACAGCTTTTGAAATACTAAAAAAAAACGGCTTTTAAACCAAAGTGAGGCTGTATATCTTTAACTATATAACCTCACCCTGTCTACATTAATATCGTACATATAACCAGTAATTAATAAATTATCATATTTGCATATGCTTTATTTTATCATTCTATTCTTCTATACTGTCAGGCATTATACCCTCTGGAAGCCTGTCGGCAAAACATGAAAGCAGTCCATCTATATCATCCCATGTAGATGCTCTTATATACTCATGGTCAAGATAATACTGCCATAATGCTCCCAGTGGATGTATAATGTTTTTCAATGCCTCCACATATTTTTTATCTATATTTTCCTCCCATTCAAAATATTCCGACACACAACTATAGAATTTAATTTTATTACAAGATTCAAAAATCTCATTTTTATCTTTTTCCATCATTTCATACCAAAACATTTTATATTCATCAATAATTTTTTCTGTAAGCTGTTTTATATCTTCCATACAGTCTTTTTTTCTGCTTATTCTCTGTTTCATTAATAACACGCTCCTTTATATTATATAATCATTACACTATTTAATCTGTTATAATATTTATATGTATATCCTAAAAATTAATATAAAAATAAGACGCTGGAATTATTAGCTGTACCAGTGTCTTATTTAATTTCAATATGGAAATAACTTTATATTTTACTATAAATATTTTTCTTCATCACTTTCAGTAAGATGGTATTTTCCCATAATTATTGTTTTTATTTCTTCATTGCTGTTAAAATTACGGAGAATTTCTACCGCCCCAAGTATTTTGCCCTTTTCAATTCCCCTGTTTTCTGCCTTTTTCTCCCTTTCAAGCATTAAAGGCTGTACCACTTTTAAAATCATTTCACCCATTTTAGCATCTCCCCTCAGTTCTTCAATTAAACTGCTGTTCGCATTTAAAGTTACTTCCAGTATGGATTCCCGTCTGTTGTTTTACCATAAGACTTATAAAGACATGCGTAACCTGTCACTTTATAGAAAGTGTCAATATCAAGGCTGTCCGAAGGTGACTTGTATTCCATCAGGTTATGCTCACTTTCAAATTCCAGGTTTTTCCTGTCCTCTTTAAATTCCATTTCCATTGCTGCTACAAAACCCGGATGCCATTGTATTTTTGTATCCTTCATTTATCTTCCCCTTCCTGTTATTATTACTATAACATATACAGGCAGTTTATAACAGCCTGTTTTATATAAAACGCCTGCCTGTATATACATTTACCCATATAAATTATATATCATGCTGCCCCTTCTGTCCTTGTCCTTGAAAGTGCTGACATTACACGTTTATAAATATCATCTGGCATATTTTCAAGGCTTGTGACATGGTATCTTTCCTTTACTTCATCTGCTGTTACCCCTGTCCTTGCAAGTTCTTTTTTAAGTGAAGCCATCTGTGTTGATGAAACGCTATGTACACTGTTGTCTGCACCCAGGACATAAACCACTTTGTATTTACCATTTATTATTGAAAGCCCGTTTATCTCACGTTCTTTATTATAAGAAACTGTTGCAACCGAAAAACTGTCATTACAGTAAAACTTCCCACCACGTTCCTGTATTTCTATTCTTCCTGCTGGTATCCATATAAAAGGTGCTGTGTATAATTCACGTCCAATGCCCCAGTTAAAGCACGCACGCTTGAAAGAATCTGATGCCTGTGATTTTTCTTTCTCTTTTTCTGATTTGCCTGTACTTCCTGCATCCTGCTTTGAAACCCATATCCCTGTTTCTTTATCAAAGACTTCCACTGTACAATATAAATTCCCATCAATACACTGGTGGCTTCTCTTCCAGCCAAATATGCCAAATGTTTCATCAAGTATCCTCTGGTCTACCCTTGCATCTTTGTAAAGCAGGAGGCTCACACCATTTTTACTTATAGATGATATCCTGCACTCAATCTCATCTGCCCTTAAAAGGCGTATGGTTTTATTTGCCATATATTCCCTCCGTTCCATTATAACTGCAACAATAAAAACGCCAGTCTGACTAAACCAGCGTTTTTAATGTTTATTTTTTATCAACTAAATTTTTTACAACTGCCCTGTTATGCTTAAAAACTGTTCTGGTGTTACAGCTTTTACTTTTGAGCTTTTAAAATCATTTATATTCCTTGTAATTATATAAGATGCACCAATGCTTGAAGCACATTCATCCTGGAGGCAGTCCTCAAAATCTGCAAAGTCCTTCCTTTTCAAAGCATTAACAACCCTTTCATACCCTGCACCACATACACGTAATACTTTTAATATGCCAGCCAGGAGCAAACGTCTTTTTTCTGCGGTATACTGCTTCCTTAATATAAAATAGATATTAGAAACAGAGTGTAATGCAATATATCCTTCTGCCTCTCTCCTTCCACATAAATCTAATATCTTTTTTGAAGCTTCATAAAATGGTATCCTGTGCTGCAAAATATCCAGCAGTATATTTGTATCAATTAACAGAACCATACTTTTCCTCCAGTGCTTCTTCCAGTTCTTTCTCATAATCAAAGCTTTCTGGTAATGTCCCTGTGAAAGCTTCAATTATTTCCAGTCCATCCAGTCCTTCTTTGATGTAGTTTTCTTTTTTCTTGTTTATTTTAAAATTTTTTAAAACTGCCACTACTTCCGCCATTTCAGAGTCTTCAATACTGTCAATTATGCTTACTGCTTCCATTTTTAGTGCTGTCATTAAAACACCTCCCTGTACCTGTATTATAACAAAACATATAACCCAGTTCAAGTACTGCTTTTATACAGCCTTTACAATAAACCTCCTGCTTTTTACAGTGTTTAAAAACCTGGCATAAATATCTGGCATTTCAGCTTTAAGCCTTTTTGTGTCTATCCTGTTTGTAGTGCTGTTTTTCCATGAAACAAGGAAATTTTCATTCTCTGCATATTCTGCCTTATCCATATAAGTTTTTATTTCCTGTTCAATCTTTTTCTTTTCAGTCCCAAGCTGGTATATAAGCCCTGCTATTTCTTCCCTCCTGCGGAGTTTTTCATCAAAACCTGCAAGCGGTATTGAAAGTTCTTCCATGCTTTCTGCAAAATTCCTGTTTATAAATGCTTCCGCTGCCTCTGAACCGTCTGGTTCTGGCATTACTTTTTCCATTACATTATGCCTCCAGAAATTTTCTTCAATCCTTATGAGCTGCTGTATTATTTCCTCATCACGTTCAATTTTCATATATTTAAATTCCCTGCCATATACCATTACTGCTATATACCATGTTTGTGCGCCAAGTACAGACATGTAATGGTAGCATTGCATTATGTAATGTGCTGGTATTTTACCGTCCTTCCATTTTTCTGCACTGTAAGGGCTTGCTGTCTTGCACTCAAGCCCTGTTATGCCATTTTCCCTGCCTGTAACAATCCTGTCCACATCCGCTATCATAAAAGGGTGTTCCCTGCTTGCATACATTACATTGGAACGCCTCACCTTTAACCCTGACGCCTCTGTAAACCTTTTTGCCACATAATCTTCAAAATCCCTGCCTTCACGCATTGCCTCATTATCTGGTGCTCCTTCATCCACGCCTTCACACGTTTTTGAAAAATATACTTCAAGCGGTGACACATAAGGGTTTAAACCGCATACTGCACCTGCATCTGAACCCCCTATGCCATTCTTCCTTAGCATTAACCATTCCTGTTTTTCCATATTTTTTGTTTTTGCAATGATATTATACATAAAACTGTTTCCTCCTTGTAAAATGACTGTTTCTGTATTCCCTGCATTTAAAACTGACAGTTCCCCTTTTTCATAACTGTAATAATATAAATTATCTGACAGGATTTCATCCAGTGAAACTTCTGTACAGTTCACTTCCCTTAGCATATCTTCCAAGTCCCTGGGGTTATATAACCCGTTGTCAGGGATAATTATAAATTCATGTATGCTTGAAGGTATAAGGAACAGGCTTGCGCCTTTCCTTTCTGCAAGCCTCTTTAATACTCCTGGATAAAATATTGCTGCTGCCCCGTATATCCCTTTCTGGTTTGACATTACAAGCCATTCCCCTTTACAGCCTGGGATACTGCCGCCTGCTGGCTGCACTCCTCCATCCTTCGGGTTTAAAAGCCTGTTTATTAATTTCTCTAACGGGCATAATCCCACAGGTAAAAGCCTGGCTGTATTTTCCAGTGCATAACCGGCAGTATCCTTTTCATCCCATCCAAAGCCCCTGCACATGCTTTTTGTAACTTTAATTTTAGCCATGCTGTCCATGCCATCTCCTGCAAGCACATACAGTACCAGTGCAAGACCTGCATATTCTGAATATACTGCATCACTGAGGAAATCCTTGTTTTTGTCCTTGTTAATTAATACCAGGAACAGCCTCTCTTTTACCCATTCCTTTCTGGAAAGGTTTAATGCAAGGTTTCTGTCCTCTTTAATAAGCCCTTCTATGCTGTTATATTCCTTTATAATGCTTTCTGCTGTTTCGGCAGCAGTATACCCGTATGAAATATGCCTGCTGTAAAAACTTTCAAGGTAAAAAGCTGGTGAAACCATGTTTTCCCCGTCTGTTATTAAAAGTGCATAAACTTTACCTTTATTTATTTTTTCTACAGTAAGTTTTCTTACTTTATACCCATTGCCAAGTTTCTTCCTTAAAACACTGGCTGTTTCCTCTGCAAACCCTTCTGTCCCCTGCATATTTTTTCCTCCATTTCCCATATCCATGTTATTTTTATGCTGCCATAACAAGCTTAAAAGCCTTGTCAGTCACAGGGCTTCCCTCCATTGTTTTGTTAAACAGGGTTTCCCTGTAATTCCTTGTTTCACGCAATGGTTTTGAATGTGTTGCAAAATCAGATACCGCATTTATAAAACGGTAACAGTTCCCTGGCATGTCCTTTAAATCTGGCGCATACTTATAACGCATCATTATATCCCCACGCTGTTTAAGCACATTTTTCTCTGCTGTCTGGGACGCACCGTCTGGGACAGGCAGCAGAAGGGATATATATTCTTTTACAGCGGCATCTGTAACCTTTTTCTTTGAAAGCATGTCAAATGCCCTGCCAAGCCCTGACATATATTCCTCTGCCCTGTATATGGTTTCCTTTGCATCTTCCAGTTTAGCACCAGTATCACCAGTATGGTGTACTGACCATATACGGTCTGCATTTTCCAGGGCAAGGTTAAGGGTATTATTGCATACCACCCTGACAGGCGTCATTGCAATCTTTATAGCCCCTGAACCGTCATGTGTATTTGAAAATACAAGGTATGGCATAACCTGTTCACCCTGTATTATGTACTTTTCCGGGAGTTTTGCTAAAATCCATGTCTTCCTTCCTCCCATAAGGCTTCCTGCTGTTTCATAACGTACACCCTCACCAAGAAGGCTGTCAGTAAATGCAAAGGCATCCCTGTTCTGCACCACTTTATAACGGCTGGTGACAATGCCAAGGACTGAACTGTCATAATCCCTTACATTGGCATAATAACCTTTAACCTGTACCCCGTCCTGTGTAAACACTGGTTTCTGTACTACATCCCAGTCAAGACCTGCTGCAATTAACGCCTCCCTTGAATCTGGTGCATCTTCCACCATTGTACCTAAACCATGCCAGGGCTTTTCCCTGCCTGTAAAAAACATTGTTTCAACTTCTGCTGCCATTATTTCTTCCCTCCTTTCCTTTTTGCAACTGCTTCTACAAATGACATAAGCGTTACAATGCCTCCTGCTGTTTCTTTCAGTACCTTCCATGCAATTTTTCCTGTTTTGAATAAAACGTTCCTCATAAAATCCCCTTTCAGTGATAATTTAATTTGTTACATGGAGATAATGTATAAATGAAAATGCAGAAAATACAAAAACAAGGCAGAATATATGTTTATAAGCATATACCCTGCCTTGTTTTTAAATAATGTTATAAGTTTTTAGCTCTCTCATGGCTAAAACCATAAGTTCCTTGCTCCTGCTGCTTCACAACCTGCTATATCTACAAATATACCTTCAAACAGGCTCTACATTGGAACATGTTCATTAATAGATATAAATTTTTAATACTCTTTCAATTATATTCCTTTATAG
>CAJTRU010000117.1:233-7005 GCA_910579085.1 uncultured Lachnospiraceae bacterium | reverse complement strand
AGCCATAACTGATCTTAATACTGCAGTTGATGAAGCTAAGAAGGCAATTGATCAAGACAGTAACTTGACTGATGAACAAAAACAAGCAGCTAAAGATCAAATTAATTCTGATGCTAAGACTGCTCAAGATGCTATTAACAATGCAAAGACTAATGATGATGTTAAGAATGCAGCTGCTGATGGTACATTAGCAATTGATAAGGATGTTGCTAATGCAGCCATTGATAATGCAGTCGCTGGTAAGAAATCAGAAATTTCTAACTTACCATTAACAGACGAAGAAAAGACTGCTTTGAATAATGAAGTAGATCAAAAGGCAAATACTGCTAAAGAAGCAATTAACACTTCAACTACTCCAGAAGCTGTAGCTACTGCGCAAGAAAATGGTATTAAGAATATCAATGATATTGACGTACCAACTGAATCAGCAGCAAAACAAGCAGCCAAGGAAGCTGTAGCTAAGGTAGCTGATGAAAAGAATGCTGCAATTGATTCTTCAAACTTAACAGCTGAAGAAAAAGCAGCATTGAAGCAAGACGTAACTGAAGCTCAAAACGCTGCAAATACTGCAATTGACAATGCAACTACAAACGCAGACGTAACTGAAGCTAAGGACAATGGTATTAGTGCAATTGACGGCATTAAAGTTCCAACAACATCAGCAAATAAGGAAAAGGCAATTACTGATCTTAACAACGAAGTTGAAAATGCTAAGAAAGCAATTGATCAAGATAGCAATTTGACTGATGAAGAGAAGCATGCAGTTAAAGATCAAATTGACTCCGATGCTAAGACTGCTCAAGATGCCATCAACAATGCCAAGACTGATACTGAAGTAAACAATGCAGTTAACAGTGGTAAGGTTGCAATTGATAAAGAAGTTGCTAACGCAGCAATCGATAATGCAGTTGCTGGTAAGCTTAAGGAAATTCAAGATCCACTAACTACTGACGAAAAACAAGCTTACACTGATTTAATTAATTCTGAAGCAAATAATGCAAAACAAAATATTGCTAACGCAACTACTGTTGAAGAAGTAACTACTGCACAAACAAACGGTGTAAATGAAATTAATAATACCGAAATTCCAACCACTTCTTCAGCCAAAGATAATGCAATTGCTGCCATAAATGATGCTCTTCAAAAGAAGACCGACGAAATCAACAATGCATCTAATATCAACGCTCAAGAAAAGACTGACTTAATCAATCAAGCAACTGAAGCAGCCAATGCTGCTAAGAACAATATCAACAATGCTACTACTAATGTCGATGTTGATACTGCCCAAACAAATGGTGAAAAAGCAATTGCTGATGTAACAGTTCCAAACTTGTCTGATATTAAGAAGGAAAGTATTGATCTAATTAACAAGGCCTTAGATGCCAAGACTGACGAAATCAACAATGCTTCTAACCTTTCTCAAGATGAAAAGCAAGGTTTGATCAATGCTGCAACTAATGCCGCAACTGAAGCAATTAACAACGTCAACCAATCTCAAACAAATGATGATGCTAAGGCAGCAGCAAATACTGGTGTTCAAAATATCGAAAATGTTACTATTCCAAGTCTTGATGAGGCTAAGAAGAATGCTAACCAAGCAATTGAAGACGCATTGAACACTAAAGTAAATGAGATTAACAATGCTTCTAACTTGAATGATACTGAAAAGCAAAAATTAGTTGATCAGGCAACTGAAGCAGCAACTACTGCTAAGAATAATGTTGAAAAGACCACTACCAACGATGATGCTCGCGATGCAGCTAATGCTGGCATTGATAACATTAAGGGTATTACCTTTACTTCACTAGAAGATGCTAAAAATGCAGCAAACACTGCAATTGACAATGCTTTGCAAGTTAAAACAAATGAAATTAATAATGCATCTAACTTAAGTACTGAAGAAAAGCAAGACTTAATCAATCAAGCAAGTGAAGTAGCTAAAAATGCAAAAGATAATATCAACAATGCAACTACCAATGATGCTGTGACTGACGCACAGAATAAGGGTATTGCAGATATTGCTAATGTGACTGTTCCAAGCTTAGCTCAAGCTAAACAAGATGCAATTAATGCAATTAAACAAGTTCAAGATGCTAAGAATAAGCAAATCTCTGCTGCATCTAACTTAAGTGCTGAAGAACAAAAAGAATTAAGTGATCAAGTAGATAAAATTGCTAACGATGCAATTGATAAGATTAATGAGTCATCCACTACTACTAATGATGCAGTTACTGCAACACGTGATGACGCAATTAAGCAAATTACTGATCTATTTATTCCAACTCTAGAGGGAGCACAAACAGATGCTCTCAATGCAATTGAAAGTGTTAAGAATGCTAAGCTTACTGACATTAACAACGCTACTCACTTAACTGATCAAGAAAAGCAGGCTTTGGTTGATCAAACAAATAAAGCTGCCGATGATGCAACTAAGGAAATTAAGGGCGCTCAAACTAATGATGCAGTCAAGAGTGCAGAAACAACCGGTTTAGATAATATTAATAACATTACTATTCCAACCTTAGTTCAGAAGCAACAAGAATCTATTGGAGAATTGAATGTAGCACGTGATGCTAAGAATAGGGCAATTGATGATGCTAGTGATCTAACTACTGATGAAAAGAACACTTTGAAAGATGAAGTTCAAGCAGAATACAGTAACGCAGTATCAAGTATTACCAGTGCAACAACTGATGAAGCAGTAACAACTGCTAAAGAAGACGGCATCGCAGCAATTAAAGATATTCAAATTCCAACTAAGTCACCTGCTAAGGAACAAGCAACAAGTGACCTTAATACTGCAGTTGATGAAGCTAAGAACGCAATCGATCAAGACAACAACTTGACTGATGAAGAGAAGCAAGCAGCTAAAGATCAAATTGATTCTGATGCTAAGAAAGCGCAAGAAGCAATTGATAATGCTATTACTGATGATGAGGTTAATACGGCTGTTGATAATGGTAAGCTTGCCATTGATAAAGATGTTGCTAATGCGGCCATCGATAACGCAGTTGCTGGTAAGAAGAACGAAATTTCTAAATCACTATTAACTGATGAAGAAAAGGCGGCTTTAAACGATGAAGTAGATGAAAAGGCACAAGCTGCTAAAGACGCAATCAATAATGCCACTACTCCAGAAGCTGTAACTACTGCACAAGAAAATGGTATTAAGAATATCAATGATACTGAAGTACCAACCGAATCAGCAGCCAAAGAAGCTGCTAAGAAGGCAGTAGCAGAAGCTGCTGAAGCTAAAAACAATGCAATCGATTCTTCAAACTTAACAGCTGAAGAAAAAGCTGCATTGAAGCAAGAAGTAGCTGAAGCACGAAATGCTGCTAATACTGCGATTGATAATGCAACTACCAACGCGGGAGTTACTGAAGCAGAAGAAAATGGTGTTAAGACAATTAATGGTATTGAAGTACCAACTAAATCAACTACTAAGGAACAAGCAACAACTGATCTTAACAACGAGGTTGAAAATGCTAAGAAGGCAGTTGATCAAGATAACAACTTGACTGATGAAGAGAAGCAAGCAGCTAAGGATCAAATTGATTCTGACGCTAAGAAAGCACAAGAAGCAATCGATAATGCTAAGACTAACGACGATGTTAAGAAAGCAACCGATGACGGTACATTAGCAATTGATAAAGATGTTGCTAATGCAGCAATCGATAACGCAGTTGCTGGCAAGAAGGCCGAAATTTCTAAATCACCATTAACTGATGAAGAAAAGGCTGCTTTAAATAATGAAGTTGATCAAAAGGCTCAAGATGCTAAAGAAGCAGTTAATAATGCAACTACTCCAGAAGCTGTAAGTACTGCACAAGAAAGTGGCATTAAGAATATTAATAATACTGAAGTGCCAACTGAATCGGCAGCTAAAGAAGCTGCTAAGAAGGTAGTAGCAGAAGCTGCAGAAGCCAAAAACAATGCAATTGATTCTTCAAACTTAACAGACGAAGAAAAGGCTGCATTGAAGCAAGAAGTTGCTGATGCACAAAATGCTGCTAATACTGCCATTGATAATGCAACTGCCAACGCTGCAGTAACTGAAGCTCAAAACAACGGCATTGACAAGATCAATAGTATTGAAATCTCAGCTAAATCAGCAGCTAAGGAACAAGCAACTACTGATCTTAACAACGAAGTTGATGAAGCTAAGAAGGCAATTGATCAAGATAACAACTTGACTGATGAGCAAAAACAAGCAGCTAAAGATCAAATTGACTCTGCTGCTAAGAAGGCACAAGAAGCAATCGATAATGCTAAGAGTAACGACGACGTTAAGAAGGCAGTCGATGATGGAAAATTAGCAATTGATCAAGATGTTGCTAATGCAGCTATCGACGATGCAGCTGCTGGTAAGCTTAAGGAAATCAGCGATTCATTAACTGATGAAGAAAAACAAGCTTACACTGATCTAATCAATAATGAAGCAGATAATGCAAAACAAAAGATTGCAGAAGCAACTGCTCCTGAAGAAGTAACTCGTGCTCAAGAAGAAGGAGTTAAGAACATTAATAATATTAACGTTCCAACCACTTCTCCAGCTAAGGACGCAGCGAATGCTGCAATTGATCAGGCTTTGAAGAACAAGAAGGATGAAATCAATAATGCAACTAACATTTCTTCTGAAGAAAAGACTGCTTTAATCAATCAAGCAACTGAAGCTGCAACTACTGCTAAAGATAATATCAACAATGCAACTACTAATTCAGAAGTTGAAACTGCTCAAGTTGATGGTGAAAAAGCTATTGCAGACATTACTGTTCCAGGTTTATCCGACATCAAGAAGGAAAGTATTGATCTTATCAACAAAGCCTTAAATGAAAAGCAAGAGGAGATCAATAACGCATCTAACTTAAGTCAAGACGAAAAGCAAGAGCTTATTGATCAAGCAAAGAAGGTTGCTACTGAAGCAATTAATGAAATCAATAATGCTCAAACTAATGATGAAGCTAAGGAAGCTGCAGATACTGGAGTTAAGAACATTGAAAATGTTTCAATTCCAAGTATTGAAGATGCTAAGAGGAATGCAAATCAAGCAATTGATGATGCTTTGAATTCTAAGAAGAATGAAATTAACAACGCATCTAACTTAACTGATTCAGAAAAGACTGCTTTAATCAATCAAGCAGCTGAGATTGCCAATGCTGCTAAGGCTGCTATCAACAGTGCAACTACTAATGCTGCAGTTGAAGCTGCCGAAGATAAGGGTGTTGCTGATATTAACAATATTCACTTCACTAACTTAGAAGATTCTAAGAAGGCAGCAAATACTGCAATTGAAGATGCTTTGAACACTAAGAAGGATGAAATTAATCATGCATCTAACTTAAGTAATTTAGAAAAAGCTAATTTAATCAATCAAGCATCTGAAATTGCCAATGCTGCTAAGGCTGCTATTAACAATGCAACTACTAATGCGGCTGTTACTGCGGCAGAAAACAAGGGAATTGAAAATATTGCAAATGTTAACGTTCCAAGTTTAACTGAAACTAAACAGGCAGCAATTGACGCAATTAAGCAAGTTCAAAAAGCTAAGAACAGTCAAATTGAAGAAGCTAAGAATCTAAGTACAGATGAACAAAAGAACTTAATTGATCAAGTGAATAAGATTGCTCAAGACGCAATTAATAAGCTTAACGATCCAGCAACAACTACAAATGAAGTTATTACTGACACTCGTGATAAAGCAATTGATCAAATTACTAACTTGTTCATTCCAACCTTAGATAGTGTCCAAAAAGATGCTCAGGAAGCAATTAACTCTGCTAAGGAAGCTAAGATTGACGAAATCAATAAGGCTGATAATTTAACTGATCAAATGAAGCAAAACTTAATTGACCAAGTAAACCAAGTGGCTGATAATGCTACTAAGGCCATTAATAATGCTCAAACAAATGATGATGTTAAAGAAGCAGAGACTGAGGGCTTAGAAGACATTAATAGCATTCAAGTTCCAAGCTTAGTTGAAAGTAAGGATGATGCTATTAAGGAAATCGATGATGCTTTGGAGAAGAAGACTGATGAAATCAATGCAGCTGATCTTGATCAAAAGCAAAAAGACGAATTAATCAGTCAAATTACTGATATTGCTACTGAGACTAAGACAAAGGTATTCAATGCTACAACTAATGCAGAAGTTGATGCTGAAGCCGAAGCTGGTATTAAAGCCATCGAAGCTGTGAAGATTCCAGCTCGTACTGCTGACAACAGCAATACTGAAAGTCATGATTCTTCAACTAATGTAACTCCAGATCACAATAATGAAGAAAACAATACTGCTCAGAACACTAACCAAGTAAGCACTAATACTGAGAGTGAAAGTAAGGAACAAACTGTAATTACAAATTCAGTTCAACCTAAGAGAAATGCTGTTCGTCATAAGAATGGCACTCCAGTAAACAAGAAGGCTACTTTACCACAAACAGGTAAGAGGAGTTCTAGCTTAACTCTTGCTGGTGCAGCACTACTTGGATTAACTGGTGTACTTTCATTATTTGGATTGGGAGACAAGAGAAAAAAGAATAACTAATCATAAATAGTTGATACGAAAAGAGCGATATTTCTGGGAAGAAATATCGGCTGTTTGTCAAATCCTGTTGATGAATAGTTTTGAAAAAGAATCAAGCAACTAAAGAATAGTTGTTTGGTTCTTTTTGTTTGATGATATTTTCTTCTAGCCTGATTCTAATTAATAAATGTCTAAAATTACTGTATCCGTAAGCAGTTCGTTCAATTTGCTTAATCTTGCGATTGACAC
>CAJTRU010000117.1:0-223 GCA_910579085.1 uncultured Lachnospiraceae bacterium | reverse complement strand
GTTAGTAATGTTTGATGCATTTGCTTGCCTACAGCTTGTTTTGAGTGAAGCAGATGAATAATCTGCTTTTCATCTTTGTTTTTGATAGCAGTCCTAAAGTCCTGCATAACCCAATATGTGTTTTCAAGATCTTTATTACAGTCTAGGCCGTCTAAAACAACATGCTCTTGAGTCAAATAGTCTTTAAAATGCCAGTCATAGTAAGGCGTCTGTTTATTGAGCT
>CAJTRU010000116.1 GCA_910579085.1 uncultured Lachnospiraceae bacterium | reverse complement strand
AATGTTCCGTAGGAACATAGGGGCTTTATGCACCATTGCGTGTGACGTCCAAGCGGAAGCGTGCTTTGTTCATGGAAGGCACTTTGGATTTGCCAGCTAATCATTACTAAATTCCAGCATATCCCCTTAACTAAATGACATTATAACGTAGCGCAAACGTGCCCCTGTATGGAATATTGTGGCTCTGGCACGTAAAACCGTCCGTCAATTTACACAAACAAAAGATAACTGCAAATTATACCATATTTAAAAATTTATGAGACGGACGTGATGGTTAAAAATAGTACTTGACATATGCCAGGAATAGCTATATAGTATCTATATATTATTTTTATTATATTAAAAGAATATTGTGAAAGTCTCTTATTAAGAGTGGCGGAGAGTTAAGGCTCTGTGAAACCACGGCAACCCCCTAAAAAGGAAGGTGCTAATCTGAGCGGGCAACCGAACAATAAGAGGAGTTGTTATATCAAGTCCGCGTTATTGTGGGCTTATTTTTTATTTTACAGGGGATTATGTCCTGTAGAACATCCAGCATAAGTACAAGCAAAGACAAGTTAAAAGTAATATCTGCCAGACTGCCCGCAGGTATTATATAAACAGGTGGCAGATGGAAAGAGGTATAATATGGAGAGAAGATTATTTACATCTGAGTCAGTTACAGAGGGGCATCCGGATAAAATATGTGATAATATTTCTGATGCGGTTTTAGATGCACTTATGGCACAGGACCCAATGAGCCGTGTAGCTTGTGAAACAGTTATTACTACAGACTATGTAATGGTAATGGGTGAAATTACTACTAAAGCACAAGTGGATTATGAGAAAATTGCACGTGAGACAATACGTGAAACAGGGTATGACAGTGATGAAAAAGGATTTAACTGTGATACATGCAAAGTGAATATATTGCTTGACCAGCAGTCTGCTGATATTGCAATGGGAGTGGACAAAGCACTGGAAGCTAAGGAAAACCAGATGAGCGATGAAGAAATAGAGTCTATTGGCGCAGGAGACCAGGGAATGATGTTTGGTTTTGCAACTAATGAGACAGAAGAATATATGCCATATCCAGTATCACTTGCGCACAAGCTTGCAAAGAAACTGACAGAAACCAGGAAAGACGGGACTTTAAGCTATCTTCGTCCTGATGGTAAAAGCCAGGTTACAGTGGAGTATGACGGAGATGGCAAACCTGTACATATTGACGCCGTAGTTATTTCATCACAACATTCAGAGGAAGTAACACAAGAACAGATACATAAAGATATCCGTAAATATGTAATTGACCCTGTACTTCCAGCAGAGCTTGTAAATGAAAAAACAAAGTATTTTATTAACCCTACAGGAAGGTTTGTTATAGGAGGGCCAAATGGGGACAGCGGACTTACTGGACGTAAGATTATAGTTGATACATATGGGGGCTATGCACGTCATGGCGGTGGTGCATTTTCTGGAAAGGACTGTACAAAGGTTGACCGTTCAGCTGCTTATGCGGCAAGGTATGTTGCAAAGAATATTGTGGCAGCAGGTCTTGCAGATAAGTGTGAGATACAGCTTTCATATGCTATAGGCGTTGCACAGCCTACGTCTGTAATGGCGGATACGTTTGGAACAGGTAAACTTAGTGATGAAGAGCTTGTTAATATAATCCGTGATAACTTTGACCTCCGTCCAGCAGGAATAATTAAAATGCTTGATTTGCGCAGGCCTGTTTACAGGCAGACTGCTGCTTATGGGCATTTTGGCCGCAATGACCTTGATTTGTCCTGGGAAAAGACAGATAAAGCAGAGTTGTTAAAGAAATATTTACAGGAATAATACCTTTATGGTTTTAATTTATATAAAACCTGTTATAAGCCTGTTATATTAAAGAGCTGCATTAGTTATTATATTTTATAAAATCTCCCATAAGACCATTTATGGGAGATTTATTTTGGAGCTGTTGGTTTGCATTGCTGGTAATTTTATGTTATCATATTTAAGATATGCTATTTATGGCATAGTAAAGAAAACACCATTTATGCCATTGGAATGGCATGGGGGATTTATTATGGAAATTATATTACCTGGGGATGTTTCATATATTATTAATAAACTGGAAGAAGCAGGCCATGAAGCATATGCAGTCGGCGGATGTGTCAGGGATACGCTGCTTGGGAGAGAGCCTTTAGACTGGGATATAACAACATCAGCAGAACCTTTATTTGTAAAATCATGTTTCAGGCGTACAATTGACACAGGAATTAAACATGGTACAGTTACAGTTATGATTGGTGATACAGGGTATGAAGTAACTACCTACAGGATTGATGGAAAATATGAAGATGGAAGGCATCCAGAGAATGTTGAGTTTACAAGTAACCTGCGGCTTGACCTTGGACGCAGGGATTTTACAGTTAATGCAATGGCATATAATGACAGGGATGGGCTTATAGATGAATTTAACGGGCTTAGTGATTTAAAAGATGGTATAATACGCTGTGTAGGCAATCCTGGCAGCAGGTTTGATGAAGATGCACTCAGGATGTTAAGGGCGGTGAGGTTTTCGGCACAGCTTGGTTTTAGTATTGAAGACAAGACAAAGCAGGCAGCTATGGAAAGGGCAGGAAATCTGGAAAAGATTAGTGCAGAGAGAATAAGGACAGAGCTTTCCAAACTTCTTGTGTCAAAACACCCTGGGAAGATACGTGAGGCCTATAATACTGGTATGACAAAGGTTTTTTTGCCAGAGTTTGATAAAATGATGGAAACTGTACAGCATAACCCGCATCATATATATACTGTAGGGGAACATTCTGTCCGCAGTATAGAAATTATGGGCTGTTTTTTGAGGGACTGTGGTAACAGCACAGGAAATAGCAGCAATTTTATCCCAGAGGATGTGTTTAAACAGGCAGAAGAATTTAAAGCGGGAATTGATAAGAAACACCAGCTTATGTTATGCCTTGTAATGCTTTTGCATGATATTGCAAAGCCAGAAGTTATGTCTGTGGATGAAAATGGCACAGGGCATTTTTATGGACACCCGCAGAAAGGTGAAGAAATGGCGGAAAATATTTTAAAAAGGCTGTCATTTGACAATAATACAGTTTCAATTGTAAAAAGGCTTGTAAAATACCATGATTACAGGATTGTTCCAGCGAAACGTACTGTAAGGAGGGCTGTTTCAAAGATAGGCAGTGATATTATGGAAATGCTGTTCCTTGTACAGTATGCGGATATACTTGCACAAAATCCTGTAACATTTGAGGAAAAACTTGGAAACCTTAAAGGTGTAATCATAAAATACAAGGAAATAATAGAAGAAGAAACACCTCTTTGTATAAAAGATTTAGATATAGATGGAAACGATTTGATTAATGCGGGTATAAAACCTGGACCAGAGATAGGCAGGGTTTTAGGGGAACTGCTTGATATAGTCCTTGAAGAACCTGGGCAGAATAAAAAGGATATATTGTTAAGCCATGCAAAAGAAATAGCAGGCATTTAAAAAAGCCATATACCGTATGGAAGGAGATGGAAAGATGGACTTTAATGTTAGATTTGATAAAATGTCTAAAGCTATGAAAACCCAGCTTTTTATAGATAATCTGACTATGATTTTTAACCCACAGGCATTATTTAGTGATGGAACTCCGTTTTACAGGATACCATCAGAGCCAGGTGAAAATGAACTGGTAAGGATACGTTTCAGAAGTGCCAGGGAAAATGTGGATGAGGTTTACCTTGTCTGTGGCAATGACAGGCAGCTTATGGAAAAGACTTCCAATGACAGGCTTTTTGATTATTATGAAGGAACAATACAGCTTGGCACAGAGAAAGTGGAATATTATTTTGAAGTCCACAGTGGGCAGATTGTGTGTTATTATAACAGTGTTGGTGTATGCAGTGGCATTGAACCATACTATAATTTCTTTATTACACCTTCATATAATACACCTGACTGGGCTAAAGGCGCAATATTTTACCAGATATATGTTGACAGGTTTTACAATGGTGACCATACTAATGATGTAGAAACAGATGAGTATATATATATTGGCGAAGGCACACAGAAAGTTACTGACTGGTTTAAATATCCTGCCTCAATGGGGGTAAGGGAATTTTATGGTGGTGATATTGCCGGGGTAATGCAGAAACTTGATTACCTGCAGAAACTGGGTGTTGATGCTATTTATTTAAACCCTGTATTTGTTTCGCCTTCCAACCATAAGTATGATATACAGGATTATGATTATATAGACCCGCATTTTGGAAAGATTGTAAAGGATGAGGGAGAACTTTTAAAACGTGGGGATAATGGTGAGATTATTTGTAACCCTGTAAACCCGAATAAGGATGCAACACGCTATATCTGCCGTGTAACTGATAAGGAGAACCTTGAAGCAAGCAATGAGATGTTTGCGCATTTTGTGGAAGAAGTCCATAGAAGAGGCATGAAGGTTATACTTGATGGTGTATTTAACCACTGTGGTTCTTTTAACAAATGGCTTGACAGGGAATGTATATATGAGAATGCAGAAGGTTATGCAAAGGGCGGCTTTGTTGCAGGTGACAGCCCTTACCGGTCATTTTTTAAATTTTATGAGGACAGATGGCCATATAATACGCATTATGACGGCTGGTGGGGCCATGATACACTGCCAAAGCTGAATTATGAGGAGTCACCAGAACTTTTTAATTATATTATGAGAATTGCGCGCAAATGGGTTTCACCTCCGTATAATGTAGACGGATGGAGGCTTGACGTAGCGGCAGACCTTGGAAATTCGCCAGAATTTAACCATTATTTCTGGCAGGAGTTCCGGAAGAATGTTAAAGAGGCAAACCCTGAAGCCATAATACTTGCAGAACATTATGGCGACCCTACAGACTGGCTGCGCGGGGGACAATGGGATACTGTTATGAACTATGATGCATTTATGGAACCTGTAACATGGTTTCTTACAGGTGTTGAAAAGCACAGTGATGAATACCGTGGTGACATGCTTGGAAATGCAGATGCATTTTTTGGGTCAATGCGTAATTTTATGACCAGGTTTAGCACACAGTCACTCCAGGTTGCAATGAATGAGCTTTCAAACCATGACCATTCAAGGTTTCTTACACGTACTAACAGGAAAGTGGGAAGGACTGCAACATTAGGGCCAGAGGCAGCAAATGAGGGTGTTGACAAGGCAGTGTTCCGTATTGCCGTAATGATGCAGATGACATGGCCAGGTGCGCCTACAATATATTATGGTGATGAGGCTGGTCTTTGTGGCTGGACTGACCCTGATAACAGGCGTACTTACCCCTGGGGGCATGAAGACCATGAGCTTATAGAATACCACAGGGAACTTATACGTATACACAAGGACTACCAGGTATTAAAGACTGGTTCAATACTTTTCCTTAATGGTGAATACCAGCTTATAAGTTATGGCAGGTTTGATGAAAATGACAGGGTAGTTGTGATTGTCAACAGCAGTGAGGAAACCAGGAATTTAAGGATACCTGTATGGCGTCTTGGTATGGTTGACAATACGCATATGGCAAGGCTTATGATAACAAACAGGGATGGCTATTCAGATGAAGCTAAGTTATACTCACTGGAAGGCGGAATTCTTAATGTAGAATGTCCTCCAATGTCAGGAGCTATTATAAAAGATATTAAAAACCAGGTATAAGATAATTACTTATTATGGAAATGTCTTATGCTTTTGGGAATATATTTAATGCCAGGCTGGTTTATTAATTCTTCCTGTCTGGCAGAACGGAGGAAAAATGTTTAATTTAATACAAGTATTTTGTGCACGTGATATTACAGCTTTAATACGTGCACTTCCAGGTTCGGCAGCACAAGGGCTTATATGGGGCATTATGGCAATAGGCGTGTTCCTTACATATAAAATCCTGGATTATGCGGACCTTACAGTTGATGGTACGCTTGGAACAGGCGGGGCAGTTACAGTTATGCTTGTGCTTGCAGGCTTTCCGCCAATTGTGGCAGTAGGGATTGCATGTATTGCAGGTATGCTTGCAGGTATAGTAACAGGTATTTTACATACAGTTTTTGGCATACCAGCAATACTTTCAGGAATACTTACCCAGATTGCACTTTATTCTGTAAACCTGAATATTGCGCAGGGCAGGGCAAACCAGGCTGTAAGTGTGGATATGTACAACCTTGTAGTTTCTGGAAGGGATAATCCTCTTACAATTATAAAAGTCGTTGGTATGCTGGTTGTAATAATTGCACTTCTGTACTGGTTCTTTGGTACTGAAATAGGATTTACATTAAGGGCAACAGGCTGTAATGAAAATATGTCACGTGCACAGGGCATAAACACATCTGTAGCCAAGGTCATTGCACTTGCATTTTCAAACGGGCTTGTAGGGCTCGCAGGAGGCATACTGGCACAGTACCAGGGCAATTTTGATGTAAATATGGGGCGTGGGGCTATTGTTATAGGCCTTGCATCAGTTATTATTGGTGAAGTCATTGGTGAAGCATTATTTGGCAAAAGGCTTAACTTCTCAGCAAAGCTTGCATTTGTTGCTGTAGGAAGTATTATTTACTATGTTGTAATACAGTTTGTATTATGGCTTGGGCTTCCTACTATTGATATGAAACTGTTCTCTGCCATAGTAGTTGCAATATTCCTTGCAGTGCCTTATATGCGTGCAAGGTCTAAGAATTCATACAGAAAGGCAGCTAAAAGCTGATGCCTTTATATGCAGGCATTGTGCAGAATAATTTCCTGGTCTGGGGACTAGTGTCCAGAACCAGGAAAATTGGGGGATAAATATGTTAGAGATTAATAATATTCATAAGACATTTAATATTGGTACAATTAATGAAAAAAAAGCATTAAACGGGGTAACTCTTTATCTTGATGAGGGTGACTTTGTAACAGTTATCGGTGGCAATGGTGCAGGCAAATCCACAATGCTTAATGCAGTTGCAGGTGTATGGCCTATAGACAGTGGCAGTATTATAATTGACGGAAACGATGTAACCGGGCTTCCAGAGCATAAAAGAGCACCTTATCTTGGAAGGGTGTTCCAGGACCCTATGACTGGGACAACAGCCACAATGGAAATACAAGAGAACCTTGCACTTGCTGCAAGGCGCGGACAGAGAAGGACACTCAGGTGGGGCATAACAAAGTCTGAAAAGGCAAGATACCACACACTGTTAAAAAGCCTTGACCTTGGCCTTGAAGACAGGATGTCATCAAAAGTAGGGCTTTTATCTGGCGGACAGCGCCAGGCAGTGACCCTTCTTATGGCAACCCTTAAAAAGCCAAAACTTCTTCTGCTTGATGAGCACACAGCAGCACTTGACCCAAAGACTGCCGCAAAAGTGCTGGAACTGTCAGATAAGATTATAGCAGAAAACAACCTTACTGCAATGATGGTTACACATAACATGCGTGATGCAATAGTACATGGCAACCGTCTGGTTATGATGAATGAAGGGCAGATTATACTTGATATAAGAGGAGAGGAAAAGAAAAAACTATCCGTAGAAGATTTACTTCAGAAATTTGAAGAAGTAAGCGGTGAAGAATTCACAAGTGACAAAGCACTTCTGGGATAGTTTACAGTTATCTTGTGCTGTAGGACGGACGCAGGGTTTCTGTTTCCAGCTAAACATATTCCATTCCAGGGCACGCTCCCGCTACGTCAGCCCACGCAGCAGTGCATAGTATCCCTAAATATAAAAAAGAAAC
>CAJTRU010000115.1 GCA_910579085.1 uncultured Lachnospiraceae bacterium | reverse complement strand
CGCCGGCATTTAAGCCATATATTTAATGTTACGAAAGAAACGTAAGTTTATTTTGTAACATTAAATATATGGTTTTATGTGCCGCTGCGTGGGTTAACATAGCGGAAGCATGCCCCTGTACGGAATATTCTGGCTCTGGCACTAAAAACCGTCCGTTTTTACACCAACACAAGATAACTGGAAATTATCCCATCTTTTATTATCTTATAATTGACACAATACCAGGATTAATCGTATAATAAAAACATATATTTCCAAAGATACAAATTTAACCAGGAGGCTTTTTTTATGTTACAAAATAAGAAAAATTACGGTAAGATATCTTCTAAAAGTATTAGTAAAAGAATTATTGCCAGGCTGGTGATTATTATTGCTGCCATGTTTTTTTTGATTGTAGCTGTATCAGGCAATATTTCTATGGACTCATTAAGCAGTGTCACAAAAGGCAAGCTTGTGTCGGTTGCTTATGAAAACACATTTTTAATTGAAAATATGATTGAAAATGCTTATGGGCAGGCAAGGGGATTTGCTAACTCATTAAGGAACATTTCAGCGCTTCCGCCAAGACAGCAGAGGGACGCCATTGATAATGCACTTGCTGGCGTGCTGCTTGGGGATAAGAACTTTACTACAGTATTTGCCTATTTTGAGCAAAATACCATTGCTAATGCAGACGGGCTGCCATACAGGGTACATAAAAAAGACATTGCTTATGAAGCTATTGCATATTTTAGTGAAGATGGAGAAGATGTTGTTTTTGAAAAACATGAAGATGCATTTGATAACTTTGATAAGGAATATTATAAACAAATAAAAGAAACAGGCGATGTATATGTTTATGAACCATATGTATATGAATTGCAGGGCAGGAATATTATGATGATAAGCATAATTGCACCTGTTTATGATGCTACAGGGGAGTTTCTTGGGGTAGCAGGCTGTGACCTTGCACTTGCAGATATGCAGACACAGAATTATGCCCAGACAGGTTATTCTTCTACACATATGGTAACTCTTGCAGAAGACGGGACTGTACTTACAGATTCAAAAAATCCTGATTTAGTAGGAATAACTGCTGAAGAAGCAGGTTATGGAAATATTATAAAAGATGTACAGAAGCTGAAAAGTATGCAAGATGATAACAATGTGAACACCCTTTCTGTAATTAATGATGATGTTATTAATTATGCAACAAAGGAAAAAGGTGTTTCTGTTGTAGTGCCACTGAAATTAAGCAGCGGGAATTACTGGACATTGTATCTTGCAGTTGATGACAGCGAATATACTGCACCTATTAAGAGGGACTCCATGAAGCTTATATGGGTTGTGGCTGTTGTTGGTGTAACACTGCTTGCTATTATTTATTTTATAATTAAAAAATCACTGTCACCAGTTAAAGATATTTTATGGGGCGCTGCACAGCTTGAAGCGGGAAGCCTTAAGATTAACCTTCCTGTTAAATCAAATGATGAACTTGGGCGTCTTGCAAGTGCTATTAATAATATAAGTATTACAATGGACAATTATGTAAATGATATTTCACAGCAGCTTTCTAAAATGGCTGGAAATAATATGAATGTAACAATTAACCAGAAATATATTGGTGATTTTATACCAATACAGACTTCAATTGAAAAGATTGCACAATCATTAAACAATACATTGCGCCAGATGACTGTTTCAGCGGATAATGTGGCAAATGGTTCTTCTAGTGTATCATCTGGTGCGCAGGTGCTTTCACAGGGAGCTGTGGAGCAGGCGTCAGCAATAGACGGCCTGGCATCTTCGCTTGAAAACCTGTCACGTGATGTTACTGCCAATGCAGAGGATGCACACAATATGAATTTGTCCATTATTGAAATAGGCAAGAATATTACAAAGAGCAATGAAGAAATGGATAAACTTACAAGTGCAATGGCAGAAATACGTGAGTCTTCTGCTGGAATTGAGAAAATTATTAAAACAATAGAAGATATTGCAACACAGACAAACCTGCTTTCACTTAATGCATCTGTAGAAGCTTCAAGAGCTGGGGAAGCTGGTAAGGGATTTGCAGTAGTAGCATCAGAAATAAGGGAGCTTGCTTTAAGAAGTGCCGAATCAGTAAACCAGACAACAGAGCTGATAAGCCATTCATTGTCAGCAGTAAAGAATGGTACTGCTATTGCGGATGATACCGCAAAGTCACTTTCTGCTGTTGTGAAAGGTGCAAAGGAGATTTCAGAGTCTGCCAATAAAATAAATGATGCTTCACAAAACCAGAAAGAAACTCTTCTTGAGATTACAAGGAATGTAGATTTAATTGAGCAGGTAGTACAGTCTAATAATTCAGCAGTACAGGAAAGTGTTGTTACAAGTAAAGAATTATCACAGCAGTCATTACACCTGCACAGCCTTATAAACCAGTTTGAATTAAAAGAATAAAATACCAGTGGCATAGTTTAAGTTTACCATAATATTTTCTATATTATTTCTTTTTACATAATACCTGTTATGACAGCAGCCTTTTAACAAGGGCGCTGAATAGTAACGCCTTTAACTGGCAATAATGTATATATAATAATATAGCAGTATAGAAAAGAGGTTTTTATGATAAAAAAGAAGAAAATAGAAGTTAAGACTATAGAAGATATTAAGAAACTTGAAAAAGAGGAGCAGGCGAAGTGGGAGATTGCAGCAGAAATAGGGCTTTTTGACAAGGTTGCAAGCACTGGCTGGAAATCCCTTACATCAAGGGAAAGTGGCAGGATTGGCGGAATACTTGCTGCAAGGAATAAAAAGGAAAACAAGAAAACAGATTGATGGAAATATATTTATGCCTGTGTGCTGTCTGGTACAAAAGCATCTTAATATATGCAATCCTGGCAGCGCAGGGATATTATAAGCAGTGTAGAAATGAGGAAATTTATGTCTGTATTTAATCTATATAATACTTTAACTAAAAGAACAGAGGAATTTAAACCAAACGAAGAGGGCAAAGTCCGCATGTATACATGTGGCCCTACTGTTTATCACTTTGCCCATATAGGAAACCTGCGTAGTTATATTATGGAGGATGTGCTTGAGAAATATCTAAGGTATACAGGATATGACGTTAAGCGTGTAATGAATATAACTGATGTCGGGCATCTTACAAGTGATGCTGACAGTGGGGAAGATAAGATGCTTAAAGGTGCAAAACGTGAGCATAAGACAGTAATGGAGATAGCAGAATTTTATAAGAAGGCTTTTTTTGATGACTGCGCCAAACTGAACATTAAAACACCTGATGTAACAGAGCCTGCAACAAACTGCATACCAGAATTTATACATATGATTGAAGAACTTTTAAAAAACGGATATGCATACGAAGCAGGGGGCAATGTATACTTTGATACTTCAAAACTGGAAGAATACTATGTACTTTCTAACCAGAACGAAGAAGAACTGCAAGTTGCTGTACGTGATGATGTTGAGGAAGATATTAATAAAAAAAATAAAACAGATTTTGTACTCTGGTTCACAAAATCCAAGTTTGATGAACAGGAACTGAAATGGGAAAGCCCCTGGGGCATGGGATATCCTGGCTGGCATATAGAATGTTCAAGCATAAGTATTAAACATCTTGGTGGATACCTGGATATCCACTGTGGCGGGGTTGACAATATTTTCCCACACCACACTAATGAAATAGCACAGAGTGAAGCCTATCTGGGCCATAAGTGGTGTAATTACTGGTTCCATGTGCAGCATCTTAATGACCAGACTGGCAAAATGAGCAAGTCAAAAGGGGAATTCCTTACAGTACCATTGCTTGAAGAAAAGGGGTATAATCCGCTTGTTTACAGGATGTTCTGCTTACAGTCGCACTACCGCAAGCCATTGCTCTTTAGTTTTGATGTGCTTGATAATACAAAAACGTCATATGAAAAACTAGTTAATAAAATTGCTGCACTTGGTGAAGATGGAACATTGATGCAGCAGGATATTGAAGAATACAGGAAAAAGTTTAAAGAGGCAATGGGAAATGACCTTAATACATCACAGGCACTTACAGTGCTTTATGATGTGCTTAAATCAAGCCTGGATAATGCAAGTAAAAGATATCTTATAGAAGATTTCGACAAAGTGCTTTCACTTGGGCTTCTTGATGCTGCTAATACCAGCGTAGAAATTGATGAAAGCCTTGCAGAATTTGCAGAAAAACTTATAGAAGAGAGAAACCAGGCACGTAAAAACAAGGATTTTGCAAAAGCTGATGCAATAAGGGCAGAACTTGCAGAAAAAGGCATAGAAATAAAAGATACAAGAGAAGGTACAGTCTGGACAATGGCACAGAGATAGTAGATATAATTTGTTTTATAAACGTGGAATAAAGTACCAGGCTGGATTTTTATAATAATAAGGGGCTTTTCTTACAGCCCCTTATTGTTGTCTGCTTAATAATTTTTTTAGTTTTAGTACAGGCTTTGCAGTTCCTGTAAAAATTCCAGTATGTGTAATGCTTCGTTATGTAAGACCATCTGGACTTCAAGTTTTGACATATTTTCTGTACTTTTATAATTTTCAAAATTTATACTAAATTCAGCAAACTTTTCATCGTTTAAGCATAATTTAATGCCATCCAGGATGTTAAATTTAACAGAAAATTTTATACTGTCCCAAGGCATAAGCTTTCCATCTTTGTAGCATCCTTTTGTTGTTATAAGGCATTTTTCATAAATTAGCGGGTATTCTCCTTCTTCAAGGGAAATACTGCTGTTATGTACATGTTCTAAAAATTGTGCCTGGTCACTTATATATGTAAAAAGTCCTGGATGTTCTGCCACAATAACAGGCCCATATTCACAATGCCTGCTTATATACTGGTATACATTATGGTTAAATGCAAGCTTTATCATTTTGTTATAAATATCTTTTCCAGGTATGTCCATTGTAATATAAGGAATATCTGCTTCTTTTGTATTTTTTTCATTTTGTGTTCCTGGTTTCTTATATTGTTCTGCTGGTGGTGCACTGAAATCCATTTTTAGCGGTGTTTCCAGGTTTAAAGGGGTGTATTTGTCTGAGTCGTGGGTTTTCCTTCCAAATGGCATATAATTGTCATCCAGTAATACAATTTCACCATTTTCCAGGTCTGGAAACTGGCTTGCAATCCGTTTTAACACTTCCCATTCGTCCTGGGTATTTTCCTTATTGCTTTCTTCAAGTGCCACCAGTGCAGCAGTAATTTCATCTTTATTGGAAGTCCCCCAGTGAAGTGGATGTGGTTGAAAAGCTGAATGGTAAAAACCATTTGAATAATTAACAAAACAAGAACAAGGTATTTTTTCATACAGTTCTTTTTTAGCACCATCTAAATTTTTAACTACAAGGTTGTAACAGCCATTAATTGTTTCACATCCGTCATGTGCAACAAGGTTTGCTATTGCCATTATAGTAAGTGGCTGTGTTTTTACAATAATACCAGGGACAAGAAGCCCTTCTTCATAGATTTCATTAAGGTAGCTGTCAGGTATCTGGCCTGTGCCACGCCACAAAAAGAATAACGCCAGAAGCCCAAAAACAATAGTAAGAGCCAGTTTAAACCGGAAAAGTGCTATTGCAAGTATTATACATATAACACATATTATTTTTGATTCTTTGCGCTGTTTTAAAACAACTCCTGTAATTTCATCCATTTTTCTTATACGCTTTGTGTCTGGATGTATTCCAGATTTAATGCTTGCTTCAAATTGTGAATAATCTGTCATTTTAAATCCTCCCTTTCCTTTATGGAATATGTATATAAGTTAAGTGCTGCTGCCTGTTTTACTAAGGCAGCAGGTAATAAATTATTACCAGTATTGCTGTCTTGCTACATTTTTATAATACAAAGTATAAATAACCCAATGGCAGAAGCCATCATAAACAGGTAGAACAGCTTAAGTATAGCTGGTGCTCTAGTTTCTTTGCTTAAATATTTCTTAGTGCCTTCATACTCATATTTGTCTTCTGTGCTTGTAATAACCATTTCTTTCTGCATGGTATGCATGAACCTTATAGCATTGGCAAAGAAAATAAGTGCAATATAGAAGAAGCCTCCTTTAAACAGAAATTCCTGCAAGCCATCACCAATTTTATAAATAGCAAATACACATAAAAGAATTGCCAGAATACCGATTACCCAGTTAAAAACTATCCATCCAGCAGTTTTTCTTTTGGATTTATCTGTCATAACAATTACTGAGGCATCTTCTGGCTTGTACCTGCTTCGTGCAAGAAGTGAGCGTCCTGTATCATTATCTATTTTAAGGTATTCTACAAGTTCATTTTCATTAAATAGAGTTTTGCCAGTTTTTGTATCAAGCTTGCCGCTGTTTTCCATATATGATAAAGATACATAAAATTTATCTTTAAAAGAGGAAGTGTATAATGAAATTTTATAATGGTCTGTATTAACTTCATAAAGAGGCTCTAAATAAGCAAGAACTTTACAGTCACCTAAAAGAAGCTTTGTTATAAACAGCTCGTTATCTTCTGGAACATTGCTTGTAAACACGATTTTTTTCATCCATTGGCCAGAAGTTTCACAAAATGGACTGTGGCTGTTCAGGTAAAATTCTGATGCAAAAAATATTACTGAAATAATACATAATATAATAAGTATAATAATACATATATTACCTGGAATTGTAAAAAAGGGTCCACCTCTTCTGCCAGTAATTGAAGCACCATTATTTTTAAGTATAGAGAATGTACTTGCTAATTCTTTAAAGTGGAAAATCTGTAAAATCCCTTGCAGGTTTCCATTTAACAGATAAAATGATTTTATGGTAAATATATTTTTTACTGGCAGATAAAAAATTATAAGGAAATACCAGTAAAAAGCTCCAAGAATAATACCGCTTATAGCAGAAAAAACAGTGTTACGCACTTTTCCTGCCCTTACACAAAATATTGCACTGTATGTTACAATTTTTATTGTAGCAAAAATAAAAATAAAAGCATCAAACAGGAAATATGGTGAGAAATGTATACAGAATATACATACAAACGCACATATAGCCATTATAAAAAGCATAATAACAAAAACTGGAAAGAATAAGAAAGAAATTTTACCTGATGGTTTGTAAACATGGTTCATAATTTTGCTCCCCCCTGGAAACTGCCTGTAATAAAAACAGCGGATAAATACCTGGCATTTTAAAAATATGTTACCATATATACTGCGGTGTTTCAAGTAAATGGGATGATTTACAGTTATTTTGTGTTTGTGTTTTGTGTGTGGGTTGGCGGACGGTTTCTGTGCCAGAGCCAGAATATTCCATAACAGGGGCACGCTCTCGCTACGTTAACCCACGCAGCGGCACATAAAGCCCATATGCCCCAAAAGAAACTTACGTTTCTTCTGTGACATATGTCCTTAAATGCCGGCGGGGTTAAAGTGCCCCTTTTATGGAATATTACTGGCATCTGGCATGCAAAACCTGTCATCGCAGCTTTACACTAAAATCCAGAATATTAAAATAACTGTAGGCGGGGTGGTGGAAATTATTCTGCTAGTCACATAAAAACTGCTATACTGGCTACTTATTAAACAATAATAATTGTTTGTATATATATTAATGTCACAGGTTTTCCGTTCGTCTAAATCAGCTTCTTACCACTATAATTTACAGTTATCCTGTTGTCCAATGTTTTGTTGGTTTATGGGTTTATAATGACAGGTTTCGCGTGCCAGATGCCAGTAATATTCTGTTAAAGGGGTACTTTAAGCCCGCCGGCATTTAAGCCAGATATTTAATGTGACGGAATAAACGCCAGTTTATTTTGGAACATTAAATATCTGGCTTTATGTGCCGCTGCGTGGCTTATCG
>CAJTRU010000114.1 GCA_910579085.1 uncultured Lachnospiraceae bacterium | reverse complement strand
AATGGAATAATTTAGTGGAACACCAGAAACTCTGCGTCCGTCATACACAAACAACAAAAAATAACTGTAAATTATCCATCCATTGTATTTATGTAATATATAAAAGAGCCGCCTTTGCATTATATTTATATAATGTAAAGGGGCTCTTTTAATTTTAAACTATAAGTTCTTTAATCATAATAAAATCCACTTGTCCTGGCATATAGTACAAGTCCGCTTTGCCACTTAATGTTTTCACAATTACATACCAGCCTTTCTTTTCCAGGCTGTCTGTTACATTAGTAATGTAAATTTTATCTTGCATGTTTAAATTCCTTGAAATATATTTTACGCAAGCCCGCGCTTCTTTAATATCCTTTTTTCAATTACTGAGAATATACATTTATCAATTATTATACCAACAGCAACTATAACTACCATTACAAGCATAACCTGGTTAATGTCAGCAAGGTCACGGCCCATTATAAGGGTCTGTCCAAGACCTATAGATGTTGTCATTACTTCACCTGCCATTAATGCCCTCCATGCAAATGACCAGCCCTGTTTTAAACCTGATACAAGCTCCGGAAGGCTTGCAGGAAATATTACATTTAAATACATCTGTCTTCTTGATGCCCCCATTGTAAGGGCAGCTTTTGTATAAATTGGCTGTATATTCTTAATAGCATTATCAACTGAAATTGAAATACTAAAAGCAGAACCCATTATTACAACAAATAATATTGCATTTGTTGAAAGCCCGAACCAGAGTATTGAGAACGGAACCCAGCATACACTAGGAAGTGTCTGTATACCTAATACAACTGGCTTAAGGTTTTTCTGTAAGTATTTGAAACGGTTTATAAGAAGCCCTGTTGCTATACCTATAATAACAGCTATAACATAACCAGCTACACCACGCATAAGTGAGTTAAATGTTGCTTCAAAGAGAGTACCATCACTGCAAAGTTCAACAAACCTTTTCGCAACTCCTGCTGGTTCTGGAACAGCGTAAGGCTTCCAGAGTTCAAGCAAATCAACACCAATCCAGTAAAACCCTTGCCAGGCAAGAATAAGTATTATAATAAATATTAACATTCCCATTATACTGCCTCCCCTCTTACCTGTTCCATAATCTTGTGCCTTAACTCAACAAATTCAGGTGAGTATACATGCCTTGGCCTTGGTATATCTATAGTTATTATACTAGCTATGCGCCCAGTATCAGGCGAAAGCGCAACTACCCTGTCACCAAGGTATACAGCCTCTTCAACACTATGTGTTATAAATAAAATAGTCTTTTTTGTTTCCATCCAAATACGCTGTAATTCCTCACGCAGCCTGTTAGAAGTCTGTTTGTCAAGGGCTGAAAACGGCTCATCCATAAGCAGCACTTTTGAATCCATTGTAAGTGCCCTGGCAAGTGCTGTCCTCTGCCTCATTCCGCCAGAAACCTGGTGTATAGGGTAATCTTTATAATCCTGGAGGTGCACCATCTCAAGATAGTGCATTGCTTTCTTTTCCTGTTCTTCCTTTGGTACACCTGCAAGCTTCATTCCAAATTTAACATTTTCTATTACATTTAACCACGGAAAAAGCCCATGTTCCTGGAACATAACTGTCCTGTCTGCCCCAGGCCCGTTTACTTCCACGCCATCCAGCATTATTTTTCCACCTGTTGGTTTTTCAAGACCTGCCACAAGGTTTAAAAGCGTACTCTTGCCACAGCCTGATGCGCCTACTATGCAGACAAATTCACCACTTTCAATCTCCAGGTCTATCTCATTAAGGGTTGCTTTCCCACTATTTTCAAAATGCTTGTTAAGCCCTTTAATAACTAACGACATATAAGTTCTCCTTCCGGCAGCTCAGAAATAAAACCTTCTGATTTGCTTATATCTGCAAAACCAGTAACAGACTGCTCATTAACTTCTGTACTTACACCAATACGTTCAAAAGCTTCACTTATAATATCATCCCCTAAAGCCTTGCCTGTAGCTTCTTTTAATTCATTATTAATAGTTTTAAGGGAATTTTCCTTATCATCATTAACTTTCTTAGTTGCTGCCTCATGTTGTTTAAGGAATTCATCAACAATACCAGGATTTTCTTCCATAAATTCTTTTCTTACAACTACTACTGCAACATCATACTCACCATTTTCAAAAATTTCATTATAATCAAGTACCATTTCTGCATCATTTGCAAGAAGAGTAGCTCCCCAAGGTTCTGGCACAAGTGCTGCATCAATGTCCCCACGTTCCATTGTATTTGCCACATCCGCATTGGAAACCGCACTTACTTTAACTGTACCACCACTTGTATCAGGTTTAAGCCCGTTATCTGCAAGAAGTTTTAAAAGGCAGAGATGCTGTGTATTGCCAATCTGTGGTATGGCAACAACCTTTCCGTCTAAGTCAGCAACACTGTTAATATCTGAACCTTTTCTCTTAACAAGAACTGCACCGCCCTTAGTTGCACTTGAAATAATTACTACATCACCTTTAGATTTAACATTTGCACTAATAGCTGGAACAGGCCCTATATATCCTATATCAATATCACCCGAAAATAACGCTTCAACTTCAGCAGGCCCTGCATTAAATGCTGTCCATTTAACACTTACATCATCACCAAGGCTTTTATCCAGAGTACCCTCTGCCTTCATCATAAGCGCCTGTGCATGTGTAATATTATTAAAATATCCGATATTGACCTCTTTATCCTTACCAGAATTTTTACCACATCCTATTACACCAAAAGCTGTTACTGCAATAATTCCTGTTAGTATAATCTTTTTTAATTTATCCTTTATCATAATTACCTCCTTTTAAAACCTGTTTACTTTACATCCATTCAACGTATCTTAGTTTACGATAAATATAGCCAGAAATTAACAACTATATATGATAACGTTATCACTTGATTTTTCCTTTATAAAATGCTAATATAACAAAAAATTCCTTTTTATTCACGATATTTATTAATGCAATATATGCAAACGTTATCAATTATACAGGCATATAGGCAGAAATATATTTATATGCTATTTATAATTGCCAGGCATAGCCTGTCTTATAGTTTTCACATAAAACCAGTCTTATATACTTTTAAGCTTTAATAGAAATTTTAAGGGGGAAAGGATACCATATGTCTTTAAAAAAAATTGCAGAACTTGCCAATACATCTGTTTCAACTGTTTCACGTGTACTGAACACACCAGGGCATACATGCCATATACCTGGCCTGTCTGAAAAAATATGGGAAATTGCAAAGGAACTTGAATATATTCCAAACGAGGCAGCAAGAAATCTAAGGATGGGAAATAATATAGCCACAGCCCCGTTTTTTGCTGATATCCTGCTTACAAGGTTTAATTCAATAGATAAAGACCCATTTTTTGCTGAGCTTTTTATACATATTAAGGAAGAACTTCTTGCTAGTAATACACTGCTTGGGGAAATTTTAAACTTTACTGATATTATGTCACTTGGAGAAAAAGATGCTTCTGCAAAAGCTGTACCTTATAAAACATCTTCAAAAGTAATTGAAGAAAAACCTGCTGCCTCATCTGCATTTATTTCCAAAAAACATAATACAGGGCTTATACTGCTTGGCAAATGCCCCCAGGGGCTTATGCCTGTGTTAAAGAAAAGATATGCTTATATATCAGGTATAGACAGGAACCCTACAGATTATGAATATGATGAGGTAATATGTAATGGTATAACCGCTGCCAGAAAAGCTGTTGAATACCTTATAAAACTTGGGCATAATAATATTGCATATATTGGCGACTGCACATTTGAATCCAGGTATACAGGTTATTACCAGACTCTCCTTGACCACAAAATTCCATTAAACTATGCCAATGTACACCAGACTGGACAGACAGAAAAGGAAGGTTTTATGGTTATGTCTGAAATAATAAAACAGCCTGGAAGGCCCTCTGCAATATTCTGTGCCAATGACATTACTGCCATAGGCGTTTTAAACGCCCTGAAAACAAATAAAAAAAGAGGGTATCTGCCATCAGTAATTTCTATTGATAACATTTACCCCTCACAAAAAACAACCCCTATGCTTACCACAATAGACATTCCTAAAAAAGAAATGGCACACCTTGCGGTTATGCTGCTTCTTGACAGGAAAGCTGGCAAGCACAGGGAAAATATACGTATTGAACTTCCATGCAGGCTGCTTGAACGCGAAAGCTGCACTTATAAAAGCTGACAAGCTTTAACTATATCATAGTAGTAAAACCTCCGCCAGATGGTACAGGTGCTGCACCTGAAGCACCTGCTACCATAGATGCTGCTATTGTCTGGCTGCCAGATGCCTGTGCAGAAGAAACTGCTGAATTAACACTTTCCACTATTTCTGCCATAGAAGCAGCACTTATTTCATTATTCTCTATAAATTGTTCTATACTTTCTTTTATTGCTTCTTTTCTCATAATGCTATAGCTTGCATTAATAGCAGTATTCATGCTTACATTCATAACGCCAGAAGAAGAACCCTTTCCTCCGCCGCTCTTAACATATTTAATCTGTGCTTTTAAATATTCCATGTCAGCCTTAAGAAGCTCTAAGTCCTCATCCTGGCGGCGTTCCCTCTTACGGCGCTCCCTGAAGTCAACAGATGCTTTATCCTGGCTGCCATATTTATCAGCAGCTTCCTCTTCTTTCATATGTGCAAGTTTTACTTTGGCTATACGGACCATTTTGCCTGCGTGTGTTATTGCCATAGTAAGTTCTTGTGTATTGTACTTGCCGCTTGCTGCTTTCCTTCTTAAACTTATAAGTGAATTTTTTGCTTTAAAAACAGCATTTCCAGCCTGTGTAACGTTTTTTGCCTTTGAAATTGTAGTTGAAACTTTCTTAAACTGGTAATTTAATGTCTTTTTTGCTGTCTTTCTTTTCTCATTATCAGCCTTGTACCGCTCCCTCGCTTTTTTCATATCTTCCAAGAGCCTGTTCATATAGTCTATGTCTTCATCACTAAACCCATATGTCTTGCTGCTCTTTTTATTCTTTTCCTCTTCTTCAAGTAAGGCAAGTTCTTCATCTGTAAGTACATTTTCCTGCGTTATGTCAGTTTTCCCTGTTGTAGTACCATTTGCTGCTGGCTGCTGGCTGCCTGCCTGGGCTTGTTTATTATATGCCTCCTGTGCAGCATTAAAGTCTTTTGCATTTCCCTGTGGCACTGTCCCAGTCTGGACTTCCGCACCGCCTCCTGTTGTCCCGTCCTGCATCCAATAAGCAACATCTTCCTGGCTTACAATAGAAGAAAGCCTTCCAAACCTGTCAGGCAGTGCATACGCATTATTATTAATACCTTGTGTACTTGTATTACTGGATGCCGGTGCATATGCCCTTGCAACATTCCTTCTTGCAGACGCCACTGTCCGTTCTTTTCCATTAGCAGAATACGTCCGTCCTGCCTGGTTTCCAAAATTACCATCCGTGGTTATAAATCCATTCATAAGCAACTCCATTTCCTTATACATGGCAACCGCCAGAACGCCAGTTACTCATCCCGGCAGCCGCCTAATATAATAATTACCCACAAAACCTTCAAAAAATCTGTCCTAAATCCACAAAAATGGATATACTTATTTTACTTATCGGCAATTACTGTTAATTTCTTTACAATTCTGTTGTAATTCCTGGAATATTGCTATAATAAATAATGGTATTTTAGCAAATTTCTGCTCCTGCTGGCATATCTTTTTCAGGTGTTACAAGTGCAAGGTTTCCTTCTGCATCTTCTGCACAAAGCAGCATACCTTCTGATAAAACACCTGCAAGTTTTGCTGGTTTAAGGTTTACAAGTACCATTACTTTTTTTCCAACCATTTCTTCCGCTTTATAATACTGCTTTATTCCTGAAACAATCTGTTTCACCTGGCTTCCAATTTTAACTTGTGAGCAAAGGAGTTTTTTAGACTTTTTAACTTCCTCACATGCAATAATTTCACCAACCTGGAACTGCATTTTGCCAAAATCATCAAAAGTAATTTCTGGCTTTGGTTCAATATCAATTACATTTTCATCTTCTTTGCTTCCACCGTTTGCGGCTGCCTGTGCAGCTCTGATTTCTTCTGCCTTTTCCAGTACTTCTTTTATATCATGCCTTACAAACAGTATTTCTGGTTTATCTGTAACTTTAGTTCCTGGCACGTACAGCCCAAACTGGCCCATATTGCCAAAACTCTTCTTGTTTGCATTTAACTGTGTTAAAATTTTACCTGTTGTTTCTGGCATAAATGGTTCAAGAAGGCTTGCACCTGTCACTATGCTTTCAATAAGGTTATAAAGCACTGTTGAAAGCCTGTCTTTCTTGCTTTCATCCTTTCCAAGTATCCAAGGTTCAGTTTCATCTATATATTTATTGCACCTTTTAAATATTGCAAATACTTCTGTAATTGCATCTGCAACACGCAAAGCTTCCATTTTATCTGTAACTTTTTTATACGCGGAAGTTACAAGTACTTTAAGTTCATTATCAACATCCTCTTGTATTCCCTTGTCCTCTGCAATGCCCCCAAGATATTTATTTGTCATGGAAATTGTCCTGTTCACAAGGTTGCCAAGTGTATTTGCAAGGTCAGAATTTATCCTTTCAGTAACAAGTTCCCATGTTACTAAACCATCATTTTCATAAGGCATTTCATGAAGTACAAAATAACGTATTGCATCCACTCCAAATACATCCACCAGGTCATCTGCATAAATTACATTGCCTTTTGATTTACTCATCTTGCCATCATTCTGCAAAAGCCACGGATGTCCAAATATCTGCTTTGGCAGTGGAAGCCCAAGCCCCATAAGCATAACTGGCCAGTAAATAGTATGGAAACGCAGTATATCCTTGCCTATCAGGTGTAAATCAGCAGGCCAGAATTTTGCAAAAAGGTCTTCGCCGCCTTCCAATGCATTACTACCATCTACATCATATCCAAGCCCTGTAATATAGTTACTAAGCGCATCTATCCATACATACACCACATGCCCTTCATCAAAATCAACAGGAATTCCCCACTTAAATGATGTACGTGATACACATAAATCCTGTAAACCAGGCAGAAGGAAATTGTTCATCATTTCATTTTTACGTGATTCTGGCTGTATAAAACCTGGATGTGTATTAATGTGTTCTATAAGCCTGTCTGCATACTTACTTAACTTAAGGAAATATGCCTCTTCCTTCGCTGGCTGGCATTCCCTGCCACAGTCAGGACATTTGCCATCTACAAGCTGCGAAGACGTAAAGAAAGACTCACACGGTGTACAATACATGCCTTCATAAAAACCCTTATATATATCACCCTGGCTGTACAGCTTTTTAAAAATCTTCTGCACCTGTTTCTCATGGTATTCATCTGTTGTGCGTATAAATTTGTCATATGATGTATTCATTAAATCCCATATGCTTTTAATCTCCCCTGATACGCCATCTACAAACTGCTTAGGTGTGATACCAGCTTCCTGTGATTTGATTTCAATTTTCTGCCCATGCTCGTCTGTACCTGTCTGGAAACGCACATCATAGCCCTGCTGCCTTTTAAACCTTACAATGCTGTCTGCCAGGACTGCCTCATATGTGTTGCCAATATGCGGCTTGCCAGAAGTATAAGCAATCGCTGTTGTTAAATAAAATTTCTTTTTCTCTGCCATTATAATACCTCTCTTTCAAATTAAAAAACGCCTTTAAGAAAAACTCTTAAAGACGGGAATACCGTGTTACCACTTTAATTTGCCTGTACCTCACAATACAGGCCTCTGCCACTGCCATCACAGTGTGACGCTATAACAGGCGTACCCGCCGCAGCCTGGCAGTATCTGTAAAAATACCACTTTGGTACGGAGCTCCAAGACCATCTTCAGCAATATTCTGTATGCCCGTTTCCACCAGCGGGGCTCTCTGTAATAAATTATATACATAGGATTACTTACTCTTCTTTTCACAGCCTTTAAACTATATATAAGTTTAATTGGATAATTTTTTCTATTTTAATATTTGTATAGCAGTTTGTCAAGGATTTATTGGATAATTTCACGTCCGTTTCATAAATTTTTATATTAGCTAAAACTGGTAAGTATAAGATAATTTGCAGTT
>CAJTRU010000113.1 GCA_910579085.1 uncultured Lachnospiraceae bacterium | reverse complement strand
GCGTATGCCATCGTAGCGGAAGCGTACCCCTGTACGGAATATTCTGGCTCTGGCATTAAAAACCGTCCGCCAGTCCGGCACCAACAAAAGATAACTGGAAATTATCCTAAAATGAATCCATTAAAAACGGGAAACTTGATGACTGGAAAAAGTATTTTTATAGAAAATAAATATATAAAAACCGTATACCATAACTGGTATACGGTTTTTGTATTAATAATAAACCATAAATAATAATTAAAACTCTATAACTGTGACTGAATTAGCTGGCAGCAGCACTTCTGTTTTCTGTCCGCATACTGCAAGCTTGTATTCCTGTGGCTGTACATATTCACGTTTCTTTGTATTTACATTGGTGTCATGTGCATATATCTTATCTGTTGTAAGCAGAAGCGCTTTTGCGTCATACACCTGTTTATAGCCATCTATGCATATTGCAACTTTTTTAGACACATCTGATGGATTTACAAGTTTTGCATAAAGGTGCTCACCATCTTTTGTTACTGAATGGTATACTGCCCTGTTATATGCTTCAAGTTTATATTCAAGCACAGCACTGTTAAAACCTTTGCCATCAGTATATGAGCATATAAGATGTTTGCTGTCACTGCCGCCATAATTAACTGTAAATGTATATTCTACACCATTTTCCAGTTCTTCATAATTACATTCACGCAGGTTTCCAGCCGTAATGCTTGATGAATAATCCCCAAGCTTGTAGCCTTCAATGCCCTGTTTAAATACCCTTATTCCTGTTGTAGTATTATACATATTTACTGCATACTCAATAACATCTTTTTTAGATAGGTCTTCTATTTCCGTAAGCCCTGCACCAATAAATATGCCTCCATTTCCACTTAGGCGCTCTGCTTTTACAATAACAGAATAGTCCTTCCATGCTTCATTTAATATATAAATACCATTTAAACCTTTGGCAGCAGGTGTTATTATAATACCTTTACCACTCCTCTGGTAACCGTCTGCCTTTGGTATAACCTTCCATTCTTCTGATATTTCACTTGTGAAATCCTGGAAGAAGATTACTGACTGGTCTTTATTTGATATTACTTTTACTTCCTTTACGAGCACTTCTGCATTGCCAGCAGCAATTTCAATACCGCCATGCGGTTCTAAACTGGTTTTAACACCTTTTTCATAAAGGGTAAATGTTGTTTCAACTGCCTTGTCCCCAAGGTGGTCTGCAAACATCTGCTGTACATAATAGTTTGGCGTACGCCATACAGAATCATTGTCAAACCAGATGGCATCAGGTGTCCAGCGGTAAGTACCATCCAAAAGCACTTTATTAAATAATGGTGCTGTTGCAGCAAGCCTTACAACATCAGCGTTATTTTCAAAACCTGTCATAACTGCTGCCTCTGCAACTGCCCCCGCAAGTGTATTTTTATCAGTTGAAGCATACTCTCCTACAAATACCTTGGATGTTTCATCCTCATTAAGAGTGCCATCTGCATTGTATGCACGGTAATAATAATTATAGCGGTCTGCATTTTCAAGAAGATACTGGTTTGAACGGTAATAATGTTCATCTGCAATTGTTTCCATATAGTTGTCTTCATGTTCATACCATTTTACTTCCTGTTCAAAACTCTCTACGCCATCTGTAAATGAAACTGTTGCACCATCCGTATCAAGATTACCGCTTAAAAACTTCCAGCCATTTTTATATGCGTCATCATCTGCCTGTGCACCTACAGTTGATATAATTGTTAAGTCATAACCTGGATAATTTTTCTCCATATACTGGTCAATGGCATACTTAAACGCCTCAAAGCTTGCAAAGAATTCCTCTCCCCAGTTTTCATTGCCAACACCCAGAAGATGCAGTTTAAACGGCTCTGCATGGCCCATCTTTTTACGGAGCGCCGCCCATTCATTATTACTAAAATCTGTGCTTATTGCAAAATCAATTAAATCTATAAAGTTCTTTATATATTTTTCCTGTAAACTGCCGCCAGCAGGGTCTGCATAATCAGAACGCGCCTGGCAGAGCACTCCACATGCCATAACAGGAAGCGGAAGCGCACCAAGGTCTTCTGCAAGCTGGAAATATTCCATATAGCCAAGGCCCAGTGTCATCATATAACCCCAGACATTATAGTTTTCCTTACGGTATTCAATATCACCAACCGAGTCTTTCCAGTCATATACATTTTCCCATATATATGAGCCCTCAGAAATACATCCTCCTGGAAAACGCAGGAAAGACGGATGCAGGTCACTCATAACTTTTACAAGGTCACGGCGCAGCCTGTAATTCGGATTGCTAAGGAAATTCTGGTGTGCAGTGCCTGACCTTCTCTCTTCCTCTGAACCCCAGACTTTTGAAGGCATAAGTGAAACCATTGCAACAGAAACTTTTCCAACAAACTCTATTTTAAGCTGTGCATAGCCTGTCTTTGTGGCAACAAAAGTATATTTTTCCCTTTTGCCATATTTCTTCCAGTCATTTTTACTTACAGGTATTATTACAGAATTAGTTACAGGCATATCATTCTCATCTACAAGGCTTACTTTTAAACCTGCACCCTTCTGTTTGCTTCCATCTTTAGGGACAGATTTTGCCCATACTGAAAAACCATACTCCTCTTCATCTTTCAGATATATTGAAAGGGTCGCACCCATATCGCAGAAACCACGGTTATATATTACTGTACCGTCACCTGCTGTAATAAAATGCTCATTTGTATCTGGTTTTGTAATGCCAAGGTGTTCATTTAATCCATGCTGGTTCTCTACAGTTACTTTGTCCAGGTCACCAAACCAGTATTTTAATGGTGTATAGTTCCTGCCTGCCGACTTGCCACATACACCTGATGAAACATCATATGTATTATACTCAAATGCTTCAAATGAACGGTTGCAAAGCAGTTCTGCATACAACCCGCCATCTGCTGCATTGTTAATATCTTCATAGAACAAGCCATAAAGTGTTTTGCTTATACCAACAGTTTCCCTGTCCGCATGTATAGTCATTGTATATGGCGCTATAATCCTTGGTATTACATTTACATAAGTATCAGACCTTAATTCATGTGTCCCTGTAGACAGGACTGCTGTAATCTTTATGTATTCAGGTTTTGTAAATTCACCCAGTTTTCCATCAGATGAAAGCACTTCCTCTTTCTCTGACTCCCAGTGCACTTTTACCTTTCCTCCCATATAGCTTGAAGGTAATTCTATATCTTCTGTAATTATTTTATCAGGTTTAAATAAGAAATTCTCATAAACTATTTTAAGGATTTCTTCATCAGAAATAGTTTCACATACTATATCTATTATTTCATGTTCAGACAGAACCCTGTTATATACACGGAAATCTGATAATGCCACATTGGCGTCAGGGTCTGCTTTAAACTGTGAATGGCCTATATAGTTGTTATCATAATTGCCTTCCTTTGCAAGGCCTGCAAACCATTCACGCAGACGCTTGTAATTGCCACTTGCCGTCTGGCTGATAGAACCATCAGCAATCATTGTGCCGTTTACATATAAAACAGGCCCTGCACTGCTTAATGTCCCGTTTTGTGTACCATGCACAGAAACTGCAATATGCATCCATGTATTTGCAGGAAATGTCCTTCCAGGGTCTGCTGGCAAATCAGAACCAGAGAAACAGCTTGCACGCAGGTTTCTTGTTAAAAATATATAAGGACCCATATCTGACCTTCCAAAATCAAATATACGTTCCCATGCCCCGGTTTCTTTGCCAAGATTCATCCAGAATGTAACACACATCCCGTCATCATCACTTACATCATTTAAAATACCAGCAGGAAGCTTTAAATATGAAGACCCAAAAGAGCCATCACTTTTAATGCGTACTGCATTACGTCCGCCAACTTCCTCTATAACTGGAGGGTTTGAGCCACATGCAGAGGCATCCCTCCCATTCTGTGAACTGTCTTTTCCTATATTGCCAGGGTCATCAAAACGGTACCACAGAGCCATATTTTTAACATCTGACATACTATATCTCCTTTACATATTTTACATTATAGTAAATTATTTTAACTTTTTGTTTTATTCTAACACACTTCCTTAAAAGTTCCAAGCCCTTAAACGCTTATTTATGTCCCTGTTTCTCCATGTCTTTATCTTCCTTGTCATCTTCTGTAAAAGCTGTTATCCATGCATCATCAACACCTTCTGTCGCCTCTTTTTTAAGTACTATTTTTACCGTCATAAGAATAAGCTTGATATCTGTCCACATGGAATAACTTGATATATAAAGCAGGTCTAATTTAAGCTTATCATAAGGAGTTGTATTATACTTGCCATATACCTGCGCATAGCCAGTAAGGCCTGCCTTAACCCTTGTACGGAACTTAAATTCCGGGATTTCTTTGCAATATTCTTCTACTATTTCAGGACGTTCAGGCCTTGGCCCGACAAATGACATATCACCTTTTAAAATATTAAAAAGCTGTGGAAGCTCGTCTATACGTGTTGCCCTTATAAAACGCCCTACAGGTGTTATCCTGTCATCATTTTCTTTGGCAAGCTTAGCAAGCCCGTCACTTTCAGCATTTACAACCATGCTCCTGAATTTATATATTTTAAATTCCCTGTCATGCCTTGTGACACGTGTCTGTTTATAAAATACCGGCCCTCTGTCATAAAGCCAGATTGCAATAGCCGTTATAAGCATTACAGGTGCTGCAATTACAAGCACAGGCAGCACAAGCAGTATATCCAGGACCCTTTTTGCAAATAACTGGTCTACACTTAATGTATAACCCTTGGAAAGCATAAATGGCGTATCAAAAATATGGATTCTGTCAGTCCCCATAAGGATAATATCTGAAATCTTAGGAACTACATAAGCCCTTACTTTATTGGCAAAACAGTATTTTAATATATCATTACGTTCTACTGCTGAAATATCCCCGATAATGACAGCCTGGAAATCCTTTATTTTACTGGCAATAACATCCATGCCGTCATAGATATTAACTGCATCATAAATTGCATATTTATCACGCCTTGTTTCTACTTTATTAACAAGATTGTCTGCCGGCCTGTCCCCATAAATAAGAAGTATTTTCCAGGGAGGAAAAACCCTGTTATAAATATTAATTATTATAAAATTAACAAATGATGACACGGCCATTTCAACAACCATCATTATCAAGAGAATAACAGGGTTTACAAGCCTGAATGCAAGAAGTGATATTACAAAATATATTACAAAATTTGTAAGAAAAAGGCTTAAATACTGCGACAGCATTACTTCGGCTCTCCTTAGCTGCCCAATCTTTAAACCACCATACATATTTGAAAAAAACAGCAGTATAACAGCATACAGGGCAATAATCAGATAATTGCCATTACGGTAAAACCTTACTGAATACATTGTCTTATGGTAATATGTATACCATACAAATGCAAATATAGCTGTAATTAATATAATGTTTATTAAAGATACAATAAAAAGAATAGTCTTTTTATATGGGTCATAATTTTTCATAATCAACCTCACTTATCAGTTGTAACCACTACAGGCGCTAATACAACAGATAAATTATCTATTGTACTTTTCTTGTATTTTTAATTAATAAAAATTTATCCTTACCAGTATCTTAAATATCTTATTATCAAGGCTGCGCTGCCTGTAAATCCTGCCAGAATTAACCAGTTTTTTTCTTGCACTGCTGCTTTTCTTTCCTTTTATAAAAAGTTTAAGCAGTTTTTCTTTTTCCTGTAAATCCTGCCTGTTTTCCAGTTCTGTTTTAAATATCCGTAAAAATTCCAGAGCCTGCCTGCTTGAACTCTGGTTATCTTTTTTAAATTTATTAATCCTGTATTTTAATTCAGCAAGCCTGCCAGTATTTTTGCCAACTGCATTGCCACTATGCTGGCGGTAATAAATATATGGGGTTTCATCATAATAAATATCCCCAAAACATGTAGCAGCCAGGTACATCCACCTGTCATGCATCGTTGCATGTTCTGGTATATGGCCTGATACCATCCGCCTTAGACTGTCATTAAATACAGCTGTACATCCTGTTACAATATTTTCTATAAGTGCATTGCCAAACCCTGGTTTCATCTCTGGGTTATCCACATGCACAGAAAGAGGATTTAATCTTTCATCTGCAAGCAGAGGACGGCAGCAGTATAACAGAGGAATACTGCCTGTCCCGGTATTTTTTCCACTGCCATCCTGTTCCATCTGCTTAAGTTTCTTAATGCCTGTACTTATTTTAGAAGGCATCCAGTAGTCGTCCTGGTCTGCAAGGGCGTAGTAATCTGCACCGCCTGCATTTGCCATTAATTCAAAAAAACTTTGTATAACACCCTTATTGTTTCCCTGGAACCATTTTATCCTGCCAGGATATTTTCCTGAATACTGTTCCAGTATTTTCTGTGTTCCATCTGCAGAGCCATCATCACGCACAAACAGGAACAAACTTGCAACACCCGTTTCCTGGCAGTCCTGCGCCATTATAGAGTCTAATTGTTCCCTAATATACTTCCTGCCATTATATGATGACATCAATACATAAATTTTATCCACTAAACAATACCCCTTGCCTGTTATTTTAAGTCCTGCAAACCTTGCACAAAGTTTCACATCTTCTGCATAAGCTTGTCAAGCCCCTGGTTCTTTATATTATCTATTGATTTAAAAATATGTTCATTGGCAAGGCGTTCTGCCCTTGCCTCATCATTATCCTTTACGGACTGCAATATTGCCTTATGCTCCGCACTTGCCATACTTGCACGCTGGTATGATGATAATGTATTTTTTCTTACACGTTCAACATAATGATGGTAATCAGAAAGTATATGTTCAAGTATTTTGCTGCCACATGCCTCATACATTGCCAGGTGGAACCTGTTATCAAGCTCAAAAATCTGGTCCCAGTGCCCCTTTTCAATATGGAACTCACTTAAATAAATAATCTCCTCAAGATTTTCAATCTGGCTGGCAGTAATATTGCCACATGCCCATTTGGCACAAAGCCCCTCAAGATATGAGCGTATAACATAAATATCATATATATCCTTAGGTGTAATGCCATTTACATATGCACCCTTATTAGGAATAATAGAAACAAGCCCTTCCAGTTCAAGCTGCCTTAGCGCTTCCCTTACAGGAGTACGTGAAACCCCCATTTCCTTGCTGATTGCTGCCTCCCGGAGTTCAGACTTCTCAGGGTAGTTACCTGCAAGAATATCCTCACGTATCTTATTAAACACCTTGCCACGCAAGGAATATTTATCCATAACTTCCTTATTTAAAATGTAATTATCCATTTCATTACTATCTCCCCAGAGTATAATTTTATACTATGGCGCAAAATGCGCAAAATAAAACCTGCCAGAAAATAACAAAGCAGACCATATATAATTGTATACATTAGTACAATTAATGTCAAACCTTTTCTTCAATATAGTATATCACAGGAAGTACGCAAAATCCAACATATCTTATACAGTTTTCACGTCCGTTTCATAAATTTCCAGTTATCTTTTGTTAGTGGACGGGGTTTCCAGTGCCAGAGCCAGAATATTCCATACAAGGGGTACGCTTCCGCTACGACAGGCCACGCAGCGGCACATAAAATCTGAAAAAACCAGATTTAAATGCCGGCGGGCCTGGAGTACCCCTTTTATGGAATATTGCTGGCATCTGGCACGTAAAACCTGTCATCGTAAACTTACAGCAAAACGCAAAACAATAAGATATAACATCTTTCCCTTTGCACAATTTCCATTTATATTATTTATTTTGTTTTTTAGTTATATTAATTGCCAACACATTATTATTAAATTCCAGCATATTACCTTAACTTAATGACATTGTGTTATATCAGTATAACACAATGTGTGCAAAAGCCATATTTCTGACATGCCTGGAAATCTTCTATGCCCAGTCAAAACCACAGAAAAAAACTTTGTTGCCAAGCTGGAAATCATGGTGTGGGGAAGACGGTTCAGACATATAGAAGTAATAAGTGGCTGTCAGAATAACCCCCTCTCCTATAATTTACAGTTACCTTGTTATTTTGTGTTTTATTGTAAATTTCCAGTGGCAGGTTTTATGTGCCAGATGACAGCAATATCCAGTAAAAGGGGTACTTTAAGCCCGCCGGCATTTAAGCCATATATTTAATG
>CAJTRU010000112.1 GCA_910579085.1 uncultured Lachnospiraceae bacterium | reverse complement strand
GTATAAGTTGCTTCAAGACCAAAAAATGTGATAAAAACGATTAATAATTCAATTATTTCTATACCATTGTCAATAAAGTAATACACAAAATTCCCTAAAAAATCCATAATACAACCAACTTTTCTCTTGTAATTCCCAACAGCTCCATTAGTATATAATCTACTTAAATTTTATTTGTATTAAAATTATAATCCCTTTTTATATTTATGTCACTATAATTTTAAATCCATTCCACATATATTTTAAAAATAAAACAATTTTCCAATGTCAAAGTAATCATTGTTCTGTGAAAAATGTGTTTTAGCACTAATTTATATTACTTCCATAACACTTAAGAAAGCCCCTTTACAGTATTAAAATCCTGTATTGGGACTTTTTTGTGCTATTAAATTTTACACTGCTTATCCTTTGACCAGGTTAAGCATGGTTATTATAATATGTTTTTCCTATATTATACAAATTATAAAACTAAATCATGTAATTTGCGCATATAATATAAAACTCTATAGTATTAATTATAATATAAACCATAATATTGTAATAGTAATATAAAATTATTTTATATTACAAATCTCTGGTTTTCCGTTGTCCTGACTGTTACTTCTCCTGTGCCAGCCGTGAAATAAACTGTGCGCCCTGTGCCGCCGCCTGTCATTTCCGCAGTTATTGGTACTCCAAGTTTTAAAAGGTACTTCTTTGTTTCCATTACATTTAATGTACCTATATCTGCTGCCCTGTCAGACATGTCAAATTCAAACATCCTTGCCCCGCCAATTAGTTTTGCCTTAATCCTTCCAATTCCTGCACCACGCCTGCATAAAAGCCGGTAAAGCTGTATAATTCCTGTATCAACATATTTATATGAATTTGCCAGGTCTGTACATATGCCAGATTTGGGAAGCATTGCATGAAGCATACCTCCTGCCTGTACTGTTTCATCATACATACAAACCCCTATACATGAGCCAAGAGCATATGTAACAAGTTCATCACTCCCGCTTCCAACTTTCATGTCTGCAATGCCTACAATTATCTGCCCCATTATATCCAAACCTCCAATACTATGTAAAACGTAAATATTCCTGTATGTATTATTTTACTATATTTATTACAAAAATGCACCATGTTTAAACTATTTTTATTGCAAAGTATATTAAAATGTAATAGAATAGAGAAGTGAAGATTGTAATATTTGCTAGTCATATATTTTAATATTATACAGGCAAATGTTAATCAAAATATCAATAAATTATATTTAAGAAAGGACGGTTTATAAAATGAATAATCTGCCAAAAATGAAAATTGGTATTGTCGCAGTAAGCAGGGACTGCTTTCCTGAGACACTCTCCGTAACAAGGAGGGAAAATCTTGTAAAAGCATACACAGATAAGTATGGTGCTGAGGATATTTACGAATGTCCTGTATGTATAGTTGAAAGTGAAATACATATGGTACAGGCCCTTGAGGACATTAAAAAAGCTGGATGCAACGCACTTTGTGTATATTTAGGCAACTTTGGCCCAGAAATCTCTGAGACTCTTCTTGCTAAACATTTTGAAGGTCCTAAGATGTTTATTGCAGCAGCAGAAGAAACTTCTAAAGACGGCGGCCTTATCCAGGGACGTGGTGATGCTTATTGTGGAATGTTAAATGCAAGCTATAACTTAAAACTCCGCAATGTACAGGCTTATATTCCTGAATATCCTGTAGGCACAGCAGAGGAATGTGCTGACATGATTCATGAATTTGTTCCTATTGCACGTGCTGTATATGGTTTAACACACCTTAAAATTATAAGCTTTGGCCCACGCCCTCTTAATTTCCTTGCATGTAATGCACCAATCAAGCAGCTTTACAATATCGGTGTTGAAATCGAAGAAAATTCAGAGCTTGACTTATTTGAGGCATTTAATAAACATGCTGGTGATGACCGTATTCCTGGTGTTATTAAGGATATGGAGGAAGAGCTTGGTGCAGGCAACAAGAAACCTGAAATACTTGAAAAGCTTGCACAGTATGAACTTACTCTTCTTGACTGGATTGAGGAACACAGAGGTTACAGGGAATTTGTTGCTATTGCTGGCAAATGCTGGCCTGCATTCCAGACACAGTTTGGATTTGTTCCTTGTTATGTAAACAGCCGCCTTACAAAAATGGGAATACCTGTTTCATGTGAAGTTGATATTTATGGCTGCTTAAGCGAATTTATCGGAACTGTAGTAAGTGAAGATGCTGTAACTCTTCTTGACATTAACAACTCTGTACCTGCTGATATTTTTGCAGAAGATATTGAGAAGAAGTTTAATTATACACAGAAAGATACATTTATGGCTTTCCACTGCGGCAATACAGCTTCAAGCAAGCTTTCTTCATGTGAAATGAAGTACCAGATGATTATGGCACGTTCACTTCCTATTGAAGTTACAAACGGCACTCTTGAAGGTGATATAATTCCTGGCGATATTACATTCTTCCGTCTCCAGAGCACTGCTGATGCTAAACTCCGTGGATATATTGCACAGGGTGAAGTTCTTCCTGTTGCTACACGCTCATTTGGTGCTATTGGAATTTTTGCTATTCCTGAAATGGGACGTTTCTACCGCCATGTACTTATTGAGGGTAACTATCCTCACCACGGTGCTGTTGCTTTTGGACACTTTGGCAAGACATTATATGAAGTATTTAAGTATATTGGTGTTGATGTTGATGAAATCGGCTTCAACCAGCCAAAAGGAATGCTTTATAAAACAGAAAATCCATTTGCATAATCCTGCCCATGTACATGGTACAGGAGTATGCATTTTATGGGCGGTAGCTTTATGCTGCCGCCTGTTATTTACCAGCCACATAATTTAATACAGGTATTTTAACCATAAAATAATGGGGCTGGTTCGTAACCAGACATACAATATAACGGGTTAAACAACCCGTATGGCTTAATATGAAAGGATATTTTAAAATGAATTACTTAATTGGTATTGATTTGGGAACTTCTTCCACAAAGACAGTTTTATTTAATGAAAACGGGGATGTTATAGCTTCAGCAGGTAAAGACTATCCCCTTTATACACCAAACAACGGATGGGCAGAACAGAAGCCTGAAGACTGGCGCGATGCTGCCATTGAAACTATATCAAAGGTTGTAAAAGAGTCTGGCGTAAATGCAGAAGATATTAAGGGTCTTGGCATATCTGGACAGATGCACGGGCTTGTCATGCTTGATGAAAACGGGGATGTTATACGTCCTTCTATTATATGGTGTGACCAGCGTACTGGAAAAGAATGTGAAGAAATGACAGAAAAAATTGGTGCAGAACGCCTAGTAGAAATAACAGCAAACCCTGCAATGACAGGTTTTACTGCTTCTAAAATCTTATGGGTACGCAATAATGAACCTGAAAATTATGCCAGATGCAGGCATATTCTCCTTCCAAAAGATTATGTAAGGTATATACTTACTGGTGAATTTGCAACAGAAGTGTCTGATGCCTCTGGTATGCAGCTTCTTGATGTACCAGCCCGCCAGTGGTCTGATGAAGTGCTGGATAAACTTGGCATTGACAAGAGCCTTCTTGCAAAGGTATATGAATCACCAGAAGTTACAGGTACTATACTTCCAGAAATTGCAGAAAAAACAGGCCTCTCTGCATCTACAGTTGTTGTGGGGGGTGCAGGTGATAATGCTGCCGCTGCTGTTGGAACAGGCGTTGTGGAAGACGGCAAGGCATTTACTACTATTGGAACAAGTGGTGTTGTTTATGCACATTCTGGCAAAATTTCAATAGACCCGCAGGGACGTGTGCATACTTTCTGCTGTGCAGTACCTGGAGCATGGCATGTAATGGGTGTAACCCAGGCTGCTGGCTATTCACTTTCATGGTATCTTGACAATATGGGTGCAGCATATAAGCAGGAAGCAGAGGAAAGTGGCTGTAATGTTTTTGAGCTTATTAATGCTGATGTTGAAAAAACACCGATTGGCTCTAACAGGCTGCTCTACCTGCCTTATCTTAACGGTGAACGTACCCCTCACCTTGACCCAGACTGCCGTGGTGTTCTCTTCGGGCTTTCAAGTATGCATAGTAAAGCCAATATTGCACGTGCTGTTATGGAAGGTGTATGTTATTCACTTACAGACTGCCGTGATATTCTCCAGGAAATGGGAGTAAAGGCTGATGATATGATGGCATGTGGCGGTGGTGCAAAAAATGCTGTACAACGCCAGATGATGGCTGATATGTATGGCTGTGACGTAAACACTGTTACAGCTACAGAAGGCCCTGCCCTTGGTGTTGCAATACTTGCCGGCGTTGGTGCTGGATTATACCCAAGTGTTGAGGAAGCCTGCCGCAAAATGATTCATAAAGACCCAGATAAAGAGTGTAAACCAGATATGGCTAATAATGCAGAATATAATAAATTCCATAAAATATATAAAGACCTTTATAACTGCCTGAAAGAACAGTATAAAGAAATTGCAAAACTTTAAAAAACAGTATCCGGGTTTGTTGTACCAAAAATCATTAAACAACAGAAATCCTGAAAATACTGGCTTTTTCACAGATTAAGACATTTAAAACACCTACAGTTTTCATTGGCTTGCTGCTTGCAAGAAAGCCTTGGTTTAATATACTTTTAAATATTTACTATAAAAATATCCAAAGGCTTATAAGCAGGATTTCTCTATACAGCCAATAAGTTATAGGAAATGGTAATATAGTATAATGCTACAGCTTCCAGATATCCCAGATAAATTTTTATCTGGAAACTGGAAGCTGTATATATTTTAATTTTATAAATCCTGCTCTTTTTTATTCTGTATCATTCTTGTTTCATTATCCAGTTCATCTTGTTTTGCTTTCTTTTTCATTCTGTATATTCCAAGAATTCCCAAAACAGCTAATACTGCTATAATAACTACTACAATAATATCTATTGTTGTTGTAACACTTTCTTCCATTGCATATTCTATATTTGGATTTCCTAATATCAAATCTGCCTGCGCATAAATTTTATTTAACAAAATGCACCATCCTGCTGCTGCCAGACAGACTGCTTTAGAAGCCATTATTTTTATATTTTCTTTTATACTGTTTAACCCCATTTTAAATCCCCCTTTATAAATAATAATATAATACTGCCTATGAAATATGAAAAAGTATTAGCACCAAGTGAAAACCTGGCAGGATATATAAATTCACTTTTAAAGCTTATATAACATCCCCATTCTAATATAACTACTGCTATCTCTATTAAAAGTACCAGAATAATTTTATTAAAATAACTGCCTGCAATCCAGTAAAACAGGTTAGCGGCAGGATTTGTTATAATATTTGCAAGAAAAATAATTGCCATTGCCCTTTTACTTCCTTTTCCTGTAATAAATGCAAAACCTGCCTCAAGTATATATGTAAATACAAAACATATAACTAATAATATTATGCTTCCTATATTAAACACACTCTCTTTTCCCCTTTCCAGCATAAAATGTTATTATGCCTGTTGCTGCCATAACCAGTGATATTGCTGAAAGTACTGTACTGTCCTGCAAAACCATCCCTGGTCTTCTGTAACTGGCATAATACCCAGCAAACAAGGCAAATGTAAGAATCCCAAACGCAAAACCCTTGCACTTGTCCAGTATTGCTGTAAGAAACCATAATGTTACTGGCATTGTCATATTAAATAAAAAAACTGCAAGAAGCCCTGGTACAATATTTGAAGAAAACATAAAAAGTACTGATGCACATGCAAGTGATATTATTGATGCTTTCATACTGCCTGCTTTGTCTGCAAACACTCCTCCAAAACATTTGCCAAGCACAATCATTATTGTTATAAGTAATGAGCCACAAGCAATATTTCCTTGCCAGGGAAAGTACATAACTGCACCCATATAGGACCTTATAAACACTACACTTGAAAACATAATAGCTGATATATAATGCCATGTACTTTTTATATTAAATGAAACTTCCATATTGCCTGACGATACCAGCTTTCCCAAGTATGCTGCTGTTAATAATATTAGTAATGCTGTTATAAACAGCAATATTATAACTACAGACTGCATATACTGCTTGTTCCCAAGCACCTTCCCAAGATAAATACCAAATGCACCCGTTGACACAAACATCCCTGCTGGAAATATTTTTGAGCTGCTTGTATCAGAGTTTAATATGTCAATTCCTGCTCCAATATGGAAAATTGCATTGCCAAGCCCTGCAAATATAACTACTATAGCAAGGTTCTTCTGGAAAAAACATGATAGTGCAGTCAAAATACATCCCAGTGCTGAAACAACAGCGTTTTTATTAATGTAATCTGCTGCAATTCCAATAAATAACTGCATTGCAAATGCACAAAAGTTATAAACCAGCAGCAAAGCTGCCCCTGTTTCCCTTTCCATTACCAGCTCTGCCATTATAAATGCGCAGGAAAAATCCACAATAAAATGTGCAGCAGAATAAACAAATAATTCATACCAGCTTTTTTTACTCCTTATATACATATCCTGCCCTCCCCTCCCTGTTAATAGAAGAAAATTTAATTTATATATTTAATCCTCTTTAATATATTTCCATAAAAAAGTTAAAAACCGCCATAAAAAACCTAATAGCTTATATTGGGGCACATAAAGACATATGTTTTATATCTGTATTTTGCATGGCAATGGACTTGATAAAAATTATATATACCAGAAACTATTTTTGTATTACATTATTATGAATAACAGGTTCTGTGGCGGCTTGCAGATATAAGATAATTTCCAGTTATCTTGTGTTTGTGGACGGACGCAGGGTTTCAGGTGTTCCACTAAATTATTCCATTACAGGGCACACTTCCGCTACGTCAGCCCACGCAACGGCACATAAAGCCCATATATCCCAAAGGAAACTTGCAACGGTGTACAAAGGGAACATAATAAAAAACTTAATAATGGACTGCCAATCTTACACAAAGTACCGCCCAAACGAGACTACGGGCGGTATTTTTGTATCATGGCGGAGAAAGGAGGAACTTCCCACGGGGGCTTGACTGAAAAGTTGAGCCCCTTTTTTCATGCCAAAAAACAGGAGGTAAATGCTTATGGCAGATGATAAAACCACAAAAACGCCGGAACAGCCGGTAACGGATAGCGGGCCGGGCAAGGAAACACCGCCTAATCCCCCAAAGGAGCCGGAGAAGGTTTCCGTTTCCCCGGAGCCGGAAAAAAAGATGGAACCAGAGGTAAAGACCCCACAGGTTTCTGTCTATAACTTCGCTGAAATTATGAAGGAAAAGAAAGCCGAGGAACGGGCGGCAGCTCCCGGCGTGGAAAAGCCTGACCCGGCAAAAGCGGAGAAACCGGAAAAGCAGCCGGAGGCTCCGAAAAAAGCAGAGGAAAAACCCAAAGAGCCGGAACAGCCGAAGCGCCGGGGCCGTCCCCCGAAAGCAGATAAGGACAAGGACGCAGCCTCGAAATCCAAAGCTCCCGCACAGAAAACGGAAAAGGCGGTCAAAAAGGAATCGGAGAAAAAAACGGCTCCAACGGTACAGGCCGCTCCCGCTCCGAAGGAACCCGAAAAACCGAAGGATGCTCCACGCCGGGGCAAGGAGCAGATCGTCTATATCAAGCTGAACGAACTCCACGCCTTCAAGAACCATCCCTTTGAAGTCCGGGACGATGAAGAAATGCGGGCTATGGTGTCCAGCGTTAAGGACAAGGGCGTGACCCAGCCCGCTATCGTCCGTCCCCGTGAGGATGGCGGCTATGAGATCGTGTCCGGCCACCGCCGCCAGAAAGCCAGCGAGCTTGCCGGATATGCGGATATGCCCTGTATCGTCCGAAACCTGACAGACGATGAAGCTCACACAGATGGTCGAGGACAATCTCAACCAGCGCGAAGAAATCCTACCCAGTGAGCGGGCCAAAGCCTTGAAAATGCAGCTTGAGGCCATCAAGCACCAGGGCTCCCGCACTTCGAGCCAGATTGACCCGAAGGACGCAGGAAAACGCTCCAACGAAATTGTGGCCGAGCGCAATAAGATGGCCGTCAAACAGGTGCAGCGGTATATCCGGCTCAATGAGCTGGTTCCCGACCTGATGAAGCTGATGGATGAAAAAAAGCTGGGCTTTACTACGGCGGTGGAGCTTTCCTATATCGGCAAGAAGAACCAGAACTATATCGCCGTCGCCATTGACAGCCAGCAGTCCTCGCCTTCACAGGCGCAGGCAAAGCGTATGCGTGAGCTGGACGAAAAGAAGCTGCTCAACGGGGATGTGATCGACGGCATTATGATGGAGGACAAAAAGGAGGTAGACAAAGTGATTTTGACAGGTGCGGAACTGATCAAGTATTTCGGCAAGGAAACTACGCCGAGGGAAATGAAGGACCAGATCATCAAGCTGCTGGACGACTGGAAGGGTCAGCAGAAGGAACACGAAAAGCCGGAGAAGAAAACCGAACAGGAAAAGTAAGCCCAAACTTCGGGTCAGCATGGCCCGAGGATTGCGGGGCTCTGCCCCGCGCCCCGAAGCTCTGGAGATATAAATTATTCCCCGTCGCCAGTTATTCCGTAGCATAGCCGGGAAAATCAGTCAAGGGCAGCGCCGCCGCAGGCGGTGCCAGAGGCACCCTTGACGGATTTCTCTCGGTTATGCTTTTTCCCGGTCAAGCGACGGGGATATAAATTCTCCAGAGCCGTTCCCCTTCCCGAGGGAAGGGGCGGCATAAGTGCGAACTTAAGCAAAAAATGCCTAAAAAATATGCTTTAAAGGA
>CAJTRU010000111.1 GCA_910579085.1 uncultured Lachnospiraceae bacterium | reverse complement strand
GAACGACAAGAAGGGTGACGGCAGGACAGGAGGGACAGAAGTCCTGCTTACAAGGAATGTGGATGATAAAGGGGACATTGCAAAACGTGTATGTAACCAGATGGAAAAGCTTGGGTTTGCTAACCGTGGTATCAAAGTTACCAGCGGTTTGTATTTTTTAAACCATACCAAAGCACCAGCCATACTTGTTGAGGTCTGTTTTGTAGATGATAAAGATGACTATATGCTTTATAAAGCAGACAGGTTGGATGTTGCAAGGGCAATAGCCCGTGCCATTATAAACAACAACATGGATATTGGTTAAATTTTGTACTGCATAAGAGGGGGATATGTTTATGGACAGCTTCATAAGCTGGGTGGGAGGAAAAAAGTTATTAAGGAATAAAATTTTAAGCCTGTTCCCTGGAAAGGAAGGGTTTAACCGTTATGTTGAAGTATTTGGTGGTGCTGGATGGGTTTTGTTCTCGTCAGACAGACATGCAGAAATGGAAGTTTACAATGACATAAACGGAAACCTTGTCAATCTGTTCAGGTGTACAAAATACCATCCTGATGCGCTTTGCAAAGAACTGGATTATACTTTGATGTCAAGGGAACAGTTCCTTGACGCAAAAGAATGGTTAAGGATACCAGGGCTTACAGATATCCAGAGGGCGGCAAGGTTTTTTATAATAATAAGGGAAAGCTTTGGTGCAGGCCTTGGCTCTTTCCGCGCTTGCCCTAGGGATATGGAAAAAGCAGTAAACAGTATTTTAAAAATATCCCGCAGGTTAAAATCTGTTGTAATCGAAAATGCAAATTTTGGATATATTATAAACAGGTACGACAGGGAAGACACATTGTTTTATTTAGACCCTCCTTATTATGGGACTGAAAGTTATTATACAGAAAAATTCCAGGAAGAAGACCATGAGCGCCTTAAAAGTCTGCTGGACAATATAAAAGGGAAATTCATATTGTCATATAACGATTGTGATTACATAAGGGGACTATACAAAGATTATGACATTACAGAAACTGACAGGATGCATAACCTTGCGGGGGGGGGTAAAACAAAACCAAGGTACAAGGAACTTCTGGTTAAAAATTTTTAGGGCGGCAACAGGATAACACCATATGTATTTGCAAGCTTCCAGGCAGTGTACAGGGGTATAAAGGCTTCTTGTGCACTGTTTGTTTTTTATTACAATACCCTTCCGCATAAATCAAACCTGTCTTCAATATCTACATTGACTGGTATATATTCATCTGCATTAATATCACATATACATGTGATTGCCAGTGACAAAAATCACATTTTTTTGAGAGGGTTTTTGTTGACAAAATGATAAAATCATTATATAGTAGGCATATGGTTTTGAAGGGAGGCAGAAGCAAATGTTGCAATACAAAATAGATATAATATCAGAGCTGGCAAAAAACGGGATAAATACCACGACTGCGAAAAAAAGCAGGATATTTGGACAAGATACCATGCGCAAGTTCAGGAACGGCGATACAAAAATATCCCTGGAAGTATTAAACCGTTTATGTTGTGTTTTAGAAATGCAGCCAAGGGACATAATCAAATTTATCGAAACAGAAGAGGATAGAGAAAAAATAATCTCAAAAATGTGTGAAAAATCCATTGGCAATCACTAAAATATGTGATATATTATAATTGTCCAAAGGGAACAAGGACAATAACCAAAAGGAATATGGCAAGTAAAACCTTAACGGGGAAAGGAGAAAAATATGGAAATGACAGACAAGGAAATAAAGGCGGTTGAGAAAGCTACAATTTATGACTTAAGAAGAATATTCACAAGTGGGGAAAAGAAAGAATATACGACAGAAGAAATTGCTGAACTGCTTGATAAGATAGCAGAAGCAAAGGGGCAGGAATAATAAAATAAGGGTTCACAGAAAGGGCGGGCTTGCCACCGCCCCGACTGTAAAAAACAGTATAACAGATAACCGGGAATAAATCAAATAAAATATAAAGTTACACTATCCTGGCGCAAAAAAAGTTCTGGCATTTATTACAGGAATATGTTAAAATAATATGCAGGTTAAAAGTAAAATTTTGGAAAAACAAAAAAATGGCAAAATGTAACACTTTTGTAACAATTAAAAAAATCTTGGGGAAAACGCACCTCTCAAAGCCTTATAAACAGGGGCTTCCAGAAGGGCAGGGTAGAAATGGATGTAGCCCGTTTAAGGGCATTGACACATTAATAAATGCTTCGTACGAAATCCATTACAATCGTAGAAATGGATGTAGCCCGTTTAAGGGCATTGACACACAGAAATTGGGTAATTATAAGCATAGCTTGTATTTGGTAGAAATGGATGTAGCCCGTTTAAGGGCATTGACACCTTTTAAACTTTATGGAGCCGTTTTCTATGAAAATGGTGTAGAAATGGATGAAGCCCGTTAAAGGGCATTGACACATCATTGGTCTTATTTCTTCTGCATAATCACCTCCCAAAGTAGAAATGGATGTGGCCCGTTTAAGGGCATTAATGTTTTTGCTAACATTTATAAACCATCTATAAAGGGTATTTGTATTGGGCAATAAAACAAGGATGCCACATTTTGTAGCATCCTTTAATGTTTTACATGTTATAAACCATTCTGGTTGTTTTTATAATACTATGTTACGTCTGTAATTTTCTTTTCCATTACCTATGGTAATGTTTATACTGACAGGCAGGTTTTTTGTAGTACCGTCCACCATTATATTTGCTGGTGGATGTGCCACAGTTTTTACTTCTTTATGCGGGTTAATACTTTTTATGCCATCTGCCAGCATCCTGTAAGTTTCTGCTTTTACATGTACTGCCTTGTCATTCATAAGGATATCTAACGCTTTTACTATGCCGCATGGATAAAGATACATCATACATTGGTCATCCCCATAGTCAAAACCATACTTCTGTTTAAATTCTTCTTTGTTAATATTTGTGTACCAGCCCCATCCATTGTAATCATGTCCGCCTGTCAAATGGTATGTTCTTTTTGATGAAGTATAATTCCCTGAAAGATGGACGCCTGTAATAGCTTCAAAATCCCTGAAAAGCATTATATATTTCCCTCTGAAATTGTGTATAAACCATGGCAGTCCAGGTTCGGTTTCCTTATTGGAAATAATATCCTCCATTTCATGGAAACGGTTTATATACCTGGCAGTAAATACAGTGCCTTTTGTGCCTGTAAGCTTATGGGCTATAAATTCACAGCCTTTCTTGGTAATATTATAACATGGAAGAGTCCTGCCTATACTGTCTTTATATTCAGAATTCTGGAAAAATTCATTGGGCGCAATCTTGCGCTCAATACTGTATTTTTCATTTACTTCATTCATCTGTTTGATATATCTTTTAATATCTCTGATTAAATCTTTATGGTTTTTTTCTATCATTTCAGATACTTCTCTGCTGTTTAATGTTTGTTCAATCTGGTTCTGCATAACAAAAACTCCTTTCAAAAAATTTTTCTTGAAAGAAATTTCCCTGCATGTTATTATATTACACACAGAGAAAATTCTCTGCACTTTGAGTAACCGTTACTTGTCCAGAGCGTCGGTTACTCTTGTTTTTATTTGTTTATTTCGGCCTTTACCAGTTTTACACCTTTGTTTATCACTTCCGTTTTGCTTATATTAAGAATTTTTGAACATTCTTCTATTAATTCCAATTCATCAGGCGCAAGACGGATTTCTAAACGTTTAGTTTTTTTATTGGTAGTAGGTCTGCCTGTACGTGGCGACATATGCTCACCTCACTTTTGCCCGTACATATAAAATAACATTCGCACGGACAAAAGTCAAGAGTTTTTTATAGTTTTTTTAAGTATTGCCATATATCAAAAAAATGTGATAAAATACTTCATAAGTAATTACAAAAATTCAAAAAACAAAAAAATGGCAAAATGTAACACTTTTGTAACAATTTAAAAAATTTTGGGGAAAACGCACCCTTCAAAGCCTTATAAACAGGGACTTCCCAAGTGGCAGGGGTAGAAATGGATGTAGCCCGTTAAAGGGCATTGACACATTCCGCAATACAATGCGTACAAATAAACTCGTTTGTAGAAATGGATTTAGCCCGTTAAAGGGCATTGATACACCTTTGTTATCAAAAAGCCATTGTCAGCTATTTTACCATAGAAATGGAGTAAGCCCATAAAAAACACTAGCACATTTATTTACAACTCAAATTAAAATATTAAACAAAAAAACAAGCAGTAGTCATAATTTTTATATGGCTTACTGCTTGTTAATTTTATCTATATTGATTCTGTATAACGGAATATATTAAATCAATATCTGTTAATGTTCGGGTTAGAAAAATTATTCACTTTTTTATTCTTATTGCAGATTCCAATATCCAGCGGGAGAACCTGCTTTATTCAGAAAAAGCTTTTGCGTATAAAATGAAGTCTGAAGCCCTGAAACACCAGGGAAGCAGGAAAGAAAAAAAGACTGCTGATGAAATAGGAGGGGAAGCAGGTGAAAGCGGCAGGAACATACAGCGTTATATCCGCCTGACAGAACTTACAGGGGAACTGCTTTCACTGGCTGACCAGAAAAAGCTTGGCTTTATACCAGCAGTGGATTTGTCATACCTTAAGAAAGAGGAGCAGGAAATCCTCTATAAAAAAATGCAGGAACTTGGCACAGTACCAGACGGCAGGCAGGCATCAGAATTAAAGAAATACAGTCTTGCAGGGGAATTTTCTGGAAGTGTGGCAGGATTAATACTGTCAAAAGAAAAGCCTGTACGTAAAAAGTAATACTGAAACCAGAACACATTAATAAATTTTTTCCAGAAGGATGCAGCAGCAGGGAAATAGAGGACACCATATACAGGCTGCTGGAAAAATGGAAACAGGAAGGGGGCAGCATGTAATGGGATATATAACAAGTGGCAATGCTGCTGTTGACAGCATGGGGAAAATTAATATATCAGGGAATGTAATACCATAGATGTGGTACAGGACAATAATTAAGGATAACGGGAAGCCACACCTGCTGGCTGTAACAGTCCTTGCTGACATTGTTTACTGGTACAGGCCATCAGAAGTACGTGATGAGGGGACAGGGCAGGTAACAGGCTGGAAAAAACGTTTCAAAGGTGACATGCTCCAGAAAACATACCAGCAGTATTCAGATTTGTTTGGTGAGTCCAAAAGGAGCATAAAAGCAGCATTTGACAGGCTGGAAGGGCTTGGGGTTATAAAGAGGTTTTTCCGTAATGTAACCTGCAGTAATGGCATTGTGCTTAATAATATTATGTTTATCAGCCTTGATACAGATGTGCTGTACAGGCTTACTTACCCAGGGGATGGGACGGGGGATACTGGTAAAAAACAGGATGCCACAACAGATGGAAGCAGCCAGTTAAAACATGACAGTGCAGGGCATAAATATACCACTGGCAGCATGGATGTGGAAGACAGGGGATGTATTACAGGAGTGTACAATAATAAAGAAGAAAAAACAGATGCCATACCTGGCAGAGGTGACAGCAGTATAAAAAAAGGCATATGGAAAGAAGCAGCCACCCCCATACAAAAAAATGTACCACCCCCTGTAAAAGACGTGGACATACATAAAGATAAAAAATGTCCTGCCTGCAATGAAAGAACAAAGGACAAAGCAGACAAGACAAAACTATACAGTAATATTATAAAACAAAATATAGATTATGACAATATCAAATATGATTTAAAAGGTGATTACAAATACCTGGATGAACTGCTTGGGATTATTGTTGACACAGTGAGTTTTGAAAGGGAGAAGATACATATAGGCGGGGCAGACATGCCATACCAGGCAGTAAAAAGCAGGTTTATGAAACTTGACAGCCTGCATATACGTTATGTACTGGGATGTATGAAAAACAACACTAAAAAAATAATGAATATAAAAGCATACCTTCTGGCAGCGCTTTATAATGCGCCATATACAATAAACCATTATTACCAGTCGCAGGTAAACCATGATTTATATGGTGTTTATGGGTAAGGCTTTTAAAAGGTATTTGCTGGCAGGAAGCCTGCCATGCCTGTATGGTACAAAAAAATGTAATACCCTCCCACAAAAAAATGCACCACCCCCATACAGAAAAATGTGGGACATATACAGATATTACTTACACAGGTTACTTACATAAACCTTATCTTACCATACAAGCCTGGGGATACAGGCAGTAAAAAGTTTACAGGACGGAGGGAAGGATAATGGGCAGCACCAGTGAGAAAATAACAGAGAAGCGTATGGATGAAGCATTAGGGGCAGAACTGGAAAAGGATAAGGAGTTCTGGAAACAGGGGAAGAAGCTGCAGGGTGCAATGAAAGATTTAAGGAAAGCCATTGAAGAAAAAAGACCAGCACAGAAAAAGACGCTGGAAACAATAGATGATGCAATAGCAGACTATATGTATATATATGGCAAGGCAGCATACCGGCTTGGATATTCGGATGGCATTTTAACAGGGGCAGAAAAGGGGAACTGTGGCAGGAAAACCGTTTTTACACTGGAGGACATGTACAGCATGGTTGTCATGTATGATGCAGTGAAAAAACTAAACATAACAATGCTTGGCAGCATGGAAGCCAGATGCAATGAAGAGGGTGTCCTTGGTGCAATAGACAGGGTATGTGATGTAATAATTAATGGTGCAGGTGCAGAAATAAAACTCCAGGAGGAAGATGAAGCAGCAGGTTTTATAGAACATGTGCTTGATGATACTACAAAAACAGCACAGGAGCGTGCCAGGCTTCTCCTTGGGATGGGAAAATAATTAAACTGTATTGTTTTTTTTCTTCCTGGATTGCTGTTTATTTTGCCTGCAATGCCCTGTCAGGACCGGGCTGGAAGCCCGTTTATTACAGTCTTGACAGGGTTTTGCAAGGCATAAATATAATCCAGGGGGAGGGAAGAAAAAATTTATAATGCCATATCTGTATAAATTTATTTTTATTTTAAATATTTTTCAGGAGGCTGGTGTATGGAAGAAGAAGTAAACCAGAAAGTAGTATCTTTGTGTGTAAGGAGTGCCAGGTTCACAGGCGCAGAACTGGCAAAACTTTTAAAAATGTTCCTTGAAGCACAGAAGCAGAAAAGCAACCAGTATGCAAAGGGGAAACAGAGCCTTAAAGAACTTACTGGACAAAATGCAGGTGTAACCAGTATTGAAATAAGTGATAAAAACATAAAGACGTTTGAGCGTGTTGCAAGGAAATACGGGATTGATTTTGCATTAAAGAAAGATAAAAACTGTAAGCCGCCAAAGTATTATGTATTTTTTAAGGGCAGGGACATGGATGCAATGGCAATGGCATTTAAAGAATATGTTGCATCAAGCAACCATAAAAGGAAAGCCCCTGGCATTAAAAAAATGCTGGAGCATTTTAAAGTGAAAAGCCAGGAACACAGCAGGCAGAATGAAAAAACTAAAACAAGGGAAAGGGGTGGAAGCCTGTGATTAAGAATAAAACCATGCCAGACAATGCAAAAAAGAAGCATGTGGAGAAAAAAACACCACATGCAAGGGGCAGTCCTTTTGCAAAAAAAGCAAAGGAATGTGTAAAGAAAGCTGGCAGTATAAATTTAAAAAAAGCATTTTTGCAGAATTTCCCATACATACTTTGCGCTTATGCTGGAAACCTGCTCTCATGTTTTTACCATTCTACAGAGGGTGAAACCTTAAACAGGGTAATGGAAACAATGGCGGGGATTAGCATGATAGCAGAAAGCCCTGTGCCAAGTATGAAACCAGCAGATATAATGGCTGGAATTATATGCGGGGCAGCACTGAAAACAGCAGTTTACACAAAAGGGAAAAATGCGAAAAAATACCGTCATGGCATTGAATATGGTTCTGCAAGGTGGGGCAATGAAAAAGATATAGAACCATATACTGATGATGTTTTTGAAAACAATGTCATACTTACAGCTACTGAACGTTTAACAATGTCAGACAGGCCTAAAGAACCAAAGTATGCAAGGAATAAAAATGTCCTTGTGGCAGGGGGTTCAGGGAGTGGCAAGACACGTTTCTTTTTAAAGCCAAACCTTATGCAGATGCACAGTTCCTATGCCATAACAGACCCAAAGGGGACAGTGGTTAATGAATGTGGGAAGATGCTTGAAAAAGGTGTGCCTGTAACAGATGAAAACGGTGGATTTGTAAAAGATGGCAATGGGAAAGTGGTATATGAGCCTTACAGGATAAAAATTTTTAATACCATTAATTTCAAAAAATCCATGCATTATAACCCGTTTGCATATATACGTGATGAGAAAGACATACTTACACTTGTTGATACCCTGGTTGCAAACACAAACGGAGGCGGGAAACAGGATGCAGACGGTGACTTCTGGACTAAGGCAGAAAAGCTTCTTTACCAGGCTTATATAGGGTATATCTGGTATGAGTGCATAGAGGAGGAAAAAAATTTCACAACACTGGTTGACATGCTTAATGCTTCAGAAACAAAGGAAGATGACGAAAACTTTAAAAATGCAATAGATATAATGTTTGAAGAACTGGAGGCAAGAGAACCAGAACATTTTGCAGTAAGGCAGTATAAAAAATATAAACTTGCAGCGGGAGTTATAAACTATAAAAGACTTCTTAATCAAAATAAATACAAAAGAGCCACAGCATAGTATTTTATGCGGTACTGGCGGAAAGGAGGGAATTGATTATGAGTCACGATTTAACAGCATTATACGAGAGGTTGAGCCATGATGACGAGTTACAGGGGGAGAGCAACAG
>CAJTRU010000110.1 GCA_910579085.1 uncultured Lachnospiraceae bacterium | reverse complement strand
AAAAGAAATTTAATGAATTTTATTGTAAAACCAAGTGTTTTCTTGTATAATCGGAATATGGCTGCATGAACAGGCTTATACCATACTTTTTACTAAAGGCAAAACAATATTTATTGGATTTACCATATTAAGTTTGGAGAGTGAAAATTGAAAAAGAAAACATCAAAGAAAAAAAGAATTTTACTTACTGTATTATGTATTGTAACTATACTGCTGGTTGCTGGTGACTGGGCATTGGCTATATTTATATATGGTGAAAATTTCAATAAACGTTTTGAAAGTTATGAGCCATTAATGCTTTATATTGATGATTTTGACGGATTAGAGCGTACACAATATAAATTTTCTTCTGATAAAGGGCAGGAACTTACAGGATATATGTACAGTTCAGGGGAAAACCAGCATGGCATAATTGTCTTGGCACATGGTCTTGGCGGGGGCGGTCATAATTCATATATGGATTGTGTAAATTATTTTGCCCATCATGGCTACTATGTTTTTGCTTATGATGCTACTGGAAATGACGAAAGTGGGGGTGAAGGGCTTGGCGGGCTTCCACAAGGCGTAATAGACCTTGGCCACGCCATATCATTTGTAGAAGAAAGCGGAAATTTCCCAAATCTGCCAATAGCCTTATTTGGACATAGCTGGGGCGGTTACAGCGTATGCAGTGTCCTTACATACCATCCTGAAGTAAAAGCTGTTATTGAATGTTCTGGATTTAACGCTTCATCAGATATGTTTGAAACAGAAGGGAAAAAACAAGCCGGGAATGGTATTTATCTGATAATGCCATTTGTAAAATTACATGAACGCATAAAATATGGCAGTTACGCTTCAAATACTGCAATGGACGGTTTTTCAGCGTCTGACGCACATGTTATGATAGTACATAGCACAGATGATGATGTCGTTCCAGTCCGGGATGGTTATGATATATATTATGAAAAATATAAGGATAATCCACGCTTCCAATTTATCCGCCTTGAAGATAAGGGACATAATTATGTTTATGATGATATGAATTACATCAATAAATTTAATGCAGAATTTCATAACTGGCTTGAAACACTGGATTATGATTATAACAATGCAGAAAATAAAAAGAAATTTGAGGCAGATAAAGCTGCTTATATACATAAAAACCTTAACCGGGATAAATGGTGTAATATGTTAGATTCGGAACTGTTTGGGAAATTTGTCCTTTTTTATGATGAACATTTAACCCCATTAAACAAAACCCCCTAAAAGGCTTGCTTAATGGGGTTAAGTTAATTTGCCACCAGCCATAAAATACAGGTCATTATAAATGCCATTTGTAAATATATGGTTTATTATGGTATATTAAAAACCTTCTTTATTTATAATCTACGCCTTGTATATCAAGTGTTCCATCTTTACCAGACACAACTTTCATGTATGGATGTGTAAATTTTTCCATCCATATATTATAATCATTTTCTCCTTCAAAGCCAACAGTTTCATAATACAAGCTTTCAATATTTTCCTCTGGGTTTCTTGCATATACAAAAACAATATTTTTCCCATCAATATTATCAAAACAAAAATCTACATGGTCAAGTGTATAGCCCGAAAAACCAGATGGAAGATAACTATCTGAAGAAACCAACAAAGAATACCTTTCCGAAAGTCATGTAGCATTTATATCCATACCCTCTGGAAGTTTATAAATAGCCCTGTAAAGCCGCAGGCGTTTATTTTTGTCCTGTTTATCAAGAAACTTTTGCGCCTCTTTCTCAAAAATAATTTTATAAATCGGCATATGTCAAACCCTCTCTTTCGAGAAGTTCTTCAAACGACACCGCTGAACCATCGTTATTTGCCCTTGCTTCTTCAATCATTTTCAAGTCCCACTCGTCTGGCTCTATTTCCTCAATATCTGTTTTTTCAATACTAAAAATCAAATTAGCTATATATGCAATTTTGTATTCTGGCAAACGGTCAATGACTGCTTTTAATTTTTCTCTCTCACTCATTTCTTTACACCCTCTCTTTTTACTTCCTGGTTTTAAACAGGTTACAGAAAATACTGTCCTTAACAGTACCTTTAATATTTCCCTGCATTATGCTTTTTTCCTTTCTGGCAAGTCCGCTTGTCTGCCTTTACTTTATACTGTCCCTGTACTGTTTTGCATTTCCAAAAAATTCCATTATTGCGCTGTCATTACCTGTAGTAATGGCATTTTTAATATCTTCCAGTATATTTATATATTCATCTAACAGCACTGTTATACACTCTGGGTTTGCCATGCATATATTATGCCACATTCCAGGTGATGAAGATGCAATCCTTGTAATATCTTTAAAACCGCCAGCAGCAAGTTTCTTATAAATCCCGTCTTTGTCATGTGATGCAGCAAGGTTTACAAGTGACGAGGCAATAACATGCGGACAGTGGCTTATTGCTGCTGTTACCATGTCATGTGTGGCATAATCCATAACTTCACATATTGAACCTGATGCAGTAACAAAACCCTGCATCCAGTTTGTGAATTCTGCCGGGGTCTTTTCTGTTGGGGTAAGTATGTAATATGCACCCTCCAGGTACTCTGCACCTGAATTGTCATAACCTGTCTTTTCAGAGCCTGTCATTGGATGCCCGCCTATAAAATTGCGTTCAAGCCCAAGTTCTTTTACAGCTTTGTGTATATTGCCTTTAACACTTCCTACATCCGTAATAATACAGTCTTCTGTAATATATGGTGCAACTTGTGCAAGATATGAAACGTTTGTAATAACTGGCGCGCACAAAAATACCACATCACATCCCGAAAAATCCCCTAGTGATGTGCTAATCTTTGATAATACTCCTTCTTCTGCTGCCATTTCAAGCTTTGGGTGCGGCCTGTCCTCGTAATAATTATATGCCATAATACTGGCATCCGGGTACAGGCGGCGCAGTGAACGTGCTATTGAACCGCCTATAAGCCCGAAACCTATAAATCCAAAGTCCTGCCTGTCTTTTGGTGCATCCATAAAATTCAGTCCTTTCATTGTGCTTTTTATTATAAAGTAATTTACAGACAAGGCATTAGCTACAGGAAACGCTTATGGCGCAGTATTGCCAGCAGTACAATGCATATAATTACAATCAAAAGGCATATAAGCCCAAAACCATACTGCGTTGTAGCAAGTGGTATACTGCTTACATTCATCCCGTAGATACCTGATACAAGCGTAGGAATACCCATTACAAGTGTAATGCTTGTAAGGGTTTTCATCACATTGTTAAGCCTGTTGTCAATTACTGATGACATTAAGTCCCTTGTACCATTTATAATGTCCCTGTATATTGTTGTCATTTCTATAGCCTGCTGGTTCTCAACAATTACATCCCCAAGCAGCTCCTTGTCATCAGGGTACTGTTCAAGCCTTTTATACCTTGTAAGCCTGTCAAGCACAACTGCATTAGCACGTAACGATGTTGCAAAGTATACAAGCGTTGACTCCAGGGCATGTAAATCAATTAAATCAACATCTTTTGTATTGTCGTCTATACGTTCCTCTATCTCTGTGCGCTTCTTGTCAATAATCCTTAAGTTTACCTGGTAGTAAGAGGCTATCCTGAAAAGTATCTGGTATACAAACCTGAGTTTTTTCTTTGTGCTGAATTCCTTAACCCTTCCATTTACAAATGCCTGTAATATAGGGGTTTCCTCAGAACACACTGTAATAATCATGTCATTTGCAAGTATAATGCCAAGAGGTATTGTGGTATAAGCTTCTTTATCATGGCGGATTTCAAGTGCCGGGATATCCACAAGTATAAGTGTATAACCATCCTCAAGTTCAATACGTGAACTTTCCTCATCATCCAACGGTGCGAGAAGGTCGCTTATATCTATGCCAAGCTTCTTAGCTATCTCCTCCCCTTCTGCTATTGTAGGGTTGTACATATCTATCCACACCCCGTCTGCCGGCCCGTTTTCCTCATGGATTTTTCTGTCATCTGTCTTATAATACTTTACCACTTTATCTCACCAGCTTTCTTTTTCTAATAACAATAATTGTACAACACATGTCATGAAATATCAATTCCATTTTCCGTAAGAGTATCTTTAATCTTTTCAAGCAGGGCAAATTTTGTGGCCCAGTATTCACTGTTTTTAACCCATGCTTTAGCCTGCATCTTTACGCGCAGCGGATTTAACGCACATATAACAACACTCATATCTTTATCCTGGCATATATGTTCTTCATTATGCAGTATTTCTAATACCAGTTCCCTGACATCTGATGTCCTGGCACTGTAATGCACCATAAAATCCAGTACCAGCATCCTCTCCTGCTGGTTTGAAGTATTAGTGACATTTGAACTGGATATTGTCCCATTTGGAATTACTATAACTTTATTGTCAGTAGTATGTATCCTTGTATAGAAAATATCTATGCTTGTAACTGTACCTTCTTCGCCAGATGTAATAATATAATCCCCGACTTTAAATGGCTTAAGCAGAAGTATAAGTACACCCCCTGCAAGGTTTGACATACTGTCCTGGAGGGCAAGCCCTATGGCAAGCCCTGCTGAACCAAGCATTGCAACTATGGAATTTGTACCAATGCCAAGTATCCCTGCAACAATAAATACAAGAAGGATATTGTATGCAAACCCTGCAAATGACATTCCAAACTTCTGTATGCTTACTTCTACGTCCTTGCGTTCCATCGCCCTGTTAGTCATTTTAAGCAGCGCTTTGACAATTCTCCTGCCAATTAAAAATACAATTAAAGCAAAAACCAGTGTCTTAAAAAAGTTTAAAAGAGGTTCTCTCTGTGCAAGTATATATTGTATAATAAAATTAGTCTTCTCTTCACTGGAAACCCCTGAATTTATAACTTTTCCTACATCTTCAAGTTCAATTTCACTGCCTGCCATTGAAGTAATATCCCCAACAGACAACAGGCACATGCTGTATACCCTGGATAATAATGCCATTACAACCTGCCTTTCTGCTGCTAGTGCCAGGTTATACAGGCATGCAGCTCCATACACTCATGCCAAGCGGAGGCACTTCAACTATTATTGAGTTATCTTTGCCATCCCATGATACTCCTTTAGAAACTTTCTGTCTCCTGTTTACATGGCCTGTCCCGCCATAAATAGTATCATCACTATTAAATATCTCCTTATATTTGCCCTCAAATGGCACACCCATCCTGAAATTTTCATATACAACAGGTGTAAAGTTAAACAGGAATAAAAGTATCTCGCTTTCATCTTCTGTTTTTCTTACAAATGTAACTATACTGTGGTCTGCATCCATGCTGCTTATCCATTCAAAACATTCCTCATCATAATCATTTTCATAAAGCGACGGGTGTTTTAAATAAAACTGGCCCAATGCCTTAGTATACTCCCTGAATATATTGTGTTCTGGTTCTTCTGCTTCTTTCCATGGAAGGCTCACCTTTTCATTCCATTCTTCTTCCTGTGCAAATTCCTGCCCCATAAACATAAGCTTTTTGCCAGGGTGTGCCATCATGAAACCATATGCAGCACGCAGGTTCGCATACTTCTGCTCCATGCTTCCAGGCATTTTCATAAGCATTGACGCTTTCAGGTGCACAACTTCATCATGTGAAAATACAAGCACAAAGTTCTCACTATAGGCATAAACCATACTGAATAAAAGTGTCCCATGCCTGCCTTTCCTATAAAGCGGGTCTGTCTGCATATAGCCTGTAAAATCGTTCATCCAGCCCATATTCCATTTAAAATCAAAGCCAAGCCCGTTATCATCTGTACTGCCAGTAACCTTTGGCCATGCTGTTGACTCCTCTGCAATAAGGAGCGCCCCGTCTTTCCTTTTATGGAAAACGTCACTAAGCCTTTTAAGCAGCTCTATTGCCTCAAGGTTTTCATTACCTCCATATATATTAGGCAGCCATTCCCCGTCCTGTTTGCCATAATCAAGGTAAAGCATTGAAGCAACTGCATCCATCCTTATTCCGTCAGCATGGTATTTGTCAATCCAGAATAATGCACTTGCAATTAAGAAATTATCAACTTCCGGCCTGCCATAATCAAATATAAGAGTACCCCAGTGAGGATGTTCCCCTCTTCTTGTATCAGCATTTTCATAAGTGCAAGTCCCGTCAAACCTTGCAAGGCCGTTTGCATCCTTTGGGAAATGTGCAGGAACCCAGTCAAGTATTACACCAATGTTTTTCTTATGCATATAATCAATAAAATACATAAAATCCTGTGGCGTGCCATATCTTGAAGTAACTGCATAATACCCGGTCACCTGGTATCCCCATGACTCATCCAGCGGATGTTCCATAACAGGCATAATTTCAATATGTGTATAACCCATCTCCTTAACATACTCTGCAAGCAGAGGTGCAATTTCACGGTAGTTAAGGAATTCCTCATCACATTTAGGGGCATCATTGCCATCATGCTTTTTCTTGCGCCATGAACCAAGATGGACTTCATATACCGAAACAGGTAATTTTTTATAGTCTTTCTTTTTTCTTGATTCAAGCCATTCACTATCATTCCACTTATATGTTTCCAGGTTTGCCACAACACTTGCATTATCCGGGCGCTGTTCACATGCAAAACCATATGGGTCGGTCTTTAAAAATACTGTCTGGTAATCTTTTTTAATCTCATATTTATAGATGTCACCAACTGAAATTTCAGGAACAAATAATGAAAATATCCCTGAATTGCCAACTCTGCACATCTGGTGGCGCCTGCCGTCCCAGAAATTAAAATCACCAGTTACACTTACACGTACAGCATTTGGTGCCCATACAGCAAAATGTACACCATATACTGTAGTTTTTTTCTTGTTTTTATCTGTATCTTCTGTAACATCCCATCTTACATCTGCATTGTCCAGGCATCCATCTATTGCAACAGGATGTGCGCCAAAACAATTATAAACATCATAATATGTGCCGCTTTCAAAGCGTTTTGCATCACTTTCACCTATAATATCTGTATAAAGGTATGGGTCTTCCAGCTCAATTTTGGCAGAGCCATCGTATTTTGCAATAAATGTATAAGGTTCTGTTTTTTTGCCTGGAAGCAGCACTGCAAAAAGGCCTGCCTCATCAGCTTCTTCCATATCATAGCATTTGCCAGTTGACTTAACCTTAAGCTGGACAGAAACAGCATCTGGCAGAAATGTGTGTACAAGTATGCCATTTTTCACCTTATGTGCGCCTAATATCCTGTCTGGATGGTCTTCCTCTGAGTACACAATACTCTCAATAGCTTCCCAGTCCATTAAATCATATAATTTTTTATTCATAATCCCTCTTTTCTGCGCTATATACGCTAAACTGTCCCAAACCCATATAACATTGTCTTTTTGTCCCAGGCATAATAAGCCCTGGCTGTCCTGTAAACAGGCAGGCTGCCAGTGCCTGCTTACAGGAACGGGGATTGCGGATATCCGCTTTAACTGCTAAATCCTGTGTATAAACAGCCCGCTCCTTAGTTTTGGTTCAAACCATGTGGATTTAGGCGGCATTAAAAGCCCTGCATCTGCTACGGCAAACAATTCAGATATTGGAACTGGATACATTGCAAATGATACTTCCATATCAGTATCTGCCCTTTTTTCAAGTTCTTCAAGCCCTCTTATCCCTCCAATAAAATCAATTCTTAAATCTGTCCTTGGGTCTTTTATGCCAAGCACTGGTGAAAGCAGATAATCCTGTAGTATTGACACATCAAGGGATGCTACTGCATCTTTGTCCTGGAAAAGTTCTTCCTTTGCAGAAAGCATATACCATTTTTTGTCCAGGTACATTGCCACCTCACCTTTTTTTGATGGATGCACTGCACCACTAAGTTCATTTATGCCAAAGTTTTCTTTTACCTTTTCCATAAATTCTTCCCTTGAAAGGCCATTTAAATCCCTGATTGTACGGTTATAATCCATAATCATAAGGCTTTCATCTGGAAACAGCACTGAAAGGAAATAGTTAAACTCTTCTGTGCCATTATAACCCGGGCAGGCTTCACGCCTTTTAAGCCCTGCTTTAACAGCAGAAGCAGCACGGTGGTGCCCGTCTGCTATATAAATATCACTTATAGCCGCAAAGGAATTTTCTATTGTAGTTATATCACATTCATCTGACACTTTCCATACCGCATGTCCTATACCATCATCTGAAGTAAAATTATATAATGGCCTGTCCTCTGATATAATCCTTGCAACTATATTATTAATACATGTCTGGGAACGGTATGCAAGGAATATAGGGCCTGTCTGTGCACTTAATGTATCTATATGCCTTATTCTGTCCTGTTCCTTCTCTTCCCTTGTATTTTCATGCTTTTTAATAACATTGTTAATATAATCATCAATGCTTGCACATGCAACAATACCTGCCTGCTTCCTGCCGTCCATTGCAAGCTGGTATATATAGTAACACCTGTCATTATCAGTAATAAAAGTGCCATCAGATGCAAAACTTTCAAAAATCTCTTTTGCTTTTGCATATACTTCAGGAGCATATGTATCTATGCTGTCTGGCAACTGTGTTTCTGCCCTGTCTATCCTTAAGAAAGACAGAGGATTGTCCTTAACCGCCTCCTTTGCTTCCTGCCTGTTATAAACATCATATGGCAATGCTGCCACCTTTTCTGCCACTTTTTCATCTGGCCTTACTGCCATAAATGGTTTTATCTTCGCCATGATAACCTCCAAAACTTTTAATTTGTATATAGTATACCAAATAATTGATATTTCTTCCACCATATTTTAAATATAGCCCACGTCCGTTTCAAAATTCCTGTACAATAAACTGTATGCAGGATAATTTGCAGTTATCCTGTTTTTGTGGATTAACGGACACAGGGTTTTCCA
>CAJTRU010000109.1:2318-8945 GCA_910579085.1 uncultured Lachnospiraceae bacterium | reverse complement strand
CCTTTCTTTTGTCTTCCATAATTCATAATACAATTATGTCTTCCAAAAGTCAAGAACTTTTTTAGTTTTAAAAAAATATTGCCATATATCAAAAAAATGTGATAAAATATTTCATAAGTAATTACCAAAATTCAGAAAAACCAAAAAACAGGCAGAATGTAACACTTTTGTAATAATTTAAAAAATCTTGGGGAAAACGCGCCCTTCAAAGCCTTATAAACAGGGACTTCCCAAGTGTCAGGGTAGAAATGAAGTAAGCCCGTTGAAGGGCATTGACACATTACCAAATTACCAGTTTTATTAAACTGGATATAGTCGTAGAAATGAAGTAAGCCCGTTGAAGGGCATTGACGCAATCAAGTCTCCATCTATGTCGAAGCCCGCTTGCTTAAGTAGAAATGAATGTAGCCCGTTAAAGGGCATTGACACACAGGTGTTGGTGTCGGTGGTACAGGTGTTGGTGTCGGTAGAAATGGATGCAGCCCGTTAAAGGGCATTGACAACACTTGAATATATATCCCATTCAAATTTTTTGCTATTGTAGAAATGATGTAAGCCCGTTAAAGGGCATTGACACACTATTTGTTGTATTGATAGCATGTTTTGAATTATCTGTAGAAATGGATGTAGCCCGTTTAAGGGCATTGACACACTATAGGTAATTTACCAGGAAATTTATGAGACCAACTATAGAAATAATTCAAGCTCGTTAAAAGGCATTGAAAAGAAACTGTAATGTTTTTGATACACGCAAAATGATATTTATTTACATGTACTTGATTTTACCTGGTATCTATGATATATTTATATCCAGCTAGGAATGTTAAAAAATTTCATGACAAACAGCAAACGAAAAGCTCCTGGGTTGCGTCCAGGAGCTTTTCTATTCCTATATTATGTACTATGGGAAGGCTTAAACCCACAGGCTGGCTACCAGCTAATGTTTACCGTCCAGCCATTTGCAGATAATGTTACATACAATACCTGCCATAACGGAAACCAGGAATGTCAAAAACCATTCCATGACAAACACCCCCTTTCTGTACCTTTATAGGGGATGGTAACATCTGGATTTTACCACATATCCTGCCAGTTTTCAACAAATTCTGCCCTTACAAGTCCCTTGGCACTATCCTGTATGGCCTGTTCCTGCCTTTTCTGGTTTTAAGGTTTTCAAGTGCTGCCACTTTGGCAGACCAGTAATCTATTTCTTTCCTTACCTGTCCTAAGTCTGCCCTTGTGAACGATTTATCCTTGATTGTATAGGACTGGTTTACCGCTATTTCCTCTTCTGTTTCAAGCCACATTTCCAGATGCCTTTTTGCTGTTTCCAGTGTAATCCCTGCCATTATGTTATACCTCCGCTTCTCACCCTGCGTTTCCGTTTCTTTGCAGGTTGCTGTTTTACTGTTTCTTCTGTCTTTGGTGGTTCTTTAAGTGAAAGCCCTGATATTTCTATTGCCGCCTGCGCATAATTGCGGCAGTCAAGAGGTTCATTGCGCTTTGTTTCCCCTGTCATTTCCCAGGCATAATAAGGATATCCGCTTTTATTATATTTAAGTACCTGTTTTTCTGCTGCCAGCCCTTTGAAATAATCTTTATCATAACCTCTTATGTAACCCGTTTCGTCTTTTGGGAAATGGCAGTAGCCTGGTCCTTCCTTTTCAATGTCAAGCCTCTGCATAAGGAGGGACTTCCCTGTATCTACGCCAAGTATGAATAAATATGCCCTTTCCCTGTTGTTTTTGCTTGGGTTAGGTACAAAAGGACGTTCACCGCCTTTCCCTTTTATGGCAAATATCCCTCTTGCCATCCTCTGGCGGCAGAACTTATATACTTTATTAGGGAAATGCCCGCCTGAATCCATACAGGAGCGGTAAATCTTTAATTCTGTGCCGTCTGCTTTTTTAAAACCTTGTGCAAGAAATTCATCCAGGCGTTGCCAGACTTCATCCTGCTTTAAATCCCCATAAATCCTTTTAAATACAATCCCATAAGATTCAAAACCCACACCCCATCCTACAACTTCAACCTCGAACCTGTCATCCTGTGTATCAACCCCTGCTGTAAGTGCTATTACTTCCTGTGGGACTTCACAGTTATATTTCTCACGGCGTTTATACAGCGCATCCCTGTCAATACTTTTGCACTCGCCCTCATACGGAAGCCCCATTTCTGTATTTACCCAGCCTTTCATAAGATGGGAATTACCTTTTTTCTCTGCCTCGTCTGCTTCGATATAGCCCTTTATAATCTTTTCCCAGCCAAAAAAAGTTGATGCCAGGGAATTAAAGTGGAAACCCCTGGTCTTTCTTTTCGGATGCCCTGCTATGTATTTCCCTTTACCAAAATATTCTTTCCACACTGCCTCTGGGCTTACAGTGCCACATTCCGCACATATATAGGAACTCTTAATAACTTCCCCTTCACTGTCAAGTTCATATGCGACATTTTCCCACACAAGCGGCTGCAATTTCCCACATGCAGGGCAGGGCACATTCCACTCTTCCATTGTTGAATGGTTATATGCCATTTCAATGCGTGAAACCCTTTTAATTGTGGGCGTGCTTGTATATACTTCCTTACGGTTCCAGTATGTTGTAAGGCGTTTGCCAGCCAGCACAAGGGGGTCGCCTTCTGTCCCTGCTGTTGCAGGGTAGGCATCTATTTCATCCGCAAGAAGCACACGCACGGGACGGCTTCTTAATTCTGTTGGTGAGTTTGCGCCCGTCATTGTCAGGCGTCCGCCTGGAAATGTCTTCTTGAATATTGTATTCCCGCTTGTCCTGCTTTTGTCATTTATTTTATCCCTTAATACAGGTGTTTCCCTTACTGTTGGCATAATACGGTCTTTACTGAAAGTTTCTGCCATTGACAGTGTAGGCTGCATACATAACATTGTGCACGGGTCATAGTGCATATAATAGCCAGCTGTGTTGACCAGGAAGGCGTCTGTCTTTCCCATCTGGGCAGCAGACATCACTACTACTTTTTCAACGGATATATCTGTTATGGCATCCATTATTTCACGCTGCCAGGGTGCTTTTGACGTGTCCCAGTGCCCGCCCCTGCTGCCTGATTCGCTTGGCAGGCGGCGGTATCTGTCTGCCCATTGTGACAATGTAAGGTCTGGTGGCGGTTCAAGCACCCTGAATATCCTTTTAAAAAGTTCAACTGTCTTCCTTTCCATCTTCTTTTATTACCTCTTGAAAAGTTTCTTCAAAATTGGACAGTTCAGTTAAAATTTCTTTTACCCTGGCATTAAGGTGTTTAAATATTTTAACCTTGTCTGTCATTACTGCCAGCCTGTCTGCTTCTTCTGCCGGGAGTGCACTGAGGCGGCTTTTAAAGTTTATTAACATTGTGGACATGACCTTTTCTATGTCCTCCGAACTGTGAAGCCCTCCCTCTGCAACTGACAGTTCCAATTCCGCTTTCTGCCTCTTTGCCCTGGTAAGCTTTGCCCTTTCCTCATTAAAATCTGCTGCCTCTGGGCTTTTCCCACGCAAATACACTATATATGAACGGACAGCCTCCCCAGGCACGAACAGGTTTCCCAGCTTTGGTTTTAAAATCCCCTTCTGGACAAGCCTGTCTATATTTTTAGGCGTCATACCAAGAAACCTTGCAAGTGCATTTTTGTCATAAAGTTTCAAAAAAACACCCCCTGTAAAAAATTTGTGGTTTTCTGGAACTGTGATTTTTCATTACATAACTAAACCACCCCTGGGGTCCCTGTACGCGCAGGCAGAAATAAAGCCCTACAGTACCTTGGAATGGCAGCCATATGTCTTTCATCCATCCCCTCCGTCCCTGCCTTCCACTTCCCCACAGTCCAGACAGGCATCCACAGGGTCTATGTCATACACCCCGCTTGCCTTCTGTTCCATCAGTGTATACCTCTTCTCTTCTATCTGTATCCTGTGCTGCTCTGTTTCGTATGACTTGATACTGTCCAACAGCTTTATTATCCTGCCATGCACCTTGTTCCACTCTGCTTCCAGTATCTGTACCCTTTCAAACGCTGATGATTTTACTGTTGTTTCCATGGCCATACTAAGGGATGTACATGTACTGCCCCCTGGATATGTGACATCCCTGCCACCCATTACGCCACCAGGGGTACGCATTTCCACCACCTTATCTGTATACAGCCCCTTTGCACCCTCTGATGTATAACTGTTAATACGTCTCTGCAAATCCCTTTCCTTGGCTTTAAGTACGCGCAGCTCCACCAGCATGTTTTCTGTTACATCCAGCGTAAGCGATTCTATAAATGCCCTGTCCTCCGCAGAAAGGTTTTTAAGGTATATGCTGCTGTATGCACCATGTGTTTCTGCATTTTTATTTCCAAAAGGTGCGCCATGTCCAGCTGCATTTTTATTACCTTTCTGCGCACCCCTTTTTTTAGGCATTTTTTCCAGTGTTTCTTTCCACTTGTCTATGCATTTCCACTTTCTTATTTTTGCAGAATCTACGCCAAGTTTTTCCGCAATTTCACCATTTCCAGCCAGGCCATTGCTTTCCAAAAAAAATTCCTTAGCTTTATCCCTGTTTTTATCTCTTTTTCTTGCCAAAATTTACACCTCCTTTGTTTATTTTTGTATTTTTAGAAATTTTCGTCTTCTGGACATATGCATTTTTTAAAATATTAATATTTTTCACAATATCCAAAAGCAGCAGGATATTTTGTTTTCCTGCTGCCATGCACATCCACTGCAATTACAATATACCACAGAAAATGCGCAACAGTACGCAGTCTTTAAGTGATTTTTTTTATAATCCAGCTTTCTGATATAATTTTGTTTTTTTCAATTTTCCTGCCCAGATTTTCTAAAGCTGCACGTCTTATATTCTGGCTCTGACGCACACTGTAATTAATATGTTCCGATATCCATTCCCATTTACGGTTTTTTATATAGAAATAATAAATAACATTTTTATGTACAGGTGGAAGGGATAATATTTCTGTTAGAATTTCTGTTTTTAAAATTTCAAGTTCGTTAATCTCCCTTTCAAGTGTTTTTATACGTGCAGATGTTTCTGTACCTGCTATTACAACAGCAAAGCCAGCTGTCTGGTCAGAAAGGCTGCTGCCACGTGGCAGCCCGTCATAAACAACGCCTTCCAGGGTATTATATATCCCTTTAGTTTCTGCAAGAAGCTTGTAGTCCAGCCTGATATCTAAATCAATGTCCCTGTAAAATTTTAATACCGCTTCAACTTTACGGTTTTCCATAATATACAAGCCCTCCTTTTACTGCTGCCTTCTGTCTTTCCCCATATTTTCCCCTGCTTCCTGCTGTTTCTTTTTAAGATATCCTGTGTATGAAGGATAATCCATGCCACAGGGCACAATCTGTTTTAATTTCCTGCTTATAAGCGCACTGTTTTTTATAATTTCCTGTACAGCCCTGCGCTTTTCTTCCTTTTCCTGTTCTGGTGTTTTTTCTGGTTTTATCCCCAGCCGTCTGGCCTTCCTGTTTGGTTTATATCTGTTATATGTTATTATATTTTCTTTCCTGGGCTGGTAATTTCCAGTCCTTTTCTTTAGCATCCTTCCCACCACCTTCCAGATATGCTGGCAGTTCCATTATACTCCTGATGCATTTCTTAATATTCCTGCTGCCAGATGTAATGCTTATAATATTGTCTATATGTTGCAATTTTTCTATGTCATTTGTACAATTTCCAGATGTTTTTAAACACTCTGGACATATGCTGGCAATTTTAAGCATATGTCTCCCACAAATACGGCATCCCAATTTATTTCCCCCTATAAGTAAGATTTGCCATAACGCGCCATAAAGTCCTGCCTGTCACCAACTTCTAACTCAAATACCGCCTGTCCCAACATTTTTGACAGCTTCTCCGCCATTACATTATCATGGATGCGCCCTGTCACTGTTCCAAGTGTATGGCACTGGTTACATGCTGGCACTTTTAACCCGTCCTCTTCCGCAAGTTTCCTTGTGCCGTTGCCAAACAGAAGATGGTGTTCACACTCTGCTGGTTTCCCGCAAAAGAAGCATATGTCTTTGTAATCTGTTATAATACTTTTAGTCCCTGCCATCCTGTCCCTCCTTGTTTTTAATTTTAAATTCCTGCCGCTTTTTATATGGCATAAATTTTATTTCATGTATCTGTGAAGAAATGTAAAAATCCTTCCACAGGTTTATATTTGCTGGCACACTTCCATCTGGCTTTACCCAGCTGTCCTGCTGCCATTTCTGCATCCAGCCATTTACCACGCATGATTTTATATATGTATTGTCTGTATATATGGTTACTGTGCATGGTTTAACCAGCATTTTTAAAGCCTGCACTGATGCCTTTAAGGCTATGCTGTTTTTTGTGCCGCCTTCCTCCGTGGTTTCTGCCATCCTGGTATGTGGCTTACCCTTGTTGTCTATAAATTCCAGGAGTGCATCAGCCTTTACCATATTACTGGTTTTATCTTTATTACTTATGTGTATATAAATACTAACTTCCAAAACAGCCACCTTCTTTACTGCCTTTATGTCTAACAAACGTTAGACCTCCGAGAGTTACAAGCCTTTTTCTTGTAATATATGTATTTATAAATATTATGTTTCAAAAAAGCTTTCCTGCTATCTGTCTTTATGT
>CAJTRU010000109.1:1461-2298 GCA_910579085.1 uncultured Lachnospiraceae bacterium | reverse complement strand
AAGAGTTATCAACATGTTATCCACAGTTATCCACAATTATCCACATTTGCTGTCTGGCAGTTTCCGCAAGCGGAGGTATACGCTCCATCCAGTGTATATATTATACTGGTAATCTATCTTTACAGGTTCATAGCCTTTATACTGCCTGCGCCATACCTCTTTATCTTCTGGTGTCTTTGCCATTTCACGCAATTTTTTAAAGCTGTACTTGTAATCGTTCTTATTTTCCTTTGGCTTTTCAAGATTTTGTGAAGTGCTCCATTTCCGCGCGCTTTTTTTACGTTTATTGATGTAATTTGCCAGCCCTTCAAGACCATTTTCATCAGGCTGTAACCTGTCACAGTTAATAAAGCCAATCCTGTCTATGCTGCGGCAATACCCTGCATCATGGATTTTATTCCAGTTTATGCGTGTGGTGCTCCACAGAAGTTCAAGTTCATCACGGCTTAAACCTCCATTAATGATTAAATGGTGGTGTACCCTGACTGGCTTTGTCCTTTTATCCTCCATGCCTTCAAGAACCATCTGCTGCCCGTCCTCTTCTTCTGGTGTGTATTCTGTCACAAGCATCCATTTAAGTTCTTTGCCTTTCTTTTTCATCCTGCGTTTTACCCTGTTTAAATAGTTATGCACTGCTTTTTCTGCTTCACTAAGGCTTAAAGGAAGATGTGCATTGTTGTATGTAAGGGAGATGTGGTAATCACCATGCCCAAAGTTGGCATGTGCTATTTGTACAAAACGCCTTTTACTCCTTTTATCATTAAGGTTCTTCTGTTTCTGGCAGGTAACACCTGTTTTTTTCTTCCCTGCTTCTGGGATGTTGGTCACTGGGACTAT
>CAJTRU010000109.1:0-804 GCA_910579085.1 uncultured Lachnospiraceae bacterium | reverse complement strand
GTCCCTGGTTATTTTTCCATTGTTTTCTTCCTGCATATCCCCGGCTTTCTTCTTTTCTTCCTTTAACAACATAAACGCTTCTTTTTCCAATGTTTTCAAACGCTCTGAATGTTCAAATGCCAGATTATAAAGAAAATTAAATGCTGCTTCATATTCTTCCACACCGTAATCACTATTGAACGCTGCTTCTATTGTTGCCAGGAATAAACTCTTGAAAGCGTTTGCTTCGCTTGCAGCATCTTCAATTTTAAATGCAAGTTCCATGTTGCAACCTCCCTTTTAGTCGTGATAAAATAAAATATTACAACTGCTTTTATATTTTAACGTCCATTTTGGTCGTCAGTTTTATTATAGTGTCCATTTTGGTCGTTGTCAATATATTTTTTAGGAGGATACTATGAATACGCTTAATAAAAATTTGAAATATTACCGCGAAGCGTCAAACCTTACGCAAAAAGCACTTGCTGAAAAACTAAAAATTACTGTACGTGCATACCAGCGTTATGAAGCAGGGGAACGCGAACCCAAACTTGATATTTTAATCATGCTTGCAGATGTATTCCAGGTTTCACTTGATGAACTAGCTGGACGCAAGTTCCCTTAATTTTCTTTGATTTATACAGAATAAATCTTCTAGTAAATCCCAGGTTTCTATTTCTCCTGTTCTTTCTCCGTTTTCTATGCGTTGATAAGCTCTGGTTGTAATCCCCAGGTACTCCGCTACCTGCTTCTGTGTCATGCCTGCCTTCTGGCGGGCTTCTTTTAATTTTTCCCTTGCCATTAATATCCTTTCCTTGCCAGTAA
>CAJTRU010000108.1:6538-9123 GCA_910579085.1 uncultured Lachnospiraceae bacterium | reverse complement strand
GAGTTAGAAAGGGAGTATATCAAAGAAAGGCAGAGAGAGGGAATCGAAATAGCAAAGGAGCAGGGAAAGTATAAGGGCAGACCAGAAAAGAAGCTGGAGAACTTTGAAGAAATATACCATAAATGGAAATATGAAAAACTGACAGCTGTAGGTGCAAGCAGACAACTGGGAATCAGCAGAAGCACATTCTACAGGAAAGTGGCAGAGTATGAAGAGAATGAGATAATAGATTTTTAAATGAAACAATATGTACCTGCAAAGGAAAAGTTTCAAAAGTAATGAATTGAATAAATATGTGAAATGGCTAAAAAAATTAAGCTTATTCTGGCAACATCACTATGGAAACATAGATGCCATGGCGTTACAATCTTCCAGAGATTTGGGGGAACAAGAAAAAATTCTCATTGTCTTTGAAGGGTATCATATAAGATTTCTGGTATTCAGTATTCTAGTGTTTACAATCCAAAACATAGAACAAAGATGACAGGAGTTATAACGGAAGGAGGGAAGGGTTTTTCTCCCAAGTCTTATTGGTGGATATGAAAGTAGCGTGTGGCATCAAAACAATATCAATGTTCAGTTTGCTTTCATAAAAAACTGGCAGACTCCGGAGGGATGAAAAGATTTTTAGGAGGATGTAATTATGAGTAATAAGGAATTAAAAGAATTATTTGCTGACATAAAGGAGATATTTGTTGATTATGATGACTGGGACAAGGAAGAGGAGGAAGAAGATACAGGTGGTTCAACAAATGACATTTATTACGAGGAAATATTTGATGATTATGAGCCAGAGGATACTTTGTACGATAGTTTATACTGGGACAATATGATAGAGATAGGGATGAAGGAGGCATTTAACAGAGAAAGGAATATCAGACGTGACAAAAAGGGGCGTTTAAACAAAGGGGCGCAGCTGGCAAAAGGTAGCGGATACGATAAATGGAACATATGGCAGATGAAGAAGAATGGAATGAGTAATAATAAAATAATGGAAGTTACAGGTTGTTCACGACCTACAATCTATAATGCATATAATGCAATAGAAAAATTGAGGGAAGATGAAAAGGAAAGATTTGACTTATATGAGAAATTTAACATTAGGATTTGATAGTTTCGTACATGATGAGTGGGGATATGGGGGCGATGACAGGCATCTAAATTTAGACAAAAGGGCATCTAAATTTAGACAGGAATATATCAAAAGAAAATCAGTATGCCGAATTGAAAAAAACAGATAGCCTGAATGCGTTCATATAATACATCAGTTAAGTAAAAAGACATCAGGAGCATTTTTACCAGTCATAGGAGAATATCCAGCTGCATCACCAAAAAGAAATGTATACCGCCAGTCCTGCCTGTAAAGTGAATGAATTTAAGAGGAATGAAAGAAATAACAGATGAGGATAATTATAATGTCAAAAATACAACAAACATAGAAACCATATCCCCTGTACATAGATGAATGGTGCGGCAAGCAGATTTGTTTATATTTAGAAGCTGGAATAAAAGAACACTTTGCAAGATAGAAAATGATAGAAGCATGGGAATATTGGAAGTGTACTTACAAAAGAAAACGGAAAACATATATTGAAAGGAAGGAATGGTAACATGGAAGAAAAGAACATGATAAAAGAGTCAGAACAGGCAGTGGAAATAAAGGAAGAGCTGGAGGAGGTGTTAAACATCATGCAGCTGCTGGAGATATCCTTAGCAGAAAATGAAGATGACGGGCATATCATAAGAAGCCTTCATGTACTGCAAAGAATGGTAAAGTCAGCCATGGACAAGGTAAATCTGTACATAGGTTAAATATGTAAAACAAGCCTAAAGAAACAAATGAAATTATCCCATATCATTTATTCAGGTTACGGAAACATTCGGCTGTCATTTTTAAGGCTTCAATCTGTTTGCTGGTAAGTCCATCAAGACATAAGCTATTTTGTTTATTTGTTTCAATACCAAGAAGATAGTCAACAGATACTTTATAAATGGCAGCAAGTTTGATGAGTATGAAAAGGGAAGGCTGGCGTACATCAGATTCATACAGTCCAACCATACTGACAGAAACTCCGATACGCTGGGCAACGACCTTTCTTGAAAGGTTATTTTGGATACGGGCAGATTTTAGTTTATCACCGAGATTATAAATCATAACAATACCTCCAAAGCTATCATAAAAGATAAAATGTTTCTGGCGGTTGCAAAATACTACTATATGTAGTGCAATGGCTATAAAACAACAAAGAGCAGCATGTGAAAGCAGTACAAAGCTTTACAAAAGCATTACATGTCTGGGGGGTCGAATCCCCAATGTTTCATGAAGTGGTAGAAAAAAACTGTGAAATGTTCATAAATTTTCCACTAATTCTCTGTGCAAAAGTATAGAAAAACTGGAGGGGTAGGGTACTTCCCCCACTGAAACATATCAAAAAATAAGTGTACTTGAAGTGGTAAACTGAAGTGGTAAACTAAAATTGGACACGGAGGGGGTAGAAATTAGACAGGGCAGAGGGTAAAATTAAACACTGTCTATATTGTATATGGACATAATTCCCCGCTATATGAACAGGAGGTTTACCAAT